>DDPY01000016.1:0-11440 GCA_002342415.1 Prevotella sp. UBA2456 | reverse complement strand
TCAACAACAAGATATGGAATGCCTTCCGACTGGTGAAGGGCTGGCAGGTAGGCGATGTGGAGCAGACAGAGGCTTCGAAGACTGCCGTGGCATGGTTTGATGCCAAGCTGAAGGCTGTCAACGAGGAGCTGCAGGACCTCTTCTCGAAGTATCGCATCTCCGAGGCCCTGATGGCTGTCTACAAGCTGTTCTGGGACGAGTTCTCCAGCTGGTATCTGGAGATGGTGAAGCCCGCCTACGTCAACGGTCAGCAGCAGCCGATAGACAGCGAGACCTACAACCAGACGCTGCACTTCTTCGATGTGCTGCTGAAGATGCTGCATCCCTTCATGCCCTTCATCACCGAGGAGCTGTGGCAGGCCCTCTACGAGCGTAAGGCCGGTGACAGCATCATGCGTGAGAGCCTCCATCTGGATGCCCCCAGCAAGGAGGAGCAGCAGCTCACTGCCGACTTCGAGCTGGTGAAGCAGATTGTCTCTGGCGTTCGCATGGTGCGCTCGCAGAAGAACATTGCCCCCAAGGAGGCACTCGAGTTGCAAGTGGTGAATGCCAACCACTATGAGGCCTACAATGCTGCCGTCGAGAAGATGGCCAACGTGAGTGCCATCAACGTGGTGAGCGAGAAGGATGCTACCTCGTCGGCCTTCATGGTGGGTACCGACGAGTATGCAGTTCCCCTTGGCAACCTGATTGACGTGGATGCGGAGATAGAGAAGCTGGAAGCCCAGCTGAAGCATCTGGAAGGATTCCTGCAGGGTGTGCAGAAGAAGCTCAGCAACGAGCGCTTCGTACAGAATGCCCCTGAGCAGGTGGTGGCTATGGAGCGCAAGAAGCAGGCAGACTCTGAGGAGAAGATTGCTGCGCTGCGCGAATCGATTGCCGCCCTGAAGGCCCAGAAGAAGTAAATGCCCAGGCACGGCAAAGCAAAAAAAGATGGATGTTCCGTTTGGGACATCCATCTTTTATAATCATTCAATAAGAATCAGCGAATCCTGTCTGCGGCCCTCACCAGTTTCTCGTCTGCCAGCACTCCCTTGCGCGCCATCATGCACAGGATGGCACAGACGGCAGGCAGCACAGCCACAAATGCCGGCTGGAAATTGAGTGCATCGGGAGCCTGGGACTTGCTGACCACAATCAGCGCTATATACCATACTATATATAGCAGCATGCTCACGGTGCAAAGCTTAGCCTGCAAGAGACGATTCTTAAACAGGAAGATGGTCAGGGCGCTTACAGCGGTGGCAACGAGCAGGATGGCGAACAAGGGCCATACGGAAAAATGTGCCACATGCTGACCGTCCAGCCAGAACAGATTGTATATCTGGCTGACGGTCAATCCCTCGGCCGTCACCGATGCTACGGGCAGCGAGAGGGTGACAACACCCAAGATAACAGCCAACAGCAGAAACAGCGTTTGCTTGCGTTGTATCATACTACCCCCGTTCTGAGATTAGTCGGCTATTGCTTCCTGGGTGTCCTTAGCGGGATCGCGCCAATAGACCTTACCCTCGATAAACTCCTGAGTAGCCAGCAGCGATGGCTTGGGCAGCTTCTCGTAGTAACGGGAGATTTCTATCTGCTCGCGATTCTCGAACACCTCTTCCAGTGAGTCGTTATAAGAAGCGAACTCGGCAAGCTTCTTGCTGAGGTCTTCCTTAATCTGCACGCTGATCTGATTGGCGCGCTTGGAGATGATTGCTACACTCTCATAGATATTGCCAGTATCCTGACAGAGGTCCATGATGTTGCGGGTGACGGTGTTTACCGGTGCTTTTGATTTCTTGTAATCCATGATTTTATTTACTATTTACGATTTTCTGTTTTCGATTTATTATTTTGTCAATCCTCAATGTTCAATGCTCAATGTTCAATGCTCAATGTTCAATGCTCAATGTTCAGTCTCCTGTAATCTTCTTGCAACGGGCAATATACTTCTCTGCCGTCTTGCATGCTTCCGACTCAGGGAACTCGTTGATGAAGCCATAGCATTCGTCCTCAGCATCACGATAGCGCTCCACACGCTTTTCTTCGCTGGAATTCTGAGCCAGTTCATACTTCGACTTCATAATCAGGATGGAGAACTTCTCGCGAAGGCTGCTGAAGGGATAGCTCTTCAAGGCATTCTGGGCAGTGATGATGCACGACTCATAGTTGGACTCTGTGTTGGCATTGATGTTACCAAAATATCCACCGAGATTGTAATAAAGCTCGGCCGAGAGATATTCTTTCATGACGAGATTGTCCTGCAAGATGAAGAGCCGTTTTTGAGCCGTCTCGCGCAGGGGTGAGTCGGGATAGTAGTCCATAAAGTTCTGATAAGCGTTGATGGCGCCTACAGTGGCCGACTGGTCAAGACGAGGGTCAGGCATGCTCTGAAACAGTGACTGTCCCACATAGAACGAAGCCTGCTCGGCAAAGTCGCCCTTGGGATAGCTTTGGAAATACTTCTTAAAGGTGGCGCTGGCAGCCTCGAAGTCTTTGTTGCAGTATTGTGCCATTCCCAGCATATAGAGGCTCTCCTGAGCATTCTCCCTACCCTTCTGCACGGTTACCAGTTCCTGCAACAGCGTGGCTGCCTGCTGAAACTTGCCCATAGCAAACATCTGCTTGGCATATTCATACTTATAGGTGTTGTCTCTTGACTTATAGACATTATTGAATTCACGGGCACACCCGGATAACAGGGCCGCCATACAAAGGACTATCAGACAGTTTTTTTTCATTGCAATCCAATTTGACGTGCAAAATTACGCATTTTCCACCGAAAACCAAAGGTTTTTTATAAAAATTATCAATTATTGTAGGCCAATTATCAATTATTTTGTAATTTTGCAGCTCATGAACTTCCATTTAACATCAAAATACAAGCCTACAGGCGATCAGCCTGAGGCGATTAGAGAGCTGACCGACGGTATAGAGCAGGACAATCCTGCACAGGTATTGTTGGGTGTGACGGGTTCCGGAAAGACTTTCACCGTAGCCAATGTCATAGCCAACGTGAACAAGCCCACGCTTATCCTGTCGCACAACAAGACGCTGGCAGCACAGCTCTACGAAGAGATGAGGGGATTCTTTCCAGAGAATGCCGTTGAGTATTATGTCAGTTATTACGACTACTATCAGCCAGAGGCCTATCTGCCTACCACCGATACCTATATCGAAAAAGACCTGGCCATCAACGAGGAGATTGACCGTCTGCGTCTGCGTGCGGTAAGCAGCTTGATGTCAGGCAGAAAGGATGTTATCGTTGTATCTTCCGTTTCGTGCATCTATGGTATGGGAAGCCCCGTTGCCCTCAACGAGAATATCATTGAGATACACCGCGGACAGATATTGGACCGCAATGCCTTGTTGAGAAAATTAGTATCTGCTCTCTATGTGCGCAACGATATAGAGCTGAAGCGTGGCAACTTCCGCGTCAAGGGAGATACCATTGATATTGCAATGGCCTATTCGGAAGTAGTGCTTCGGGTGACTTTCTGGGATGACGAGATAGACAGCATCGAGGAACTGGACGCGGTGACGATGCAGCGCATGGCTACCTTCGAGGAGTACAAGCTGTATCCTGCCAACCTCTTCATGACCACCGAGGAGCAGACCAACATCGCCATCCGTAACATACAGGACGACCTGGTGAAGCAGGTGGCATTCTTCGAGGAGCAGGGCGACGGCATCAAGGCCCAGCGCATCAAGGAGCGCGTGGAGTACGATATGGAGATGATCAAGGAGCTGGGCCACTGCTCGGGCATCGAGAACTACTCACGCTACTTTGACGGACGGCAAGCCGGAGAGCGCCCCTACTGCCTGCTCGACTTCTTCCCCGACGACTACCTGCTGGTGATTGACGAGAGCCACGTGACGGTGCCGCAAATCAGAGCCATGTATGGCGGCGACCGTGCCCGCAAGACCAATCTGGTGGAGTATGGTTTCCGTCTGCCGGCAGCCTTTGACAACCGTCCGCTGACCTTCGATGAGTTCAAGGAGATGACCCACCAGGTAATCTACGTCTCGGCCACCCCCGCCGACTACGAGCTGCAGGAGGCCGAGGGCGTGGTGGTAGAACAGGTGATACGCCCGACAGGACTGCTTGACCCGGAGATTGAGGTGCGCCCCACGGAGAACCAGATAGACGACCTGATGGAGGAGATACAACAGCGCATCAGCCGCAAGGAACGAGTGCTGGTGACCACACTAACCAAGCGCATGGCCGAGGAATTGTCTGAATATCTGCTGAACCACAGCGTGCAGACAGCCTATATCCATAGCGACGTGACCACCCTCGACCGTGTAAAGATATTAGAGAACCTCCGCAACGGCACCTACGATGTGCTGGTAGGCGTCAACCTGCTACGCGAGGGACTTGACCTGCCCGAAGTTTCGCTGGTGGCCATCCTCGATGCCGACAAGGAGGGATTCCTACGCTCGCACCGCAGTCTTACACAGACGGCAGGACGCGCAGCCCGCAATGTCAACGGCAAGGTGATCATGTATGCCGACACCATCACCGCCTCCATGCAGCTCACCATTGACGAGACCCAGCGCCGCCGCACCAAACAGCTCAAGTACAACGAGGAGCACGGCATCACGCCTACGCAGATTGTCAAGGCCCTCCATGCCTCACTGACCTCAGGCGACAGCAGCGATGCCAAGGAACTGCAGCGTGCCGCCCTTGGCTCACAACTCTCAACTGCCAACTCTCAACTGTCAACTCCCCAAGCCGCCTTTGCCGCCGACCCGATTATTGAGCGCATGACTCGCCAGCAGTTGGAGAAGAGCATCCAGGAGACCACCCGACTGATGAAGGATGCAGCCAAGAAGCTCGACTTCCTGCAGGCCGCCCAGTATCGTGACGAGATAGTGAGGTTGCAGAAGGAACTGGAGCTGAAGTAAGACGAAAAGATAAAAAAAACAAAAAATAGGCCGCTTGTTGCCACATTATAGGATAATATTCGTACTTTTGCACGAAAAATCAAAGAAGAAAGAAATATGAAAAAGATCTTGATGATGGCGTTGGCTCTGATACCTCTCACGATGTGGGCACAGGACAACACCTGGGAGCGTCCCGAAGAGGAAGAGCAGGAGGAAGCTAAAGTAGTAAAAGTAAACCCCAATGCAAAATATCTGCGTGGTGCCGTGCCCGAGGTGGACGGCAAGGTAGTCTTTTCCCAGACCATCGAGGCTCCCGGCAAGAGTGCCTCCGATATTTTCAGCATCATCCGTGGCTACATGCAGAAGATGATGAAGGAGAAGAACCAGATACACAGTCTCCTGGTGGTCAACGACAGCGTGGGCTGTCAGGTGGGAGCCAGCTTTGAGGAGTGGCTCATTTTCCGCAAGTCAGCCCTTGTGCTCGACCAGACACGCTTCATGTATGTGCTCGATGCGAAATGTCAGGACGGCAAGGCCGAGGTGACGCTGAGCCATATCCGCTATCTGTATGAGGAGAAGCGCAACCCGCAGCGGCTGAAGGCCGAGGGCTGGATTACGGACGACGATGCCGTGAACAAGAAGAACACGAAGCTCTATCCCATGACCGGCAAGTTCCGCCGCAAGACGATTGACCGCAAGGACTTCCTTTTCAACAAAATAGAATCGCTGCTTAAATGAATACAGACATCATACGCAATTGGCTCAACATCATCTTCATGCTGGGAGCTATCGTAGGTCTGGTGTTTTACTTTACAGGCCATAAGGACACGGGAATATACATCATCCTCGTTTCTATGGTCATCAAGTTCGGTGAGGCTGCCCTGCGCATGTTTAAGGTATGAGGATACGACACACCCTTCTCTCACTGCTCGCCTGCACGACGCTTGCCGTGCAGGCTCAGGTGTATAATCAGATGGACCCTTCGGGCAATATCACCCAGCGCAACGAATACGGCACGAACGGGAACTTCAATCCCAACCGCCGTGACTCCACCCATCAGAACAAGGAAGTGCCCATAGGACTGCGATTCTGGAAGGTTGACCGCCGATTCGGCGATGTCATTCCCAGCGAGCCCGACACCATTCCCCACCTCTATCAGAACACGATTTATGCCACTGGTGTCTACGGACAATACAACACGCTGGGCAACAACTATTCGGCACGCATCAACCGCATCTTCATCGACCGTCACGAAACCAGCCAGTTCTACTTCACCCAGCCCTACAGCTTCACCACGGTGCTGCCCGAAGAGTTCCTATTTGTCAACACCTTGTCGCCCTATGCCCACATCTCGTATGAGACCTGCGGTGACAAGCAGCACGGCGAAGACCATATCGACGCCAAATACTCCGTGAATGCCGGCAAGCGCCTGGGAATGGGCTTCGACCTGGATTATCACTATGCCACCGGATACTTTGCCAACCAGAACAATTCCAACTTCCGCGCATCCCTGTTCGCCACCTACATCGGCGACCAGTATCAGATGCACATGCTGACCAGCTTCCACCACCGCAAGGCTACTGAGAGCGGCGGCATTACGAAAGACGGATATATCACCCACCCGGAGGCCGAAGAATCCACGTTTACGGAAGAGGAGATTCCCACGGTGCTCTCACAGAACTGGAACCGCAACAACTCCCAGCACGTCTTCCTCACCCATCGCTACAACCTGGGATTCTATCGCAAGGTGAAGATGACCGACGAGGAAATCAAGGCCCGGCAGTTTGCCCAGAAATCGGCCAAGCAGAAGAAGGAGCGCGAGGAGCGGAAGAAAGAAGACTCGCTGACACCAGGGCGCCATCGCGACCAGAAGATAGCCGACAAGCCTACCGGCCGCCCCAAGGAGGCCGTTATCATGGGTGATGAGCCGGGCAAGGGCAAGAAGCCCGAACTGGCCGACACCACGCGCATCAAGGTGGAGTCGCAGGAGAAGCTGGACAGCCTGAAGCGTGCCCAGGAGTTGGAAGACTCCATCGAGGCCACGATGAAGCACGAATACGTGCCCGTGACGAGCTTCATCCATACGGTGGAAATCAACAACCACGACCGTATCTACCAGGCCTACGACACTCCCGAAGACTATTTCGCCAAGAAATACTACGACTTGAACGACGAGGGCTTGTATAGCGCCGACTCCATCTACGACAAGACCAAATACTTCGCCATCAAGAATACCTTTGCCGTCGCCCTGCTCGAAGGGTTCCACAAGTATATGAAGGCGGGCCTCAAGGGATTCATCTCCTACGAGAGCCGTAAGTTCCAGATGCCTGAGTACAATGCCGACTCCACCGGCTACGTGATGGGCAAGCACTCGGGGCACAGTTTGAACGTGGGTGGCCAGCTTTCACGCACGCAGGGCAACACCTTCCACTTCAACCTTCTGGCAGAGCTGGGTGTCACGGGCATGGATGCAGGCTCGCTGGCACTCGACTTCAACACCGACCTGAACTTCCGTCTCTTCGGCGATACGGTGACACTGGCTGCCAAAGCCTACTTCCACCGCATAGCGCCCAGCTACTTCCAGCAGCACTACCACTCCAAGTTCCTCTGGTGGGACACTGAGCTCGACAAGGAGACGCGAACCCACATCGAGGGAGTGTTCAGCTATCGCAAGACCGATACCCACCTTCGTGTGGCTGTCACGCAAATCAAGAACTACACCTACTTCGGTATGAAATACACCATCAACAGCGAAAACCTCCGCAAGGGGCTGACGGGTGGTGTCTATCAGGAGGGCGGAGGCATCAACGTGCTGACGGCTCAGCTGATGCAGAATCTGCGCTGGGGCATCCTGAACTGGGAGAACGTGGTGACCTATCAGAACTCCAGCAACCTGGACGTGCTGAATCTGCCGAAGCTGAACCTCTTCAGCAATCTCTATCTGAAGTTCAAGATTGCCCGTGTGCTGAGCACGGAGCTGGGTGCCAACGTTACCTACTTTACAAAGTACGAAGCTCCCGACTATCTGCCCTACATCGCTCAGTTTGCCGTGCAGAAGGAGGGCAGCAGCCGTCTGATACTGGGCGGCTATCCCTTCGTAGACGTCTATGCCAACTTCCACCTGAAGCGTGCCCGTTTCTTCTTTGCTATGAGCCATGTGAACAGCGGCTCGGGCAACAAGATGTCGTTCACCACTCCCCACTATCCCATGAACAGCCGCGTCTTCCGCTTCGGTGTGTCGTGGAACTTCTTTAATTAAGTTGACAGTTGACAGTTGAGAGTTGAAAGTTGAGAGTTATGATGATGCAGAATCCTTCGTTAGACCTGGTGGAGTTTATTGAGACCCAGATACTGCCGCAGTATGCGCAGTTTGACAAGGGCCACAATATGGAGCATGCCACGCGGGTAATACGGCGCTCGCTGGAGCTGGCTCGCAAGATTGGAGCCGACCTGGATATGGCCTATGCCATTGCTGCCTATCACGACTTGGGGCTTTCGGGTCCTCGTGCCATCCACCACCTCACGAGTGGCAAGATGCTGATGCAGGATGCCCGGCTGAAACGATGGTTCACGGCCGACCAGCTGAAGGTGATGAAGGAGGCGGTGGAGGACCATCGGGCCTCGGCATCGCGCGTTCCTCGCAGCATCTACGGCAAGATAGTGGCTGAGGCCGACCGTGACATAGAGCCAGAGACCGTCATCCGCCGCACCATCCAGTTCGGGTTGGCCAACTATCCGCAGCTCGACGCCGAGGGCCACTGGCGCCGCTTCATGCAGCACATGGACGAGAAATACAGCGTCAACGGCTACATCCGCCTGTGGATTCAGGGTTCTGAGAACGAGCGCCGCCTGAACGAGCTGCGCCAGCTGATTGCCCAGCCGCAGAGGATGCGAGCGGTGTTTGACAGGATATTCAAGGAGGAGACAAAGGAATAAACGACATCTCGAAATAAAAAAGAAAAAAAAGCCATGACAGAAGAAACCATCCGACAAAATTCGCCTAAGGCCTGGCTCCTGGCAGCGCGGCCGAAGACGCTCTCCGGCGCTGCCGTCCCCGTGATGATAGGCGTGGCGCTGGCTTTCGTTGACAGCCGCGAATATGGCAGCGAGGTGTTCAGCTGGACGGCTGCCGCATTGTGTCTGCTCTTTGCATTCATCATGCAGGTGGATGCCAACTTCGTCAACGATTTCTTCGACTATGTCAAGGGCAACGACGATGCGGCCACCCGTCTGGGTCCTCTGCGGGCATGCACGCAGGGCTGGGTCAGCATCGATGCGATGAAACGGGCTATTGCTACTACTACCGTCGTGGCCTGTCTGGTGGGACTGCCGTTGGTATATTACGGCGGACTGGAGATGGTCATCGTGGGAGCACTCTGCGTGGTGTTCTGCTTCCTCTATACCACCCATCTGTCGTACTTAGGATTGGGCGATGTGCTGGTATTGGTGTTCTTCGGCATCGTGCCAGTATGCTGCACCTATTATGTTCAGCTGCATACGCTGACGTGGCAGGTGTTCCTGGCTTCGGTGGCCTGCGGACTGGTGATTGACGGGCTGCTGATAGTGAACAACTATCGCGACCGCTACAACGACGAGCGTGACGAGAAACGGACCCTCGTGGTGCGCATCGGCAGCGAGGCTACGGAGTGGCTCTATCTCGCGCTGGGCATCGCGGCATGCCTCATAGGGGTGGTGTTCTGGCTGAACGGCCATGTGCTGGCCTTCGTGCTGCCTTTCCTCTATCTGCTGCTGCACGTGTACACATGGATCAAGATGCGCCGCATCAACTACGGCCGGCGGCTGAACGAATGCTTAGGCGAGACGGCCCGCAACATGTTCGTCTACGGGCTCCTGGTGAGCATAGGTCTGCTGATAATCTAAGCATTATTTTTTTCAATGTGGTGATAAGTTCCTTCGCTTGTTCAGACCACCCCTGCCCCTCCTAACTTAGGAGGGGAATTAGATACTCTTTACACACCTTTTACCCCCAGCAGCACCTACGGTGGTAACCATTTCCCCTCCTAAGTTAGGAGGGGAATTAGATACTCTTTACACACCTTTTACCCCCAGCAGCACCTACGGTGGTAAACATTTCCCCTCCTAAGTTAGGAGGGGTTAGGGGTGGTCTGAACAAACGGAAGGGGTGGGAAACCTCAGTTATCTAAGCTTCAAGCTCCTCTGAGATAGAGCCAGTAGATGGCGATGGCTGCTGCTGCGAGCACGATGGTGACAATGCTCTTGATGAGGCACGAGGCCACCTTCTTCACCACTAAGAATCCGATGATAATCAAGGCCAGAATGGCCAGATAAGAGGTTAAGTTTTCCATTTCTATATATTTAATTGTCAACTCTCCCACGAGCTCCGCTCGCTTTGTACCTTTAGGTCAAAGAACTCTCAACTGTCAACTGTCAACTTTCAACTCTCAACTACTTAAAAAGGTGCTTAAACGTAGCGGGGATGGGTGTCTCGAACTCCATGGGCTGTCGGGTGATGGGATGATAGAAGCACAGGAGGAAGGCGTGCAGACAGAGGCGGTGCAGAGGGTCGTCGCCGTTGCCATACTTGATGTCGCCGCATACGGGATGCCCCATGTCGGCAGCATGTACACGAATCTGGTTCTTGCGCCCCGTCTCTAATTTGAACTCCACCAGCGAGTGCTCCGTAGTGCGGTCGAGCGTGAAGAAGTGGGTGATGGCCAGCTTGCCGCCATTGTCAACGGGCGACGAGTAGGTGACATAGGCCTTGTTGTCCTTCAGCCAGTTCTCTATCGTGCCTTGGTCCTGCTCCATCTCACCTGAGAGCACGGCCACATAACGGCGGTCGTAGACTATCTCGTGCCAGTTTCGTTCCAGCGCCTGCTCGGTATCCATGTCCTTGGCATATACCATCAGGCCCGAGGTATCGCGGTCTAAGCGGTGTACTACATGCGCCGTGCAGTTCTGGCGGCTCTTCTTGAAGTAGTCGTCCAGCACCTGCTTCACGTTCAGCGACGAGTGGCCTGCCGCCATCGAGAGGATGCCCGGCTGCTTCTCTACCACAATCAGCCAGCGGTCTTCGTACACTATCTTTACATAGCGCGAGCGGAAGGGCTGCTGGTTGCGCTTGGTCTTCGAGACGGCCACCTTCATGCCTGGGCGCAGCGGATAGTCAAACTGCGTCACCGTCTTGCCGTTCACCTTGATGCCCTGCCCCTGCAAGGTCTGCTTGATCTTGGTGCGCGACTGGTGTACATTTGCCAACAGAAACTCCAGCAACGGCTGTTCCTCGCTGACCGTCAAGTGTTCGTAATCGCCCTGTGCATTCGTATTATATCTCATATCGCTTTCTTACCTCTTACTTCTTACCTCTTACCTCCTAACTTGCCGCAAAGGTACGGCTATTTTTCGAGACTGCCAAATTTCGGCTTGCAATTTCCTGCGTTTTTATCCCGTACCGTACGAAAACGTAACATTGTAACTTTGTAACATTGTAACATTAAGGTGGTGCGCATTTCCCATTTGCCACATTAAGCCCTTGCCAGAATGTGCGACCCCTTAGCGTATATTAAATTATTATATATTATAATAT
>DDPY01000041.1:43036-43171 GCA_002342415.1 Prevotella sp. UBA2456 | reverse complement strand
TCTGATCGTACATAATCGTTTTGCGTCAGCAGTTTCCTGCCATCATTATATTTATCATGAATGTTGCGTGCAAAGATAGCAAAAAAACACGAAACGAAAGAAGAAAGGGAAAATTTTTGGAGTGCAGTGGAAAAA
>DDPY01000041.1:10170-42970 GCA_002342415.1 Prevotella sp. UBA2456 | reverse complement strand
GTTTTAGGGTGTCAGGGTGTCAGAATGCCGATGTACAAAGGGCTGCACCCTGTTTTTATAGGGTGACAAGGGTGACAGGAGGGTGACAGGTCGCAGCTCTCCGAATAAGGGCTGGTTATTGAGCAATAAGGCACGCTTATTGAGCAATAAGGGCGGGTTATGGTGCAATAAGGGCAGGTTGTCTGCTTATATGGCGGGGGAGGTGACATGGGGAAAGGTTTCTGATACATGCTGGAATGCGGATGTGGGATTTTTTTCGTAATTTTGCAGGAGCAATAGTAAAAAACCTGTTATGATGAAAAAAGTATTATGCATTTTCTTGTGTTGGTGGACTGCCTCGCTGACGTGGGCAGCCAGTCAGTTCGTGGTGTACGAGGCTGCGGCGGATGCGCTCCCGCTGCAGGGAGCCACCGTGGGCTACGACCGGGCGGAGCATCGCTGTGTGCAGATAGCGGCAGCGAGCCTGGCAGATGATTTCGAGCGGGTGACGGGTGTAAGGCCCGTCCTGAGCAGCAGCGATATGCGTGCTCGGGGCGACTTGCAGGGCGTGCCCACGATCGTGATCGGTACGGTGGGCTGCAACCGGCTGATAGACCGCTGGGTGAGCGAGGGCGAGCTGCGCGACCTGAAGGGCCGGACGGAGAAGTACGTCATCAAGACCATCGGCCAGCAGCTCGTCATTGCCGGCAGCGACAAGCGCGGCACCGTGTTCGGCATCTACGAGCTGTCGCAGCAGATAGGTGTGTCGCCGTGGTACTGGTGGGCCGATGTGCCCGTGGCGAAGCACGAGAAGCTGTATGTGAAGCGCGGCGAATATACCGACGGCGAGCCACGGGTGCGCTATCGTGGACTCTTCCTCAACGATGAGGCTCCCTGCCTCACCTCGTGGGTCGAAAACACTTTCGGCACCCGCTATGGCGACCATCGGTTCTATGCGAAAGTCTTCGAGCTGATACTCCGTCTGAAGGGCAACTTCCTCTGGCCCGCCATGTGGGGATGGGCCTTCTATGCCGACGACGAGCTGAACTCGCGGACGGCCGACGACATGGGCATCATCATCGGCACCTCGCACCATGAGCCCATGGCCCGCAATCATCAGGAGTATGCCCGCAAGCGCGGCGAGTGGGGCCCCTGGAGCTACCAGAAGAACCAGCAGCGGCTGGACCGCTTCTTCCGCGAGGGCATCGAGCGGATGCGGGGTACCGACGACATTGTGACCATCGGCATGCGCGGCGACGGCGACGAGGCCATGAGCGAGGATGCCGACACGCGGCTGTTGCAGCGCATCGTGGAGAACCAGCGCAAGATTATCAAGGAGGTGACGGGACGGCCGGCCAAGGAGACGCCTCAGGTGTGGGCGCTCTATAAGGAGGTGCTCGACTACTACGACAAGGGGATGCGCGTGCCCGACGACGTGCTCATCCTGCTCTGCGACGACAACTGGGGCAACCTGCGCCGCGTGCCTACGGCCAAGGAGCGCCAGCATCCAGGCGGATGGGGACTCTACTATCACGTAGACTATGTGGGAGCACCGCGCAATACGAAGTGGCTCAACGTGACCCCCTCGCAGAACATGTGGGAGCAGCTCACCCTTGCCGCCGACTACGGGCTGGACCGCATGTGGATACTCAACGTGGGCGACCTCAAGCCTATGGAGTATCCCATCACGCTCTTCATGGATATGGCATGGAACCCGCAGTCCGTCGGCCGCGATGTCGTCAAGACGCATACCGAGCCCTTCTGCCGGCAGCAGTTCGGCGAGGAGCAGGCCCGCGAGGCCGCCCGCATCCTGAACCTCTGCTGCAAGTATGCCGGGCGCTCGACGGCCGAGATGCTCGATGCCACTACCTATAACGTAGAGACCGGCGAGTGGCGGCAAGTGGCCGACGCCTACATACGCCTGGAAGCCGAGGCCCTGCGGCAGTACCTGACGCTGCGCCCCGAGCAGCGCGATGCCTACCAGCAGCTCGTGCTCTTCCCCGTGCAGGCCATGTCGAACCTCTATCAGCTGTACTATGCCGTAGCCATGAACCGCTATCTGGCCCGCCATCACGACCCCGCTGCCAACGAGTGGGCCGAGCGTGCCCGCCAGGCTTTCCGCCGCGACTCGCTGCTCTGTGCCGCCTACAATCACGACATCAGCGGCGGCAAGTGGAACGGCATGATGACCCAGAAGCACATCGGCTATACCTCGTGGAACGACGACTTCCCCGCCGACCGGCTGCCCCAGCTGGCGACGGTGGCCGAGGGCACGGGCGGCTACACCTTCGAGATGCGCAACGGAGTGGTGGCCATCGAAGCCGAGCACTATCACGAGGCCACGCCCGCTCAGAAGGCACATTGGACCGTATTGCCCGATGTGGGCAGAACGCTGAGCGGCGTCACGCTGATGTCCTATACCGAGCCCGTCGGAGGAGCCTCGCTCGCCTACCGCTGGCGGATGCCGAAGGGCGACACATCCGCTCGCATCCCCGCCGCAGCGCGGATGAACGATGCGGCTGATGCGCATCAGGACAGCGTGAAGGTGCACATCATCGTGAAGTCGACACTCGACTATCTGAACAAAGGCGGCCTGACCTATACCGTCAGTCTGGACGGCGGCGAGGCCCGGCGCGTGAACTTCAACCACAACCTGAACGAGGCCAAGGAGAATATCTACACCGTCTTCTATCCGACGGTGGCCCGTCGCGTGGTGGAGTCGGTAGTGACACTGCCCATTGACAACAGCAAGGCAGAACACCAGTTGGTGCTCTGCCCTGAAGATCCGGCTATCGTGTTCGAGAAGATTGTCATCGATGCTGGCGGATACCAGCCCTCGTTCCTCTTCAGCGACGAGTCAGTACATACTCGCCTCCCTTAACGGTCGACAATTCGTAGACACCCTGCTCCTTGCCCCTTTTAAGGCCCTTGCCCTTGAGAGGGGCAAGGCTGCGCAACAGGCACTTCCCTCCTTGCCGCGAACGGACGACGGCCCGTGTCAGCTGGCCGTCGTGCCACTCGATGTCCATCTCATAGCCACCTCGCGCCACCAGTCCCTTCACGCTTCCGTCCTTCCATACTGCGGGCAGGGCGGGCAGCAGATAGATGAAGCCGTCGTAGCTCTGCATCAGCATCTCGGCAATGCCTGCCGTACAGCCGAAGTTACCGTCAATCTGGAAAGGAGGATGGGCATCGAACATGTTGGGATACGTGCCGCCACGCTGCTTGACCGTGCCGAAGATCAGGAATGTGTCGGCAGTCAGCGTCAGCTGGTCCTTGATGAGCTTATAGGCATGCTCGCCATCCAGCAGGCGGGCCCATGAGCATACTTTCCAGCCCATCGACCAACCCGTAGACACATCGCCGCGCGCCTCCAGCGACACACGGGCGGCCTTCCACAAGTCGGGAGTGCGGAACGGCGAAATCAGATACGAAGGATAGAGTCCGTAGAGATGGGAGAAGTGGCGGTGGTTGTCCTTCGGGTCGTCCACGTCGTCGAGCCACTCCTGCAGCTGTCCCCAGCTTCCGACCTTCATGGGCGGCAGCTGCGCCAGCTGTTCGCGGATGACGTCAAGCAGCGCATCGTTGTCGCCCAGCACCTTGGCTGCCGATAATACATTATGATATAGCTCGGTCACTATCTGATTGTCCATGGTGACACCAGCATCCATCGGCGACGGACGGCCCTTTCCTCCGTGCTCGGGAGACTCGCCCGGGCAGACTACCAGATAACCTTTCGTGGGATGCTTCACCAGCGTTTGCGTATAGAAGCGGGCAGCATCGAGCATGATAGGATAGTACTCGCGGAGGAAATCCTTGTCGAGCGTATAGAGATAGTGCTCCCAGAGATGACGGCATATCCATCCTGAGCCTGTGGGCCACAGTCCGGTCTGGGCGTGGTCTACGGGACCCGTGATGCGCCACTGGTCAGTATTGTGGTGCAGCACCCAGCCCTCGGCACCATACATGTCGCGCGCCGTCTCGCGGCCCGTCTGGCTGATTTCGCGGATGAGCTTGAACAGAGGCTCGTTCAGCTCCGTCAGGTTGGTGACCTCCGACGGCCAGTAGTTCATCTCCAGGTTGATGTTCGTCGTGTATTTCGAGTCCCACGCGGGAAACAGGCTGTTGTTCCAGATGCCTTGCAGGTTGGCAGGATTCATATTGTCTGCCTGCGACGAGGAGATGAGCAGGTAGCGGCCGAACTGGAAGTAGGTGGCGACGAGGTAGTTGTCGGCCGCCGAACCGTCATGGCCGTTAAAGCGCTCGATGCGCTTGTTCATGGGCACCTTTGCATACAGGTCGGGGCCTAAGTCGAGCTTCACGCGGTCGTAGAATTTCTTATAGGTCGTGGTATGCGCCTTCTTCAGGGCCTGGTATCCCGTCTTCATGGCTCCGCTCAGGCGCTCTTTGGCCTGCTTCACCTCGTCGCCCGTGATGTCCTTGTAGCTCTTCACATTCGTACCGACGGCAAGGAAGATGGTAGCCTCGTCGGCACCTACCACACTCAGGATGCCATTGCTGTTGGCCACCTTGCCCCCTTCGGCCTGCACTGCCATACGACCCTGGAAGCGAACCTTCCCCTTCAGTCCCTCGTGCTTGCCCGATACGCCCAGCAGGACAGACTCTAATCCCTCGGAGCTTATGAGCACATTCTCGTGGGGCGATGTCATATTGGCGGTAAAGGTGATTTTCCCTTTCTCGCTCGCTGTCAGACGGATGGCCATGACGTGGCTGCCGCACAGGGGAGTGATGACCTCGCGCTCATACCGGATGCCATCGACGGTATAGTGTACAACGGTTCGTCCGTTGTCCAAGTCCAGATAGCGCTCATAGTCCTTGTAGTCTGCATGGCCTGGCATGGCGATAAAAAGGTCGCCAAAGGGCTGATAGGGCATACCCATGTTCTTGCCTGCCGCTACGGGCATCACCTTTGTATTGGCCAGCTCCTGCGCTTCCTTGTACTTGCCCTCGAAGATGAGTCTACGCACCTCGGGCAGATACTGCTTGGCATTGGGGTTCACTACATTGTTAGGCTGCCCGGCCCAGATGGTCTCCTCGTTCAGTTGGATATGCTCTACGGCAGGAGTGCCATACACCATACCCCCGATGACACCATTTCCTACGGGCAGCGCCTGTGTCCAGGTCATGGCTGGTTGGTCGTACCAGAGTTTGTACTCGTGAGCCGATAGCTGCAAGGTCAGCAGCATAGCGGCCATCATAAAGAAGGTCTTTTTCATTTGTATAGTGATTTTAGTGCTTCGTCCGGTTCAATGTCAATCTTGCTCTCGTCGAGCATGGAGCGGTCGAGTCTGAAGACATCGATGAAGAAGTCATAGACGGCCTGCCGTTTGTTCTTGTTGAAGTCGTGACGCTCGTTGGGCAGATGGACGTTGCGTACCTTGTCTTTCGCATCATAGAACGAATAGATGCGTTGCAGGTAGGGGAACTCGAGTGTGGGCACTGAAGAAGTCCAGTCGCCTCCGTCGCTGACAATCAGCATGGGCTTGGGAGCTACGACAGCAGCCAGCTCCGGCTCGCAGGTGCCACCGGCGGCCAGCTGTACGGGCTTGCCGCTCTCACAGGGACAGCCGCCGTCGAAGTGTGAAGCCAGATGGACCACAGGTGCAGAAGCCGTGACGCGCTCGTCGAGCAGCGACAGCATGACGGTATGGGTGCCGCCGCCAGAGCCGCCCATCACGCCCACACGGGTGGTGTCAATATCCTTGCGATTCTTGAGCATATAGTCCAGGAGAATGTATCCGCAAGCTGCCTGATAGACATGGGCGCGGCTGGAGTGGTGAGCATCGGCTCCTACCTCCTTCTCGCTCTCGCCCCAGCCATAGAGGTCGAAGTCTACGCAGACAGCCCCCATGCGGGCCAGCGTTCCCAGGCGCTGCTGCTCGTCCTTGCGGTAGCGCATGGGCCAATGGCCGTCGGGGCAGACAATGAGGGCGTGCTTACCCTTCATGGTCGAGGCATAGATGGTGCCAAACAGATGCTGCCCGGGGGTCAGCTCGATACAGATGTTCTGGGTGGTATAGCCATCGTGCTTGCGCAGCTTGGAGAGGACTACGGGGCGCTGGCTGTTGCCCTTCTTGTCCTTTGTCAGCACACACGAGTCGAGGAAGGCATCCAGCTCCAGCCGCTGGCGCACTTCGCGCCGCAGCGAGTCACGCCGGGCTTCCCACTCGGCTTTGTTGTGATAGAGTGAGGACAGGTAGTCGAGCATCATCTTGCCCTCCTGCTCATGCCGGCGCGGATATTCATAGAGCTTGATCTTATACAGGTTGCCACTCTGCTTCCACCAGTTCCAGTCGAAGTGTTTGCAGATGTTGTCGAGCGTCATTTCTATCGAATAGGGACGCACGCGGAAGTCGGCATACGGCAGTCGCTTGCCCACGGTGTCGACATTCTTGTCGAACTTGAACTTCACGCCAAAGCGCCTCGCGACGTCCTGCATGACATCGTGAACAGGTCGCTCATACTTGGTCTCAAAGGTCTGGGCCAATGCCACAGACGATACTGTCATCAAGACAGCCACAAAAAACTTTCTCATTGCCAGTTCAGCTATTAGTACCTTATTATATATATAGGACGGGCATTAGCCCAGTCTGTCATCAGGGGGTCAGAGCATCAGTTGGCGCAGTCGGGCCGGATCGAAGATGTGCTGGGCAACGTCTTGTATCTGAGTGGCACTGACCTCATCGATGCGCAGCAGGAGGTCGTCGATGTCGCGTTGATGGCCTCCCAGCAGGAAGTGGCGTGCGAAATCGAGGGCGAACTGTTCGCGATTGTCGCAGGCAATAACCAGCTGTCCCTTCAGCTGTCGCTTGGCAGCATTCAGTTGTCGCTCGCTCAGGGGATGCTGCATCATACGGTCCAGTTCGCGGTGTACCAGTCGGAGACATCGCTTGACATCGTGGTGGTCACATCCGAAATAGACACTCCAGCAACCCGTATCGCTGTAGCTGACCATAGAGCTCTCGACGGTATAGACCAGTCCGTGACGTTCGCGAAGTGAGAGGTTCAGGCGGGCATTCATGCCGGGTCCGCCAAGGATGTTGTTGAGTAGATACAGTGGCATACGATGCTCGTCATCCCATGCATAGGCACGGCTTCCCAACATGACGTGGGCCTGATGGTGGCTCTCAGGGGTTGGAGACGGGAGCTGGGGGCTGGGGGACATGCCTGCGGGTTGTTGGGATAAAGAATCGTCGGCCTGTTCGTCCGCCGTCCTGATTTCTCCTAACTTGGGAGAAGCAACAAGCCGTGCGAAGTCAATGTCGCCATAGACGAAGAAGATAGCGTTGTCCGGACGATAGAACTTCCTCGTAAACCGCCGGGCATCCTCGCTGGTGAAAGCGAGAACGCGCTCGCGGGAGCCTAAGATGTTATGACCGAGAGGATGTCCTGCGAAGAGCAGGTTTTCAAATTCGTCATAGATGAGTTCTGCCGGTGAGTCGTTGTAGCTCTCTATCTCGTCGCAGATGACATCGACCTCGTGTTCTATCTCGTGCTGAGGGTACTGGCTATGAAAGACGATATCCGTCAGCAAGTCGACAGCACGTGAGAAATGTTCGCGCTGAATGGCAGCATAGAAGACGGTGTCTTCCTTGTTGGTAAAAGCATTGAGGTCTCCTCCCACGCTCTCCAGGCAGTTGAGAATCTGGAGTGCTGAGCGCTGGCGGGTACCCTTGAAGGTGGTATGCTCGCAGAAGTGTGCAAGTCCCTCTTCTCCCAGTTCCTCTTGTCGCGATCCGGCTCTGATGCCGATACCGCAATAGACGACTGGTGAAGCCGAGGCCCGATGGATGATGCGCAACCCGTTGGGGAGTGTTGCAGTGTTGTATTTCGTCATAATTGCGTGCAAAGTTAATGAAAAGTTTAGAGTTTATGGTTGAGAGTTGAAAGAAAATTTGTATCTTTGCACAAAAATTTAAACTATGCGGAAAGTAATCGGAATCGGAGAGACGGTATTAGATATTATCTTCAAGGATAATCAGCCTATCCAGGCTGTCCCTGGCGGCTCAACGTTCAATGCGATCATATCGTTGGGACGTGCCGGTGTGAATACAAGTTTTATTAGCGAGACGGGTAATGACCGGATAGGCCAGATGATTATCCGGTTTCTGAAAGACAACGGTTGTCAGGTGGATTGTGTGAATGTCTATCCCGACTCGAAGTCGCCGTTGTCGCTGGCTTTCCTGAACGAGCAGAATGATGCCGACTACATCTTCTATAAGGACCATCCTCACGACCGACTGGACTTCTCCTATCCTGAGGTGAATACCGGCGATATTGTATTGTTTGGCTCTTATTATGCGCTGAATCCCGTCATCCGTCCGCAGGTGAAAGGTTTTCTCGACTATGCCCACGAGCGGGGAGCTATCCTCTACTATGATGTCAACTTCCGTGCCTCGCATCAGCATGAGGTGATGAAGCTGACTCCCAATTTGCTGGAGAACTTTGAGCTGGCTGATATTGTACGCGGCTCGTCGGAAGATTTCGAGATTCTCTTCAAGAAGAGCGATCCCGATGCCATCTACCGCTCCCAGATTATGTTCTATACCAAGAAGTTTGTCTACACGCAGGCTTCCTCCCCAGTGGAGCTGCGGGCTGAAGGCGGTTTCAAGAAGCAGTATCCCATTCAGCCCATTGATACGGTGAGTACCATCGGTGCAGGCGACAACTTTAATGCGGGTTTCATCTATGGTCTTATCCGTTATGGCATCACTCGTCGGGAAATAGAGTCCGGACTTTCGGAAGCGCAGTGGGATCAGGTGATTCATTCGGCATTGGAGTTCTCTGGGGAGAGCTGTCGCAGTCTTGATAATTACGTGTCGACTGAGTTTGGAGAAAAATTAAAGAACGAAATTAAATAAACGAGAACTATGCAGAAAATTACTGAAAACATTTACTATGTCGGTGTGAACGATCGTAACAAGTCGCTCTTTGAGGGCTTGTGGCCCTTACCCAATGGCGTCAGCTATAACTCCTATCTTATCGACGATGAGAAGGTGTGCCTTATCGATACTGTTGAGGTCGACTTCTTCACTCAGTTCCTGGAGCATATCCACGAGGTGATAGGCGACCGTAAGATTGACTATATGGTCATCAACCACATGGAGCCGGACCATAGTGGAAGCATTGCCCTCATCAAGAAGTACTATCCCGAGATTCAGATTGTCGGCAATAAGAAAACTTTCCAGATGATGGAGGGATTCTATGGTATCAATGAAGGAACCCTGGAGGTGAAGAATGGCGACACGCTGGCCTTGGGCAAGCAGACGCTGAACTTCGTGCTTACTCCGATGGTGCACTGGCCCGAGACGATGGTCACGCTGTGCGGCACCACGCTGTTCTCTGGCGATGCTTTTGGCTGCTTCGGTGCGCTCAATGGCGGTGTGATTGACGAGCAGATCAACTGTGACACCTTCTGGCTTGAAATGGTGCGCTACTACTCGAACATTGTGGGTAAGTACGGCACGCCCGTGCAGAACGCACTCAAGAAGCTGGCCGGCGTGAAGCTCGACTATATTTGTGCCACGCACGGTCCCGTCTGGCACCAGTATATTGATAAGGTGGTGGCTGAGTATGACCGTATGTCCAAGTATGAGACAGAGCCCGGACTGGTCATCTGCTATGGTACGATGTATGGCAATACGGAGCGTGCTGCCGAGGTCATCGCCCGTGCTGCCTCCGAGGCGGGCGTGAAGAATATAGTGATGTATAACGTGTCGAAGACCCACCATTCCTATATCATCCGTGACGTGTTCCGCTACAAGGGTCTCATCGTGGGCGCACCGACCTATAATACTGCCCTTTATCACGAGATGGATGTGCTGCTGAGTGAGTTGGCAGGCAAGGACATTAAGAACCACCTGCTGGGTTGGTTCGGTTCTTACGGCTGGGCTTCGAAGGCTGTCAGCGAGATTCAGCGCTGGAACGACGAGCATTTGCACTACGAGGCAGTAGGTGAGCCCGTAGAAATCAAGCAGAGTCTGACAGCAGAGACCAAGGCTCAGTGCGAAGCGCTCGGTCGTGCGATGGCGGCTCGGCTCAAGCAGGCATAAGGCTGTCACGATAGACAATTAAAGAAAGGCTGGTCATTGCAGACCAGCCCTTTTTTTATCTGAGTTAACTCGATGGATCGATTGAGTTAACTCAAACGATGATTTGAGTTGACTCAACTTTTTTTCATAGTAGTTTCAGTGCGCGCTGGACGGCATCGTTCATCTCGTTGATGACGGCAAAATATTCGTCCATTCCCCAGAGGTCGCGGGCAACGAGTGCTTTCAGTTGCAGGCGCAAGTAGGGTAGTGTCTGCAGGCGTTCAGCCTCGTCCTTGGGGCGCACATTCTGCTTTTCGCCCTCGGCAAAGATATGGTCGATGACTTGCTGGGGAATATCGAAGCGCTGTCGGAAGTCGGCAAAGCTGCGATACTCGCCTTGCAGTATCTTGCGGTGCTGGTCTACAAAGCGCAGGTTGGCATTGATGACCACTCCCTTTGCCGAGAGTTCCCGATGGAATCGGGTGTATTTGGTAGTGTCCAAGGGTACGAACTCATCGGGCATGATTCCTCCGCCGCCATAGACCAGTCGGTGCTTACGGAGCGTGTAGTATTTCAGCGAGTCGGCAAAGTGTACGCTGTCTGCCGACATCAGCTCACCGCTCTTCAGGCGGTTGTAGACATCCATCGCATAGTCGCGCTGTTTTCCCTTTTCATACGGCTTCTGGATGCAGCGGCCTGATGGGGTATAATAGTGGGCAATGGTAAGACGGATCATGGAGCCGTCGGGCAGGTCGATGGGACGCTGCACGAGGCCCTTTCCAAAGGTACGCCGACCCACTACCAGTCCGCGATCTTGATCCTGTATGGCTCCAGAGACTATCTCGGCTGCTGAGGCTGTATAGCTGTCGACCAATACGATGACCTTGCCCTCTGTAAACAAGCCGCCGCCCTTTGCCTTATATTCTGTACGCTGTATCTGTCGGCCTTCGGTATAGACGATGAGATCGTTGTGCTTCAGAAATTCGTTGGCTATCTGGACAGCAGCGTGCAGAAAGCCGCCGCCGTTCTCCTGAAGGTCGAGCACCAGCGATTTCATGCCTTGTTTCTTTAGTTTCTTCAGGCTTTCGCAAAACTCATCGTGGGTCGTGGCTCCAAAGTTGCCTATACGAATGTATCCTACTGCAGGGCGAAGCATATAGGTGGCATCGATGGAGTGTACGGGAATCTTGTCGCGGACGACGGTAAACTGCAGGGTGTCGGCTATGTCGCGGCGGACAATGCCCATGCGCACCTTGGTACCTTTCGGACCACGCAGGCGGCGCATGATTTCCTCCTTCGACATTTTTACTCCGGCGATGATGGTGTCGTTGACTTTGACGATGCGGTCGCCGGCCAGAATGCCCACCTTCTCGGACGGGCCGTTGGTGACGGGCTGAATCACCAGCAGGGTGTCCTCTACCATATTAAACTGTACACCGATGCCCTCGAAGTTGCCTTGCAGCGGCTCGTTGGCGGCCTTCACCTCCTTGGCGGTGAGGTAGCTGCTGTGGGGATCGAGTTTCTCGAGCATGCCTCGGATGCCGTCTTCCACTAACTTCTGTTCGTCGACACTGTCGACATAGAGGTTGTTGACGGCCATCTCGGCAATCTGCAGCTTGCGCAAAGGAGCTTCGTCTCCCAGACGAATCGTCATCTGGGCATTCATGGGTAAAACGAAAAACAGACAGAAGGGCAGGATGCCCCATGCCCGTCGTAATGTGTTCTTATTCATACGCTTCTTCTTCTGGGCGGTCTTCCTCGATGACAAGGTTGTCGATGATGAAGTTCTGACGCTCCATCGTGTTCTTGCCCATATAGTATTCCAATAGCTTTTGTACTTGGTCGTTCTTATGCAGGGTGACTTGCTCCAGTCGGATGTCTGGTCCGATGAAGCCTGCAAACTCCTCAGGAGAAATCTCTCCTAAACCCTTGAAGCGGGTTATCTCCGGATCGGGGCTTAGGTCTTGGATGGCTTTCACCCGCTCTTCCTCGCTGTAGCAGTAGCGGGTGACGAAGTCGCCTTTCTTTCCGTCGTCGCGCATCTCCTTGTTGCGTATCTTGGTGCGCTTGTTGCGGACACGGAAGAGCGGAGTCTGCAGCACGTAGACATGTCCCTTCTTGATGAGTTCTGGGAAGAACTGCAGGAAGAAGGTGATAATCAGCAGCCGGATGTGCATGCCGTCGACATCGGCATCGGTGGCTACTATTACCTTATTATATCTGAGGGTGTCGAGACCTTCCTCGATGTCGAGGGCAGCCTGTAGCAGGTTGAACTCCTCGTTCTCGTAGACCACCTTCTTGGTGAGCCCGAAGCTGTTTAAGGGTTTTCCCCTTAGGGAGAAGACGGCCTGTGTGTTGACATCGCGGCTCTTGGTGATGCTTCCGCTGGCTGAATCGCCCTCGGTGATGAAGATGCACGATTCTTCCTTGCGCTCGTTCTTGACATCGCTGAGGTGGATGCGGCAGTCGCGCAACTTGCGGTTGTGCAGGTTGGCTTTCTTGGCTCGCTCGCGTGCCAGTTTGGTGACACCGGCCATAGCCTTGCGCTCGCGCTCGCTCTCCTTGATCTTGTTCTCAATCACTTCGGCTACGTCCTGGTGGATGTGCAGATAGTTGTCTACCTGCTGCTTGATAAAGTCGCCCACATATTTATTGATGCTGTCGCCGTCGGGGGACATCTGGGTGGAGCCGAGCTTGATCTTGGTCTGGCTCTCGAAGACGGGTTCCTCGACATTGATGGCAATGGCTGCCACGATTCCTGTACGGATGTCACCATACTCGTATTTGCCGAAGAACTCCTTGATGGTCTTGGCAATGTGCTCCTTGAAGGCGCTTTGGTGGGTGCCGCCCTGGGTGGTGTGCTGGCCGTTGACAAACGAGTAGTATTCCTCGCCATACTGGTTGGCATGGGTGAAGGCCACCTCGATGTCGTCGCCTTTTAGGTGGATGATAGGATAGAGCGGGTCGTTGGTCATGCGGTCCTTCAGCAGGTCCTCCAGTCCGTGCCGCGAGAGTATGCGACGCCCGTTGTACATGATGGCCAGACCCGTATTCAGGTAGGTATAGTTGCGGAGCATGTTCTCCACGATGTCGTCGTGGAAGGAATATTCCTTGAAGAGCGTCGAGTCGGGCTCGAAATAGATATAGGTACCGTTCTCGTCTTGTGAGTCTTCTGTAGTGTCAGTCTGCAGGATGCCTCGCTCGAAGGTAGCGCGCCGCACCTTGCCGTCGCGATAGCTGGCCACCTCAAAATGGGTGCTCAGCGCGTTGACGGCCTTGACACCGACACCATTCAGACCTACCGACTTCTTGAATGCTTTCGAGTCGTACTTGCCTCCCGTGTTCAGCACCGATACGGCCTCGATGAGCTTGCCTTGGGGGATGCCTCGACCGTAGTCGCGAACGGAGACGCGCAGGTTGTCCTCAATGTTGATCTCTATCCTGTCGCCGGCATGCATTTTGAACTCATCTATCGAGTTGTCTATCACCTCCTTCAGCAGCACGTAGATGCCGTCTTCGGGCAGTGAACCGTCACCCAGTCGGCCAATATACATGCCAGGGCGAGTCCGCACGTGCTCCATGTCCGACAGGTGCCGGATGTTGTCGTCATTGTATTCTACTTGTTCCAGGTTCTGTTCGTTGATATTGTTCTCTTCGCTCATAGTTTTTTCTTATAACATCTTCTGCGTTTATGTTGTTCGTGCTCCAGATATTGCCATTGGCTCTGCACCTTCTCGTTGGTCTCCATCTCCACATTGGTTTCGCCCCACTTGAATCCGAACTTCTGGTAGCGGGGGATGAGGTCGTAGAACATCAGGGCGTTGACACCCTTCTGCTGATACTCGGGCAGCACGCCAATGAGCAGCAGGTCCAGACACTCAGCCTTGTGCAGCTTCAGTGCCCTGAGGCAGTGCCACCAACCCCAAGGCCAGAGCCGTCCGTTCTTGCATTTCTGCAGGGCGCGGCTCATCGAGGTAATCGAGATGCCCACACCGATGATCTTGTGGTCGGGGGTGTTCCAGTCTTCTATCAGACAGAGCATCTCCATGTCGAGCATGGGGAAGTACATCTTCAGGTATTCGTCTATCTGGGCCTCCGTCATCTGGGAGTAGCCATAGATGTTCTGGTATGACTTGTTGACCACCTCGAGCACTTTCCGCCCTATCTGCTCCTTGCCGAATATCTGGCTGCGCTTGGGGTGCATGGGGTGCAGGTTGTAGCGCTTCATCACCATCTGGGCCACCTTCTGGTATTTCTCTGGCATGTCGCCCTTGGGCACAATGAGCTTATACTCCACGTAGTCGTTGTCCTTCTCGAATCCTCCTATCTGCTCCATGTGGCGCGGGTAGTAGGGGTAGTTGTAGATGCTCGACATCGTGCCCAGTTGGTCGAAACCCTCGATGAGCATGCCCTCAGGGTCCATGTCGCTGAATCCTAACGGCCCTATCATCTGGGTCATGCCCTTCGAGCGTCCCCAGGAGGCCACCGCCTCGAAGAGTGCGCGCGACACGTCCATGTCGTCGATGAAATCGACCCATCCGAAGCGCACGCTGTTCGTCTCCCATCGCTCGTTGGCGCGATGGTTGATGATGCCGGCGATGCGCCCTGCCACCTTTCCTTCCTTATAGGCCAGGAAGTATTCGGCCTCGCAGAACTCAAAGGCTGCATTCTTGTCTTTGCTCAGCGTGTGCAACTCGTCGCTGTACAGGTTGGGGGCATCGTATTCGTTCCCTCGATACAAGTCATAGTGGAATTGGATAAAAGCGTCCAGCTCTTTCCTGTTGGTTACTTTCCGAATCTCTACTGATGGCATATCTTCTCGCATAAATCAATGTGCAAAGATAGTGAAAAAGCATGAGATGCGCAAATACTTTAACTAATTTTACGGCAAATAAAGAGCTTGTGTTCACCATTCTGAATAGTGGTGGCGAAGATATAGATACTGCCTCCGTCTTTCAGTTTCAGCTTCTTGCGCAGCTGATCGGCACTGAGCGGAAAGTTCCTGACACTGATATTGGCCGATTCCATCGAGGATAATTTCTGGTGAAGTTCTCGTTTGTTCATCGATGAAATGGACAAAATTTGAAAGCCTCGCCCTGGAAAATCGCCGATTTCATCGGAAGATAGAAAGAGGTGGGAATTGACTGACAGCTGATAGGCAGGGAACCGCGCTTCCAGTTCAGCGAAACATCCTGCCTTCATCACTGAGGTATTGGGCTCGTAGAGAAAACACTCCTCCTCGATGCCCGTATTAGTCCGTCGGGTGCGTACTCGCGGTCCGTCCGCAGCAAACTCCCAGTCCGAGCCGTTCGGACTGTTTGCGGACAGGGAATAAAAAGTGTCGAAGCAGCTGTCGTTATTCACACAGCACAGGCGCAGCTTTCCGTTCTGCTCCTTGTCAATCAGCAGCAACAGCTCCTTGCACTCGTTGTTCACACTCACGATATGGACTTGTGAAACGCGATGCTGGCTGGTGCTTAATTGCTCATTGAGGTCGTTGACAGCCTTGCGCCAGTCGAGCATGGGCGAGAGCTTCAGCATCAGCCTCTCTGCCTTCGCTGTCAGCAGGGGTAGCAGCTCCAGCACATTGGGTGAGCAGTCGGCTATGCCATAGGTGCGCCCGCCTTGTTCATTGCGGCGGGCAGGATCGAGGAATACGAGGCTGGCATGGGGCATTCCCGTCAGGTATGTTGCTGTGTCACAGCAACAAACGGTACATCTGAGGCTCAGTGCTTGAAAGTTATGCTCTGCCAGTTGGCACAACTCAGCATTTTGCTCCACATAGATGCGCTCGCGATAGGCTTGCGAGAGCCAGTAGAAGTCGACACCAAAGCCGCCTGTCAAGTCGACAAACAGGCTACTTCCTTCCTTCGAGCCGGCTGGAGTGACACTGATGGCAAGCTGTTGCTTGTAGCGGGCCGTTTGCTCGGAGGAACATTGCTCCATATTCAGGTGGGGAGGATAGACGATGCCGTCCTGTTCAGCCCATGAAGGCAGTTTCCGCTTGGCAGTCTGCCGCCCGGCAATCTGCTGGAGTGCCATAGTAAGGTCAATCTCTGCATCTTTTGAACCCTGCAGAGCCAACTGTCTGACATCCTCATTCTCGTGTTCTCGCACATAGCGTAGGGTAGCTTCATTGATATTCATGCCTGCAAAGATACAAAATTTCTTTAAATTATCAATTCTCCGTAATCAATTGTCAATGAAATATTGTACCTTTGCACCGTATTAATACAATAAGGAATATGAAAATAGCTTTAATCGGCTATGGCAAGATGGGCAAGATGATAGAGCAGATAGCCCTCAGCCGTGGCCATGAGATTGTGAGTATCATTGATATCGACAATCAGCAGGACTTCGAGTCGGAAGCATTTAAGAGTGCTGATGTGGCGATTGAGTTTACAGCCCCTCAGGCAGCCTACGGCAACTATCTGAAGGCTTGGGCAGCGGGAGTGAAGGTGGTCAGCGGTTCTACTGGCTGGATGAAGGAGCATGGCGATGAGGTGCGCAAGGCCTGTACAGACGAGGGGAAGACGCTCTTCTGGGCCTCGAACTTCTCGATAGGCGTGGCTATCTTCTCAGCCGTCAACAAGTATCTGGCCAAGATTATGAACCAGTTCCCCCAGTATGATGTGGAGATGGAGGAGACCCATCATGTGCATAAGCTCGACCATCCCTCGGGCACAGCTATCACGCTGGCAGAGGGCATCTTGGACAATCTGGATCGCAAGGAGGCCTGGGCGGAAGATACGACCGATCCGAAGTTGCTCCGCATCGACCACATCCGTCGCGGCGAGGTGGCAGGCATCCATACTGTGCGCTACGACTCGGAGGCCGACATCATCACCATCACCCACGATGCGCACTCGCGTCAGGGCTTTGCCTTGGGTGCTGTGCTGGCTGCAGAGTACACCAAGGAGCACGAGGGCCTGCTGACCATCAGCGATATGTTTAAGTTTTAACTGGTATAACTAGTACAACTAGTATAACTAGATAATAAACAATGGAAAAAAAGAAAAAGCTAAATATGAAGGTGCAGTGGGCCAAGTTCATCTGCGTGCTGGTGCTCTATCTGCTCTTCCTCTATTGGGTCAAGTCGTGGTGGGGACTGCTGGTCATTCCCTTCATCTATGACATCTATATCACCAAGAAGATCAGGTGGCAATGGTGGAAGGATGCCGAGGGGCCTGTCAAGTGGGTGATGTCGTGGGTCGATGCATTGGTGTTCGCCCTCGTCGCAGTCTACTTCATCAACCTGTTCTTCTTCCAAAACTACGTGATTCCATCGAGTTCGTTAGAGAAGAGCCTGCTGACTGGCGACTACCTGTTCGTCTCAAAAGTATCGTATGGGCCGCGCATCCCTGAGACCCCGCTTACGATGCCGCTGACACAGCACACGATGCCCCTCTTCGAGTGTAAGTCATATATCGAGTGGCCGCATTGGGACTATCGCCGTGTGAAAGGATTAGGCAAGATACAACTCAACGACATCGTGGTGTTCAACTATCCCGCAGGCGACACCATCTGCTCCGATCCGCGCTATCAGGCCTACGACTTCTATCAGATGTGCTACCAGATAGGCTACCAGATGTATCCTGAACGCCCCAACCCTGACTCGCTCACGCAGGAGCAGTTGCCTGTCTATTTCAATACCATCTATCAGGCAGGGCGGCAGGCTATTGTGCAGAATCAGGCTGAATACGGAGTGATAGACACCCGTCCTACCGATCGACGCGAGAACTATGTGAAACGCTGTGTCGGACTGCCTGGACAGACCTTGCAGATAAAAGACCACATTATCTACATTGACGGAAAGGCCAACAAGGAGCCCGACAATGTGCAGTACACCTATCATGTGAAGCTGAAGCAGTCGCTCAACGACGATATCATGAAGGAACTGGGCATTACGATGGAAGACCTGATGAGCCTCAATACGCAAGGCTATATGCCGCTGACCAACTATGCGGTGGAGGAATTGAAGAAGCGCACCGATCTCGTGGAGAGCATCTCGCTGAATACTGATGCCAACGACCTTGACATCTATCCCCTGAACGGCAACCTGCATTGGACGCGCGACAACTACGGCCCCATCTGGATACCCGCCAAGGGACAGAGCATCGACCTGACACTGAAGAACCTGCCCATCTATGAGCGCCCCATCCGTACCTATGAGGGCAACAAGCTCGAGGTTCGCGATGGCAAGATATACATCAACGACAAGGAAACCACGAAGTACACCTTCAAGATGGACTACTACTGGATGCAGGGTGACAATCGCCACAACTCGCTCGACTCGCGCTACTGGGGATTCGTGCCCGAAGATCATATCGTGGGCAAGCCCATCTTCATCTGGTGGAGCTCCGATCCAGACCGTCACGGGTTCTCTGGCATCCGATGGAACCGCCTGTTCCGCTTTGTAGATGATATTAAATAAGAGGTAAGTAGTCGGAGACAAGAGGTAAGAGAAAGTAAGAGGTTAGAGAGATAAGATATGGCAGGCTGGCTGAAGTATGTGATAGCATTTGCATCAGCATTCGCGCTGATGCTGGCTGTCCGTACGCTGGTCGTCTCAGTCCATGTTGTGACGGGCGACGGGTTGGCACCGCTCTATACGGACGGCGACTGTCTGCTTATCAACAGATGCAGCTATGGTCTGCGCATAGAGGGCAATGGACTGCTGCCCTATTGCCGACTGATGCGACAGCCTGTCGAGCGGGGCGACATTGTGGCATTCAACATACCAAGTGGCTCGCTGAACCGTCATGATGATGTCTCTTCCTATGGTCTTATGATAGCCCGTTGTAAAGCTGTTCCTGGCGACACCATTCATACTGCAGGCGGACTGACTATCGTCCCTGGGCTCGTCAACTGTGCCAAGACAGACTACTATTGGCTGGAAGCCGTCAATGACAAGAACCCTGTCGATTCCCGCTATCTCGGGTCTATTCCTGAACAGAATATTATAGGGCGCGTAGTCAGCGTGCTCTACAATCGTAAAAACATCCGACTGCAATGACTACCGCTCTGCTACAGACTACTTACTTCGGACCCATCCAGTGGTACCAGAAACTCTACCGCTATGACCAGAGCCTCATCGAGCAGTACGACTCCTATCAGAAGCAGACCTATCGCAATCGCTGCATCATCAGCACCGCCAACGGCCTCCAGGCACTTACCGTCCCTGTAGTATCTCCTGCCTCCAGCAGTTCACCCGCTGGAACGATGAAGGACATCCGCATCAGCGACCACAACCAGTGGCGGCGCGTTCATTGGAATGCCTTGCAGAGTGCCTATAGCGAGAGCCCGTTCTTCGAATACTATCAGGACGACATCCGACCATTCTTCGAGAAGAAATGGGACTTCCTGATAGATTTCAACGAGGCTATCCGCCAGAAGGTGTGCGAACTCATTGACATCCATCCGCACGTCTCCTATACTTCCTCGTTCCTGCCTCCTTCCTCAGCGGACAAATCTCCCTCCTCCCTCCTTCCTCCTCTCTCCTCCCCAATCTCCGATTTCCGCGATGTCATTCATGCCAAGCATCCAAAGCCAGACCCGTCATTCGAGTCTCGGCCCTATTGGCAGGTGTTTGGATATAAGCACGGTTTCCGGCACAATTTAAGTATCTTAGACCTCTTGTTCTGCATGGGGCCTGAATCAATATTTTATTTATAAAACCTTCTTAAACTTTAAAAACAATGAAGAAAATCAATGTGAAAGTAGCAGCTTGCCTGCTTGTGACCGACAGTAAGTGGATCAATGCCATCGTAGGCCTTGTGCTGGTGCCCATCATTGATGATATAACTAAAAACCTCTAAATTGTTTATCCTATGGTACGAGTTCTCCTATTGTTGCTTTCCGTCTTGTTGCTCCATACTGCTGCTCTGGCATCACCCATCGACTCCCTTCGCAAGATGCTCCCCCGGTTGGAAGGGGAGGAACGGACAGCGGCCTATCGTCAATTGGTTCAGGAGCTCGATGGCGAGGGAGATTTACATGCCATTATGGATTGTCTGGACGAGTGGATGGAGTATGAGGCCCAGCAGGGCAATGTGGAGGAGGAAGCGAAAGTCAGGTGGAACAAGATAGTGGTGCTTAGCAATTATGCCACTGACTCATTGCTGTTGGCTGAGGCTCCCATCCAGATGAACTGGTTTATGCATCACAACGAGTGGGAGTTCTATTACGACACTTGGGATTGCAAAGCAAATGTCTACCTCTATTCAGGGCGTGTACAGACAGCCTTACGTGAAGCCCACAATATCATGGACGATGCCAATGTGCGGGAGAATAACTTTGGACGGGCTGTCGCCTATCAGCAGATGGGAATCATCTACGAGAGCATCGGGCAGTACGAACAAGCCATTCAGGTATTCAGGAAATGCCTGAATCAGCTGAAGCATAAATACCGCTATTCGGAGGTGCTGACAAATACCTATGACTATCTGTGTCAGACATTGAATGAGAATGGTGATTATAAGGAGGTGCTGAGGTTATCCCGCGAGTGGGAGAAGTGTATTCAGGAACGGATTTCGGATAATGTACGTCCTCGTCAGTTGATGTATGGAACCTATATTGCCTGTTTGTGTACAAGAGCCTATGCCCTCACGAAGATGGGCCGGCATGGTGAGGCAGAAGGCGAGCTGGAAAAAGCGGAGAAGATGTTGGATGAGCAGAATACGCCATTAGGGAAATATCGTATCCTGCTCGTGAGAACGAATCATGCTTTGGCTAAGGGTAATGCCAAGAAAGCTTTGGCCTACTGCGACAGCCTGGAAAAATTGGAACTGGAGGCGGGGGGCGACATAGAACTGCTGAGAGGCGATATCCTCACCCAGATGGGGCACCATGCAGAGGCTGCGAAGATGTTTCGCAGCTTGTATATAGGCAAGGACTCTACCTTCACTCGCGAGATGCGTATGCAGCTGGATGAACTGAACACCCTCTACAAGGTGGATGAATTGGAGATGGCGGGTAAGCTGCAGCGCTCTCGCTTTATGATTGGCATTAGCATTTTGCTCATCATCGGCCTGCTGATATTCACCATCTACCGTTTCCGAGCCTCTTTGAAACTGGCTGAGGAGCACGAGAAGCTGGAGCAAAGCTATAAGGAACTGAAGATTGCTAATAAGAAAGCCGAGGAGTCGTCGAAAATGAAAACGAACTTCATCCAGCAGATTTCCCACGAGATACGTACACCGCTCAATATTCTCTCTGGATTTACTCAGGTCATCACCACGCCTGGAATAGAGTTGGATGAATCGACCAAGCAGGAAGCCAACCAGCGCATCACCGAGAATACCAACCGTATTACCGGACTTGTCAACAAGATGCTGGCACTCAGCGATGCCAACAGCCAGACAATGATTGAATGCAGTGATGAGACACAGGCCTTGCTGATTGCAGCACAGGCCATAGATGCTTCGCAGATTGCCCAGAATCAGGATATTGATTTCGACCTTCAGACTGATCCCGAGGTGGACGGATTGATGCTGCGCACCAACCTGCAGCAAGCCACTCAGGCTCTTGAGATGCTGCTCGACAATGCACAGAAGTTCATATATGGGAAAGACCCGTCAGCGCGTCAGCACCGAGGGAGAGTAACCCTACAGGTCACCAGTAATCACAAGAATGTCCAGTTTGTTGTCGAGGATAACGGTATCGGCATTGCCAAGAGAGATGCCTCGCGCATCTTCGAGGAGTTCGTGCAGTTAGACGACTATTATGAGGGAACGGGCATTGGTCTGGCTATCTCTCGCTCTATTGCCCGACGAATGGGCGGTGATGTGGTGCTCGACACGTCTTACACCTCTGGAGCACGCTTCATCCTGCGCCTGCCCTTAGGTGAAGCTAATGCAAGAAAAACAAGCTGACACCAATCACCGAGAGGACAGCACCCACAACAGCGCGCCATGTGATAGGCTGGTGGAACAACCAATAGGAAGGCAGAATAATGATGATGGGTGTCAGTGCCATCAGTGTTGAGGCGATGCCTGCACTGGTGTATTGGACAGCCATCAGCGAGAATCCTACTCCTACAAAGGGGCCGAAGATGGTGGTGGCAACAGCCATCGTCATCCCCTTGCCGTCGTGTAGAGCCTCGCGTAACGGTGTAAAGCCTTCGCGTACATATAGTAATAAGGTGAAGCCAATGATGCCTGCTATACAGCGAAAGAAGTTGGCACTGAAGGGTATCAGCCAAGCAGGAATGGCAGTCGTGTCGTAATGGTCCATCCCAATCTTGCTCAGCACCAGGCCTACACCCTGACACACAGCAGCTCCGATGGCATACAGCACGCCATTAAGCGGCAGTCTCAATGATAGCTTATGGTGCTCGCCTCGTCCTAATACAGAAAGACCAATACCCGTCAGCGTAATCAACATGGCTGCTATACTCATTGCGGTCATCTCCTGTCCAAGCGTAATCCAAGCCATCCATGCTGCCGCCAGCGGAGCCAATGTCATAAACAGCTGTCCATAGCGCGAACCTATAATAATGTAGCATTGGAACAGGCAGAAGTCACCAATGACATATCCCACCAGTCCTGACAACAGCATCCAGCCATAGGCCTCTGCAGAACCTCCAGAGGGTAGGGGAGAGCCCATTACTACCCAGAACATCACTATCGAGAAGAATAGAGCCAATGCCATTCGTAGCACGTTCAGGGTCAGATTGCCCAAGCGCTTGCTGCCTGCCTCGCTGAGCAGGGCTGTCGCTGTCCATGAAAAAGCTACTCCTATCGAAATAAGCTCACCTAAATAAGTCATTGTTTAGTGATTGTTGCCATTCGGAGTCTCCGCACAGGGTGCACACGTTGTTGGACACGTGATGGACGAAAAGGGAGAACGTTTTAGAAATAGTAGGCGAGTGCTATCTGCCAAGCGTTGTTCTTCACCTTGGAGGTGACCCCGTTGACGGTGACCTCTGCCGACTTGCTGAGGGCGAAGTTATAGTTGACACTCACCTGCAGATGATTCAGGAACATAGCACCTAATCCGGCATTACCGCTGATATTTGCTGTTTTGAGCGACCATTCGCCCACAGGGAGCTTCTTGTCATTGTTGCCTACGTTGAATCCAAACTGCGGACCGGCAAAGAGATAGATGGTGGCAATATCGCCTAGACCGAAGCCATAACGCAGATTGACAGGAATCTGGATAGTCTGCTGTTTCAGCTTCTCGTCCGAATCCTTAAGTCTTCCCTCGCGCTGGTCGTAGAGCGCAGAGGCATCAACACCCAGTCCCACAATAGGGAGCGTAAACTTGACGGTAGGACCCACAAAGAATCCTGATTTGTTCGATATGGCTTTCTCTATGGCATTATCTCCTAACGACATTTCTGTGAGGTTCAAACCGGCCTTCAGACCAAAGTTCACCTGTGCCTGTGCTGGCAGTGCCAAAGCAACAGCTATCAGGACGATTGCATACAATTTCTTCATACCTTATCTTTATTAACTCTCAACTCTCAACTCTCAACTTTCAACTTTCAACTTTCAACTGTCAACTGTCAACTCTCAACTTAGTGTCTCTGTCTCCTGACGGTAATCTTGGCACCACTCGATGACAGACTGCCACTGCTCTTCGACTTCTTCGCCTTTGCAGACGATGTGCGACCCTTGCGGCCACTCTTCGACTTCAGGGCCTTCAGCTGCTTGGGATCCAGTCTGGAAATGGAGTCCAGTGAGTCTTTCTTCGCCTTGTCCCCAAAGATATTCTCCTCGAAGGCCTTCAGCTCGGCCTCTATCTTCTTCTGCTCCTTGGCCAGTGCCGAATCGTTCGGGCAGTATTGAGCCAGCGTCTTACCCAGCATATTGTTAGTCTTGTAAATCTTGCCCTCATAGTGGTTCAATGTGAAGAAGTCCTCCATCGACATCGTGGCGGCATTGTTCAGATTGCTGGTCATCACCGTCTGTCGGCTCAGGAATGGTTCCAGATCGGAATACTTCACCCAGAACAGGGGGTACTTTGAAGCCTCGCCACCGAAGTCGTCTTCGCGCATCATCACAGGACAGATGCTCTGTACCTTGCGGTGGAAGGTCGAGTTGGCATCATCGAAATAGGCACTCTCCTTCAGGTAGTACATCTTGACCTCTGCCGAGGGGATATCGCTATTGTCTACGCGCAGCTTGCCATCCTTCTCTTCGTAGAAGATGTGGTAGTTGTCGAGCACCGTCTTCATCTTCACCTTCGACGAGTCATTGAACACCTCGTTGCCGTCCAGTCGGTACTCATAGACGGGAATATAGCCGTTGAGTGCCAGCTTGAAGACATAGGTGAAGAGGTTCAGCTGCTTGTCAATAGGCTCCACGGGGTAGTAGAGTCCTGCATTGGCATCCTTGTTGAGGTCTATCTCACGGTAGATGTCGCGCCTCCACACTACGTTTTCGGGCATCTCGACAGCCGTCGGGAACATCAGGCGGGCACGCATGGTCATCCCCTGGTTCTGTTGTGTCTGCGACTTTTGCTGAGCCTGCTGGCGACGCGCCTTAGGCTGTGACATGGCAACATTTGTCACCAGTGTTATCATCAAAAAGAACAATACTCTTTTCATATTATTATTTCTTATTACTATTTCACAATGACTTCCATCGAAGCGTTCAGCTTGCGCTGTATGCCGTCAGGGCCGATAGCGTTGACACGCGAGATGTAGAAACGACGGTTGCGCTGCAACTTGCGGAAGGTATCCTTCTGGCGTGCTGAGAAGTTAGCACCGTCACTCACCATCGGAACGGCATTACCCATATTGTCGAAGAACACCGTCTCAAACGACTGCACCTTGAAGGCTATATCCAGAATACCGTCATCAATTGCTGCACCAATGCCGTCTATTGCCATCAGCTGAGCCTTCGACAGGCCACCGCCCTTGTAGCGCAGCGGGTTGCCGCCCTCATCCTTCATCGCGATATAGGGTGTGGGGTCAGGCAGTCGGCGTACGCGGAAGGTAAACTGTCCCATCTGCTGGGCGCGTCCCGTATTCGTCGAGGTGACGGTGATGGTGACATTCTGTCCTACAGCTGTTGGACGGGCAATGTAGCGACCCGGTCCCACAGGCTGCAGCGAGCCGCCAGTCATGGTGGCCTGTACCTTGTTTACAGGTACACCGGGCACTGATACGCTCAGCGGATTGTTATAGCCCGCATAGAGCACGTTCATCAGGTCGGCAGAGACTGTTGCCGAGGGGTCTACTACTGTATATTTCTGCTCAAAGTCACGCTTCAGCAGTTCTCCGTTGCCGTTTTCCACCTGGATATATCCTGACAGTGTGAAGTCTCCTGTCCGGCTGGTGATAGACTCATAGAGTCCGCCCGGCAGATCCATCTCCTTGCCTCCGATGAATATCTGTGGCACCTGTGTGGTATCTACGGCAGCCATCACAATACGTGCCGAGAATTTGTCGCCTCTCACGATGGTCTGCGAGTTGGGAATGACAAAGGCATTCAGAGCGTTTACTCGGATATCCTTTACGTCTATGTTCTGCACCAGTGTGTGCAGCACCTCGCCCTCTGCATGGCGCACGTCGTTCTGCAGCTTCGACAGCAGGGTCACGGCAGCAGCGGCAGGCATCGACTCGAACATATACTCCTGCCAGTTCTTGCCCATAGCCTGCGCATCCTCTGGCAACTCGGTAGACAGGTTCGAGGCTATCGTCTTCTTCTGACGGTAGTTGGTCACCATCTTCAGCATTTTGGCACGATAGTTGTTGACGGCATCATAAAGCTCCTTGCCCCGACCGCGCCCTGGAGCCAGCATCACCTGATTGGCGGCTTCCAGGTCTTCCTTGTTGCGGATATTGCGCACATCGCCGTCCTTGCCGTCTGCCTCCTGCACAATGGCTAACTTCAGTTCATCGGCAAGGTTATAGAGCGCGTCGCTCATCTGTTTCACCTCTTGCGACTTGTCGTACCATTGCTTCACCTTCTGAGGGTTCTTCTTCATCTGTACGGCAAAGTCATCGTATATGGCCAGGTTCTCGGTCGTGGCACTGATGGTGGTACGCTTCAGGCTGTCCTCCACAATGGAGAATCCGTTGAGCACCTCTGTCGAGACGTTCAATGCCAGCATAGCCATCAGCACAACGTACATCAGGTTAATCATTTTCTGACGCGGAGAAACGGGTCTTTTCTTGATTGCCATCTGCCTAATTTACTATTTGACTATTTACTATATTACAATTTTTTTCTTGCCAAAGCTTGGTTCCCGACGGATGTTATGGAGCCACAGGCATTCTCACCTGCATGGCTTCTATCATGCGGGCATAGATCTTGTTCAGCTCTACTATCTGTTCGGCCATGTGGCGCGTCTGTTCGTTAATCTCGTCGATGGTGCTAATCTGGGCCGAGGCACTCTTGAGCTGCATTTCGTAGACACGGCTGATGCCCGTCAGCGTGCGGTTCAGGTTCTCCATCTCCTCCGAGTCGCGGGTCAGGCGCTGGCTCTGCTCCGATACCTTTTGCAGCATCTCTGTCAGTCGGTTCAGCTCGTCGACATAGTTTGAAGTGGCTTCCTTCAGGTCTTCTGTCATATCGGCAGGCACCTGACCGCCAGCAGGACTGCCGCCCACTACAGCACCGCCTCCGGCAAAGCTGATGGGCTCTCCCTCCCAGCGGGCTGCCTCCTGACCGTTGCCTACCACCTTGCCAGGGGTAGCATCGCCCGAAGCTCCTCCGCCGTTGATGATCACTGTTCCGCCTCCGATGACACCGCCACCGCCGATGACACCACCGCTAACAACTCCGCCGCCAGCGACTCCACCGCCGCCAATAGTTCCGCCTGTGGTTGCTGCCACTGCAGCCATCTGCTCCGTTTCCTCACCGTCTGCCATGTGGAGGTCCAGATCCATGCCGTCGGTGGTCTTGTCAAACGGACGGTCGAAGGCTGCCAGGAAGAATACTAATACCTCGGTGCCCATACCTAAGAACAGGAAGAAGTTGGCTCCCGGCAGGTGGGTCAGTTTGAAGAGTGTACCCAGAATCACAATCGAGGCACCCCAGCTGTAGGCGTAGTTCAGGAATGTCTGTCCCGGTACGCTGTCCATCCACTTCTGCAAGCGGTAGATGAAGTTCAGTTTGCTGTATTTAGTCATCTTTTCTTTCCTTTCTTTAGTTTAATCTTGTCACTGGTGGTATTGGCCAGCGAGCGCACACAACGGAAACCGATGTACGAGCGGGGCTGGTTCTGATATTCGTACGAGCGCCAGGCAGCACGGATATACGACTCGGGGTCTTTCCACGAACCGCCGCGCACGCTCTTCTTCTTCAACCGGTAGGGGTCTTCCTTGGCAGCATTATACTTCAGCTGCGGGTTGATGTCGTTCATCGACTCCACACCGGCCTCCGTATAGATGGTCGAGCACCATTCTGCCACATTGCCGGCCATATCATACAGCCCGTTCGAGTTCGACGAGTAGATGCCCACACGGCTGGTTATCAGGTTGCCGTCCTTGGTATAGTTGCCGTTGTCGGGCTTGAAGTTGGCATAGAAGCAGCCGTTGCCGCTCATCACGTCTTCATTGTCCCAGGGGAACTCGTTCTGGTCCTTGCCGCGGGCAGCATACTCCCACTCTGCCTCTGTCGGCAGACGGTAGCGCTGTACATAGCGGGCTGTAGGACCCAGTCCGCGCAGCAGGAACTCCGTGCGCCAGGCGCAGAAGGCGTTGGCCTGTTCCCATGTCACGCCCACCACGGGGTAGTCGTTATAGGCTGCACCGCTGAAGTAGTAGCGCATATAGGTCTCGTTCTCCGCGTTGGGGAAGTCGTTCACCCAGCAGGTGGTGTCGGGGTAGATGTTCACAATGTATGTGTTCAGGAAGTCCCACTCGCCCGTGTATTGGCGGTTGATGGTCTGGCGCACTATCTTGCCCTCGTCATCAATATAGGCCGTGTCCTTCGATATCCATATCTGCTCGTTGGGGTTCGGGCGGATATCGGTGTTCAGGATGCGCTCCTCGGGGTTGATGCGATACTTGCGCTTGGCAGCCTCCGTATAGTCGTAGATCTCGTAGCGGTAGTTCATCTGCCGCCAGTCGAGCATCTTTTCGCCTGTCACGGGATTGGTCACATAGAGGCTTTCGATAGCCCTCTGCTCGTCCTCATTCGGCTTGCGTGGCAGTGCCTTCTTCCAGTTCAGGTGGGGTGTCACGGGGTCGCCGTTCTTGTCTTCCTCGATCTTGTAGCTCTCGTCACCACCGTATGCGGGGTCGGCCAGACGCTCGCGCAGGATAGAGTCGCGCACATAGTTCACAAACTGCCGGTACATCGAGTTCGTCACCTCATGCTCGTCCATCCAGAAGCCCTCTACCGAGATGTCTCTCACAGGTGTCTGCTTACCCCATAGTGAGTCTTGTTTCTCGATACCCATCTTCAGGTGGCCACGCTTTACGAGTGTCATTCCGTGGGGAGTAGGTTCCGTGAAGGCTCGTCCGCTCACACCTGTCACCTCGCCACCCGAGGCTGAAGCATGCTTGCTGCCCAGGCAGCCCGTCAGCGAAGTCAGTAACAGGCTGGAAAGGCAAAAGGCCAGCAAGCCTCTCACCCTCATGCCCTTCGTATTCCTATCTGCTCTTCTTTTCATATTCTTCATATATGTATATATCAACTGTCAACTGTCAACTCTAAACTCTCTAAACTCTCTAAAGAATTCTCACGCTCTGGTGTCTGTTGCGTCCCTTCTTGCCGAAGTTCAGCGTGGTCTGGTAGCCCACAAACAGTTCGTGGCTGCCCTTGCCCAGTCCGATGGCACTATGGGTATAGGCCTCGTAGCTGTATCCTAAGCTGATGCCGTGGAAGTTGCCTCCAATCATTGCTGTCACCGAATTGGTAGGACTGTAGGCCACTCCGGCATAGAACATTCTCTTCTCGTGCTCATACTTCAACCGGGCAGTCACATCCACCCGATAGGCCACTCCGTCGTAGCGTGCCAACAGAGAGGGATGTATCGTTAATAACGGATTTCTGAGCTGAATATTGTATCCTCCTGTCAAATAATACGTTCTGCTGATGTCAATAATCGACTTGTCTCCTAAGTCAATGCTGGGTGCAGTGGCATGCATCACCGACAGTCCGGCATACCAGCTGCGGTGCGTGTAGTAGAGTCCGGCAGCCATGTCGAGGGCGGTTCCGTTGACATCGGTTGTCGTGAAGGCAAGGTCCGTATGTTCTTGGTCCCTAAGATCCACCTGAGAGCCCTTGAACTTCTCGCTCAGCATACCCACCTGGATGCCGATGCTCAGGGTTCCTCCGAACAGCGGCTGCTTAAAGGCATATTGCAGTGCCAGCCGCTGGTGGGTGAACAGTCCGATGTCATCGTTCATCAGTTGCAAACCCACACCGTGCATCTTGTTCAATAGTTGCAGGGGCATGTCGGCAGCCAGATACATGGTCTTGGGGTTGTGCTCGAAGCCCGTCATGCTCATCGCATAGGCTCCCGCAATATTGATGACCGGCTTCTTGCCCGCAGCGGCAGGATTAAACGACGGCTCCATCGCCCAGTAGTGGGCGAAGCTGGCATCCTGCTGTGCCGCAACCCTTACGGCGGTCGTCAGCATGACACCTATTAGATATATTTTGCGTCCGAACACGTATAAAATAACGTGAACCTTTATCGTTTATTGCATTTTTTTTGTAACTTCGCACCGTAAACAATATGATAACCCATTTTTATGACTACCATTCAGCAACGCATTGAGGCGCTCCGCGAGGAATTGCGGCGCGAACATTTAGGGGCTTTCATCTTCCCCACCACCGACCCTCATCACTCCGAATATACTGCCGACCATTGGAAAGGTCGCGAGTGGATCAGCGGTTTCAACGGCTCTGCCGGTACAGCCGTCGTCACCCTCCATAGTGCCGCCCTCTGGACCGACTCACGCTATTTCATTGCTGCCGCCCAGCAGCTGGAAGGCACAGAATACCAATTGATGAAAATGAAGATAGAGGGGACTCCCACCATGGCGGAATGGCTTGGTGGCGAACTCAGCCGGACAGACTGCCATGAGGTGGGCATTGACGGGATGACATCATCTGCAAATGTCATCGAGGAACTCGTCCGCGACCTGCGCCAGCAGGGAGGCATCACCCTCCGCACCAATTTCGACCCCTTGCAGCGCATCTGGACCGATCGCCCTGCCATCCCTATGCAACCCATCGTACCCCAGCCTATCGAGTACACCGGCGAGGACACCCGCTCCAAACTCACCCGCATCCGTCAGGCTCTGCGCCGACAACATGCTGACGGTATGCTGATGGCGGCTCTCGACGACATCGCCTGGGCCCTCAACCTGCGAGGCTCCGATGTTCACTGCTGTCCTGTCTTCGTCAGCTTCCTGCTCCTCACCACCCAGACAGCCACCCTATTCGTTCACGAGGGTAAGCTCACGCCTGCGGCCCGGCAGTCGCTCCAGCAGGCAGGGGTGGCCATTGCTCCCTACGACTCCGTACGCGAGGCTCTTGCCCGCTACCCCGAATACAATATTCTCGCCGACCCCGACGAGGTGAGTTATACCCTCATGCAGTCCATCCGCGCCCAGCAGACGGTTCGCGAACCGTCGCCCGTACCTGCCCTCAAGGCTGTCAAGAGCGAGACTGAACAGGCGGGGTTCCGCCAGGCAATGCTGCGCGACGGCATCGCCCTCGTCCGCTTCCTTCGCTGGCTCAAGCCTGCCGTACAGGCTGGCGGACAAACCGAGATGAGCATCGACCGTAAGCTCACTGCCCTGCGTGCCGAGCAACCGCTGTTTCGAGGACTCTCCTTCGACACCATTGCCGCCTACGGTCCTCATGGGGCCATCGTCCACTATGAGGCCACCCCTGCTACCGATGCACTCCTGCGGCCTGAGGGTTTGCTGCTCTTAGACAGCGGAGGCCAGTATCAGGACGGTACTACCGACATCACACGTACCATTGCCCTCGGCCCTCTTACCGACGAGCAGCGGCGCATCTACACACTGGTGCTGAAAGGCCATATACAGCTGCAGATGCTCTGTTTCCCCGACGGTGCCAGCGGGACCCAGCTCGATGCCATTGCCCGTCGCGACCTATGGAGCGAAGGACTCAACTTCCTGCATGGAACGGGTCATGGTGTAGGCTCTTATCTCAACGTCCACGAGGGTCCTCACCAGATTCGCATGGAGTATCGTCCTGCCCCCCTCCATGCCGGAATGACCATTACTGACGAGCCCGGCATCTATCTCGAAGGGAAATTTGGTGTGCGCATCGAGAACACGCTCCTTATCCAGCCTTACACAGAGACTGCCTTTGGACGTTTCCTGCGCTTTGAGACCCTCACCCTCTGTCCCATCGACAAGGCACCCATCATGCCCGAACTGCTCACCCCAGCAGAAGTGTTGTGGCTCGACAATTATCATGAGACAGTATATCAAAAACTGTCGCCCCACCTCGACGAGGCAGAGCGACAATGGTTGCGCGAGGCCACAGCCCCGATTTTTGAGAGGTGAGAGGTAAGAGGTGAGTGGTGAGAGGTAAGAGGTCTCTTTCCGCCTTTCTTACCAGTCCTTGAATTCCAGCTCCAACTGCACCCAGTGTGGCTGCTTGCGCGCCTCCGCAGGACTGCCCGATTGCGAATTGCCTGCTTTCGACACCCCTAACCCCAGCAGGCGGATGGGATGCGAGCGGAACTCCACACCCTCCATCAGTTGCTTCGCTAACGGCAGGATGTCGTCCTTGGTGCGCAGCGGGTGGTCCACCGTGATGCTGCGCGTAATCTGCTGGAAGTCAAGGAATTTCGTCTTCAGTGTCAGTGTGCGCCCCTCGAAGCCATTCTTCTCAATGCGTCTCACCAGTTCCAGCACCGTCTGGTACAGATGGATGGTCACTGCCGACCGCTCGCTGATGTCCGTCTCGAAGGTCCGTTCGCAACTCACCGATTTGCGCTCCCATTCCGACACCACCGGGCGGTTGTCGATGCCTCGTGCGAAGTCGTAGAACACCCGCCCCATCTTGCCAAACTCCTGAGTCAGCCGGCTCAGTGTCATGTTCCTCAGGTCCTGACCCGTGAAGACCCCCATGCGGTGCATCTTCTCTGCCGTCTTCGGCCCGATGCCCCATATCTTCTCCACCTTCAGCTGTGCGATGAAGTCGAGTGCACGGTCAGGGTGTATCACAGTCAGTCCGTCGGGCTTGCGCCAGTCCGACGCAATCTTCGCCAACAGTTTGCAGTAGCTCACTCCTGCCGAGGCCGTCAGTCCCGTCCGTTCGCGGATGCGCTCCTTGATTTCACGCGCCATGTCCACACCCAACTCCATGCCCCGTTTATTCTCTGTCACGTCGAGGAAAGCCTCGTCCAGCGAGATGGGTTCTATCAGGTCTGTATAGTCGTGGAATATCTCGTGCAGTTGTGCCGACACCTCCTTGTATCGCTGAAAGTGCGGCTCCACGATAATCAGTTGCGGGCATAGCCTTTTCGCCACCTGTATCGACTGTGCCGAGTGTACACCATAGCGGCGGGCCTCATAGCTTGCTGTCGACACCACGCCCCGTTCCGCATCGTGCCCCACGGCTATTGGCTTTCCTCTCAGCTCCGGCTGGTCGTGCTGTTCCACAGCAGCAAAGAACTGGTCCATGTCCACATGAATAATCTTCATATTCCCGTGCAAAGATAGCAAAAAATTCCGAATTTACCAAATCATCAGTGTCCACTATTACCCGGTTATATGATTGCGGAGGTTGTCGAGGGTGGTTATAGGCAGGTATATCCAAGGTTGATGACAGGCATTACCCATACTTTTCCCATACTCAAGGGTATGGTATGTGTAT
>DDPY01000041.1:0-10124 GCA_002342415.1 Prevotella sp. UBA2456 | reverse complement strand
GAAGCGACTCTAAAGCGAGGCAGGCACAATGTTTATGTTTGTGAACAGTAACGCAAGAACAGAATGAGCGTACTGAGAATTTCGGTGTTTTAAGGTGTTTGCCTGTTGAGATATTAGGCGTTTTATACCCCATCTTCACTTCGTTAGATCGGAGTGTGCCACTTTGAAGCAAACCTATTGTGAGTTTTCTATGGCTAATTCTATCGTAATTAGTTGTACCCAATTCGAACGGATATGATAAAAACATCTTTGGCTTGCCAAAATCTGTCTTTTCTTTGAAAAAAACATAAATAAACACAGATAATAGCAATATATTGCTTCGTTTTGCAATTATTTTTATATCTTTGTGGTCGGAATTTGACAATTCTCTAAAAGTAAAGTCCATCAAATATGATAAATTCTTCTTCACTATTTCATTTCACAAGAGATTTCGGAGCTTTTAAGCATATCTTGACTGAGGGTTTACGGTTTGGATATTGTTATGAACCTTTTGGTGAAATTGTAGCGAAACAAGGCTGGGATATAGAACTGAAGAGAGGTAATAAAGTAATCACAAGTGTTGGTATAGCAATACCTATGATTTCTTTTTGTGATATACCTTTACTTAGGACGCAAGAACATCGAAAGAAGTTTGGCGACTATATGATTGGTTTTAATCGAGAAGCCTTAATTAATGTTGTTAACGCAACAAAATACATGCTTAACCCTGTACAATATAGGTGCCATCCATTTTTTGATGAACAGCTGGAAGAACTTTCAATTCAGAAGAGTTGTTTTATCTCTCAGATTGAATCTTCGGAAATGCCTATAGGAGGTATAGAGATTAGAAAAGGTGAGAAGCGGGATGAAATGAAGTTCTCCAACTTAATTATGCGATCAGAAATAAGAGAGAAGTACAAAGAAGAAATACAGAAAATAACAGCAATTGATAGTATCATAGGCTTCTCTAAACCATATCAAGGCAAATGTGGAGATGACTATATGTCAGAGAGGGAATGGCGCATTATTATACCAGATTGCAACAGACCAGCACCAAATTTAGGTTGGCTAAAATATATTTCAAAAGAGCAATTTGAGCATTACAAGATAAAACTATTGGACAATTACCCTTCTGAACTTTATCTACATTTCGATTGTGTAGATATAACATCGTTAATAACTCATATTGTTGTCTCCAAGGAGTTGGAAAGGAATCTTCTAATTCATTTCTGCCTCAACAAAGGGAACAATGCGCTCGGATGTAATTTTTCTGAAAGCCAGCGAATGAATTTGATTAGCAAAATATCTTCTTTTGAACAAATTGAACGCGATTACTAATGTATAAAGTGCCAGATACACGTATGGGTTGGTTTGAATATGAAAGTATTCAAAAATCTTTACAATATAAGCATGTTAACATGCTTAGAAACAATATATCAGAAAACGAATCTGTTTGTAAGTGGATAAAACCAGGAGAACAAATAGAAATTAATGGCTTTATCATAAAGAGAGGCTTTTTCTATGTTGGTGAATATTTTGAAATCCCTCGTTCTTTTAAAAATAATATAATTGAATATAATAATCAACAGTATAATAAACAATATAAATTATCGCGTATTTATGGACCTGTTATTCAAGAAAATCTCCCGATAGAAAACGGGAGCTTGATAATTGAGCCTTTTAGTTGCTATTATGACATGCATCCAACACATAGATATGAATATCTTTCATGGTTAGCAGGAAACGTATCTTCGTGTGAATTGTCAACAGCAAGTTTATATTTTCATCTCTTTGGGCTTCAAATTCGAATGTTTGTGGATGACACAACAGATAATACTGAAAGGATTGAGCTTATTAAGCATACTATAGAGTTATATACTCAATGCTTTGATGACGGAATAATAGCCTCTGAGTTTGAACAATTTATAGAAGCAGCAATAAGCAATTTTTTCCCCAATAATGTATTTGAAATAGTACATAGTAATATTGTTTGTAATATAAAAGATAATACAAGAGTGGATGCGTTGCATGAGATTTGTCGAAGAATTATAAATAAATATAAACAATGTAATATTCCGACGCTTCTTGTCACAGACTTTTTGCTTCAACAAGCATCACTGTTTTTTGAAACTGAGTTTTCAAAATATATAAAAGGTGAGAAATCCGAAGTTTTAGAAGGTTATCTATATGTATCACAAGATTATCAATTCTTTCGATTGTCAGGATCTACATGTGATGCACTATTCTGTTCGGACTATTTGATTGACGTGAAATTGAAAGGAAACAACTTCCCTATTTGTCGCATTATTGATAAAAGTCTTAAGTTCTTCTTTAAAAATACAGTCAGACAATTAAGCGAATATAAATCTTTGTGCAAAATATCTCCAACACTTTCTCTATTCACACTTCCATCGGTTTTCAATTATTGCGATTATGAGGATGCCGTGTCATATATAAAAAAATTGGAAAGAAAAACGGAAGCTCAAGAGTACACTGTTATTTCTACGAATTGTATCTTAGGTATAGATGAGAATATAAAAGTTGAAAATAAAATTGACAAGTCCCAGATAACGTCCATAATTAAGTGTATTAGAAAAATAGGATATGGTATTATTCCCAATATGCTAATTGATGAAACGCGTTTCAATTATGGGGACAAATGTATTCTATATAGAGATGCTAATAGTGCAGACATAGACATAATGATAGCTCGTCGGCTAGAATTGTTAATAAAAGTCTGTGTTAATGTTATAGGTACCACATTTTCGAATAGCGATACATTATTCATCGATGATTTAGTTAAAGCAGAAGTGAATCATGTGCCTACACGAAGGTATCTTGCAGCATATTTTCGCTGGATTATGTCGTCAACTTACAAGTTAACTAAGACAGACAAAAAAGACATCCAAAAATTACCAGATACACTGAAGAATCATTATGGTGTTTTTTTAGCGAGAATAGTTAGTTTGGATTATCTATCTATTTCAAAACGAGAAGAAAAATTAAAAGATATACTCCCATTGTTTGGTATAAAATCCCAGGCTATACATACATTAATTCATCGTAGTTTAATATCTAGTGATGAAGAATTTGCGACTATAGAGAAAGTAACAAATACATCAGAATTCACAATTGATAAAGTAAGTACTGCAAATAGGAACGGATTCACATTGAGTGGCGAACGTCTTGCAGAAATCGAGGAGCAAACAAAGCAGGCTCAAGACCTTTTGTCAGATATCTTTGAAGATGATGGTGATAGCATAAAATCGACTGCCCATGAGAATAAGGTATTTTTGGTTATACTTAAAATTCTCCTCTCGAAAGAATTATGGAAGAGAGAAGAGGTTGAAAGTCTATGTAAGAAACATCATCTAATGATTGGCTCTGTATTGGAACAGATAAATGATTTCTCTTATACTAAAATAGAAGATGCTGTCATTGAAGATGACGGTGATACAATATATGTTATGACTGAATATAAAGACAAGTTGATATGATAAAAATAATTAAGCCCAAAGAACGCGAAACAATTATCCAAGCGCTTAGGAGCGGAGTTGTTCCAAGGATTGGCTTGCAACATATACAAGTAGGCAGAAGTGAAGAACTTAAGTCTTTTGTGAAAGATGTTGATACCATTGCGGATGGAGGTTCTTCTTTTAGACTAGTCATTGGTGAATACGGCTCTGGTAAAACATTCTTCTTGTCATTGGTACGAAGTATTGCATTAGAAAAGGGCTTAGTAACAATGAATGCAGATCTTAGTCCTTCAAAAAGATTGCATGGAACCGAAGGCCAAGCGAGAAGACTTCTCTCTGATTTGGTGACGAGTATATCTACACGAACAAAACAAGATGGGAATGCCTTGATTAATATCTTGGAAAAGTTCATCTCTATCGCACAGGAAAAAGCTCAAAAGGATGGAGTTGAAACTTCTTTCAAGATAAAAGCATTGTTAAGTGACTTAAACGATTATCCAAACGGCAACAGCTTTGCGTATGTTGTAAACAAATATTGGAAAGCATTTGAAGAAGGTGATGAATCTTTAAAAGATAATGCCATCAAATGGTTGAAAGGTGAATATTCCACAAAGACAGACACTATGAAAGATCTCGGAATTCGAGATTTCATTAATGATGCATCTTTTTACAACACGCTTAAAATATACTCTATATTCGTAAAGAAAGCAGGGTATAAAGGATTGCTTGTTAATTTAGACGAAATGGTGAATTTGTACAAGAATCCCAACAGTATTTCCCGCAAGATGAATTATGAGGAGATTCTTAGTATTCTTAATAATACGCTACAGGGGACGATTTCCAATATAGGTTTTATAATGAGCGGAACACCCGAATTTCTAACAGATACACGACGTGGATTATATAGCTATGAAGCTTTGCGCTCTAGGTTGGCAGAGAATGGCTTTTCAAAACAATTAGGATTAACTGACTATAATTCTACCGTACTGCGTCTGCCCAATCTCTCAAAAGAGGAATTGTATGTATTACTGAAGAATCTTCGCAATGTTTTTGCCAAAGGCAAGGAAGAAGACTATTTAGTGCCTGATGAAGCGCTGATTGCATATATGAATTATTGCGCTAACAGAATAGGTGATAGTTATTTTAGGACACCAAGAAATACCATTAAGGGCTTTTTGGATTTATTGTCTATACTGGAACAATATCCATCTATGAAATGGGATGATATCATAGAAAAAATAGAAATTGAAAAAGACATTGAGCCAACAGAAATTGGAAGTGCTTTATCGGCACTAGGACATAACGAGTCTATGGAAGAGGATGAGTTTACAACATTTAAATTGTAAATATTTGTATGGCACAAAAATCTTCATCTTTTGATTTACTTGAACCCAAAGTTCAGAAATGGATATGGAGGCAAGGATGGACTTCGTTGAAAGACATCCAAGAGAATGCTATACCTCCAATATTAGATGGAGATTGCGATGTAATTATTAGCGCAGCAACAGCTGGAGGGAAAACAGAAGCAGTATTTCTCCCTGTATTAACCACAATTCTTCGTGATAAAGAAGAACAGGGTTATCAGGTTCTATACATTAGTCCATTAAAGTCCTTGATAAACGACCAGTATCGAAGACTGACAGATATTGCACAAGGAATTACTAATATAACTCCTTGGCATGGTGATATTTCGTCCTGTAAGAAAAAGAAGTCTTTAGCAGCTCCAAATGGGATCCTCATTATTACACCCGAATCACTGGAGTCTCTTTTAATGCATCATCATGATAAATTGAAAAATGCATTTGGTAAATTGAGGTTTGTTGTGATTGATGAATTGCATGCTTTTATTCCTTCGGAACGGGGCAAACAATTGCAATCTCTGATGTCAAGGATTGAGCATATCATAAGAAAACAAATTCCACGGATTGCGATGAGTGCAACATTCTCGGATTATGAAGTTGTGAAAAGATTCTTACGACAAGATAATAGCCTTCCTTGTGTTATACCTGACCAAGGTACAAGCAATCACGAGATAAAAGTCCTTATAAAGGAATATAATTACGGATATAATGAAGAAAAAATTGCTGATGCAAAAATAGCTAATGACATTTTCCTTCGTTTAAGAGGAACAAACAATTTGGTTTTTACAAATAGAAGAGAAGACTGCGAACGATTTTGTTCACTCCTAAACGACAAGTGTTTGGAAGCCCATGTTCCAAATGAGTTTAGAATACATCATGGTAGTATATCCAAAGAATCAAGAACTAAGACTGAACAGGAATTACAATCGGGGAGAACTCCGATAACAGCCATTTGTACAGCCACATTAGAGTTGGGAGTGGATATAGGGAAGGTCAAATCAATCGCACAGATAGATGTGGCTGATTCCATTTCAAGTCTAAGACAACGATTAGGACGTTCAGGAAGGAGAAATGAAGCTTCTATTTTAAGAGTTTATTCAAAAGACTACAATGGAGATAATGCTGGACTATTAGATCAATTAAAGAACCATCTTATTCAAAACATTGCTGTCATTGAATTGCTAAAAGAACACAAGTATGAGAAGCCAAGCATAAATGGCATCCATCTTTCAACTCTTATACAACAAATCTTATCTATTATTGCTGAATTTGGAAGTTTCTACCCCAAAGATGGATGGAGACTCTTATGTGAAGAAGGTGCATTTGAAAATGTATCGCCCACACTATTCTTGAAATTATTGAAAGACTTAGGAGATAAAGATATTATTAGGCAGACAAATAGTGGTCAAATAGTGATTGGTTCAGAAGGAGAGATGTTGCTTGCAGATAAAGAATTTTATGCCGCTTTCAATACTTATCCAGAAGTAGAGATTATAAATGCCCTAAACGGACAACATATAGGTTCTTTATTAAATTTCATCAAAGTGGGATTTTGTATTGTCTTTGGAGGAATCAAATGGGAAATTAAAGATATTGACTACAAGGCAAACAGAGCATATGTAATTCCTTCTGACTGGGGTGGACTACCCAGATTTCTCAATGACGGATACGAAATAGACTCTATTATTTCTCAAAAAATGAAAGAGGTCTATCTTTCAAAGGAATCTTATCCATATTTAGATAGCAAAACTGAAGCTATAACGTGCTTGCAAGAAGCGCGGAAATATTTTCAGATTTACAAGTTACAGGGAACCTTTAGCAGACATGGGGATAACGAAATTATGCTAACGTGGGCTGGTGCCAAGATAAACCGTACCATCAGTCTTATTGCAAAATTGTATTTAGACAAAGTGACAGGCTATAATCATATTTATATAACAAGATTCAACAAAGATGATTTGACTGAACTCGTAAGATTCCCCAAACCAAAGGCAACGTCTCTTTGTCCATTCTTAATGAGATTCACAAAAGAAAGCAAAAAATATGACCACTTGTTGTCTGACGAATTGTTAGATATACAATACGCATCCATGTATTTGGATGTTGATGCTGCATGGGAAAAATTGAAAGAACTCGAATTAAATTGACAGAATATGAAAAAGTTTTGCAAGATAAAACTCAACGTAACATTATTATTTGCCATTTTTACAATTATTTTGTCACCAATTTTTGTTAATGGGTTGATGACAATCCATTGTAATTTGGCAACAAGCTCGCCTGATATATGGATTGGCTTTTGGGGTGCGTATTTAGGTGCCGTTGGAACTTTCACAATGGCTGCTATTGCATATCGACAATTGCAGATATTAAATGAGCAAAATCGCCCCTATTTATTTCCTTCAATTGAGATTTTTGCATATCGAGAAAACAACATGAACAGTTTTGACTATTGTTTGCGAATAGCAAACCATGGGAGTCGTATTGCATCTAATATACATATTGAAATTGAATGTATAGTTTTTGAAGAAATGGGGGAGAAGTACAATCAAGAACTGAAGGAAATAAGTCATCGATTATATAGTATTCCTGAGAAAGAGGACATCATCCTTAGAATTTGCCCAGAATTATCCAAAAACTCAGCAAATGATAAGGATTACAACAAGTGGCTAGAAAAGTTCAAGAAATCAGATGTCTTGGTAAAATTGACATATAATGATAACTATTACCACGAAGAATTAATCCCCATAAATGACGTGATGTACGCAAGGACGAATCAAATCCAAATGTTATATTATCTAAAGAATAGTGTTGATGAATTAAACGAAACGTTAAAAGCGAAAAATAATAGTCCAAAGAATTCTATTTTGAACGACCATAAAGACTATACACGGTAAAATAAAGAGTAAAAACGTTATAATTATATGACCGAACTCGAACTACAACAATACCTGCTCCGCGAGTTCCCACAGGAGAATACTCGGTGTGAGTGGAAGGAATTTAAGAATCTAAAGAACTCGTTCTGTGGGGACGAGAAGGATGATGTGATTTCATACGTGTCGGCTATCGCCAACATGGAGGGTGGTTTTCTTGTGGTGGGTGTGCATGACAAGACACTGGAGATTGTCGGCACAGATACTTATAACTATGACCGCCAGAAAGCAATACTCCGATTGACGGAACGTTGCACTAATCTGTCAAGCGAGGGACTGGATATTGAGGAGTATATCACAGACGACACCCAAAAGGTGGTGTGGGTGATTCATATCCCGAAGCATCTGCCCAAGCGTCCTGTCTATGCACACGATAAAGCATGGCAACGGATAGAGGACTCTTTGGTGGAACTGACACAAGAGCGTTTGAATGCAATCTTGGATGAACCTCTATTCACAGACACCGACTGGTCGGCTGTAATCGTCCCTAATGCTACGATAGATGATTTGGATGAAGTCGCCATTGCCAAAGCAAAGGTGATGTTCAAGAAGGTACACAGCCGTATTCCAGCAGCAGAGGTTAATGCGTGGTCAGTAGAGGAGTTCCTGAGTAATGCCGGAGTGATGATTGACGGTGGAATCACTCGTGCAGCTATTATTTTGCTGGGCAAGCCTATTTCTGTGTTCAAACTCCGTCCTGCCATAGTAAGAGTTACTTGGTCACTACGTGATGAACACGAAGATGTAATTGATTATGAGCACTTCACAGCACCATTCATCTTGACAGTTGACCAGATACTTGCCAAAGTGCATAACCTGACGATGCGTGAGATGCCTGGCGGCACGATGTTCCCAGATGTCATGCAGCAATACGATGACTATTCTATGCGCGAAGTGCTTCATAACTGCATCGCACATCAGGATTATACCCTGCAAGAGAGAATCAATCTGGTGGAGAATCCTGGATTCCTGTATTATGCTAATGGCGGCAGCTTTATTCCTGGTTCCCTGCAAAAGGCTCTGGCTACACATGGGCCGCAGCGCCACTACCGCAATGAGTGTCTTTGTAATGCGATGGTGAACTTCAATATGATTGACATCGTTGGTCGAGGTATCCGCAAAATATTCAATGAGCAGTGGAAACGCCACTTCCCCATGCCTGACTACGAGATCGATGCTGCCAATAAAGAGGTGGCAGTCCGTTTATATGGCAATGCTATCAATGAGAAGTACACTACACTCTTGAAAGAGAAGAAGGATCTGACTTTGGAGGATTGTATATTATTGGATGCCGTTCAGAAAGGACATCGAATCAATGAAACTGATGCCAACAATTTGCTTAGTAGAGGATTAGTTGAAGGTGAATACCCAGACCTTACTATATCCCTAAGCATTGCAAGGCAAACGAAACAAGTTCCAGAGTATACCAGACTGAAAGGCCTTGAAAAGGACAAATTGAAGCAAATGGTTATACAATTCCTGCAAAACTCTGGAAACGAAGGAGCACGTCGTGAATTTATATACAAATATCTCAAAGATGTGTTACCTTCCAATAAAACAGAAGAGCAGCAATTGCGTATCGTTGGGAGATTGCTGGTAGAGATGAACGAAGAAGGATTAATTGGAAAGGAAGGACTCAGATGGCTTGTAAGATGATGCGATCCGACCAAATTCGCCTAATCCAACCGTCAATCCGACCGTCAATCCGACCGTTTTGGCATCATCCGACCGAAATCCGACCGTTTTAATGGCATTCATCAGTTCATCCGACCAAAAATATTTTAAATAATGAGATAAAACAATTGAATTATGATATTTGGAAAGAAAATAAAAGAGCTCAGAGAAGAGCGAGGATTGCTGCAACGACAATTGTCTGCAGCATTAGAGATTGATACACCTATGTATAGTAAAATAGAACGTGGGGAAAGAAAAGCAAAACGTAGTCAGATTCCTATCATGGCCAAACTTTTCGATGTGGAAGAAAAGGAACTGCTTACCATTTGGTTAGCAGATAAGGTCCTTGACACCGTAGAAGATGCAAGTGAGGTAAAAAATGATGCTATCGCTTATGTTCAAAACGAAATCGAGAATGGATAGCGGCATTTATATTAGTTCTGATTATTCGAGGTTGCGTGCTACTCCTATTCAATCAGAATCTTCATCTATGCAAGTTCCGACACACAATATGTCGGAGACCATGTCGGAGACATGTCGGAAACGAAACTCACTGAGTGTAAGCAGAATTTTATCTCGTAAAAAGAGCCTCCGACAATAACCGGCAAACAAATGTCGGAGACTTTGTCGGTGAGCCAATAAAAAATAATAAATTAAAGGCAGAATCGGTTAGTGCGTGTCAGGGGACAGATACTGTTTTAAAA
>DDPY01000006.1:3306-31655 GCA_002342415.1 Prevotella sp. UBA2456 | reverse complement strand
CAATGTCGGCAATGGTGATGTCGGTGTGGGTCATCAGCTTCTTGTAGGTAACGCTGATCACGGCATGGGCACGCTTCATGGTGAAGGTCCATGTGTTCTCCTCGCCTGCCGTCAGCTCGATGTCCTCCAGCAGTTCGATGTCGGCGGCACGCTGCGGGCCCTTGGCCTCGGCGGCCGACCACTGTCCGCTCACTTTGTTGACGACATAGCCCTCGGCAGGGGTCACCACGACGGTCACCACGTCGCCCTCATTGGCTGTGTAGGCTGTATTGTCGCCCACCTTGAAGGTGACGGTGCCGTGTTTCGATGTACTTGTCAGGTTGTAGCCCTCGGGTATGGCGCTCGCGGTCATGGCCGCGAGAGCCAGTACTAATGTTGAAAATATCTTTTTCATATCTGTCATTCGTAAAATTTGTATAATTCTCTAACCTAAAGGTATAGAGTGTGGCGTTGCATTCATAGTAGTTACTTAATCACGACCTTCTTGCCGTTCACGATGTAGACACCCTTCTTAGTGGGCTTGCCGGGCAGGCGGCGGCCGTCAAGCGAGTACCAACTGTCAACTGTCAACTGTCCACCGTCAACTCTCTCAATTCCCGTGGCCGAGCTGAAGACGAGGCGGATCTGCGGGGCAGCGATGGCGGTAGCAGACACCTCGAGCCAAGCCTTGTTGGCGGCGATGTCGAGAGCGTCCTTTACCCAGACGAACTGCAGACCGTTGAAGGCATAGTACTTCTTGCCCTCGGCCATGTTCCAGGGGCCATAGGTGTCAGTGTTAGTGGTTGTCTTAGCCTCCAGGGTACCCTTGAAGCCGTCGTAGACGTTGATGCTGGCGTCAGTCTCCTCGGTGGTCGGGATGAGCAGGATGGTCTTCTTCTCTGTGCTGTTGTTCTTCACCAGGATGGGCGTGTTGGCAGGAGCAATGGTCAGCTCATCGGTGGTAGCCGTCGTGCCGCTCACGGCGGTGATGGTGTAGAGCTTGGCATTCTCATCCTCCACATAGAGGGCCTCGTCCTTAAAGTAGGTGATGTACTCTCCGGCGGGTACCTCCACCTCGTAGCCCTGGAAGAGCTCGAAGATGTTGGAGGGTGCCGTGGTTCCGTCGTAGGGTCCTCCTAAGCCGCCTGTTGCTGTCACGCAGTAGCGTCCGGGGGCGAAGGTGAAGTTGGTGAAGTCCATGGCGTTGCCGGTGGGATTGCCTTCAGCGTCGACAGCATAGATGTTGACGAAGTAGTTCTGCATATCGAGCGCTTGCTTCTCTATCAGGTCGTTGACGCTGAAGAGTGCCAGCACCTGCATCATGTCCATTTCTGCGGGCTCGAACGTTTCTTTCTCATCGTTCCACTGCACGCGGTAGCGGGGCTGCTTGGCGGGGTCGTCGCCCACCTGTGCCTGCATCTGCACGCTCATGTCGCGCACCAGGGTGTAGTTCACCGTCACGTCGAAGGCGGGCATGGTGAACGATGCCTCAGTGAAGAGGTCCTGTTCGCTTGCCGCGTTGGTGGTCACGTCGATGGTGGGCTCCTCAAACTCTGCCGAAACCGTCACATTGCCCGAAGGCATGGTGAACGTCTTGACGTTATCGTCGCTTGTGTCCGTCAGAGTAATTGCGCCTATTCCATCAACCTTTGCTTGAGTGATAGACCACATGCTCGCACCATTATTGGAACTGGGTGCACTCACGGTAACTGTTGGGCTGTTAATACCCGTGATGGTAATGGTGTTGCCTTGAGTAGTTCCCGTTGCTGACAGAGTTCCATGATCAGCTTGAAGATGAGATATATTTCGCTGAGAAACATTAGGTGCAGTTCCGACTGTAAGTACGACTTGCGAAAGATTTTGGTTGGAAAGTGACGAAATAGTTAATGTATAATGGTCACCAGAGCCGATTCTCCATCCATAGGCATAATTGCTTCCACTTACTCTAAAATACGTTCCGGTCCTAGTGTTTGCACCAGAACTGAAAGTTTCGCTAATATTATAAGTAGTTGCGCTGATTGTTTTCAGCTTGTAGCCTGCATCGGGTGTAGCAACCAGCGAAACGGTTGCATCTGCTGCAGCCGAAGTCACCGAGACGTCACTCACCTTGGCGACTACAGAACCATTTGAGACAGTGGGCAGCGTTATGGTGTAGTCGTCCGCCCAGGCGCCCGTGGCTGCGGTCAGTAGCAGCACGAGCAGTGATAATATCTTTTGTTTCATATTGTTCATATCTTTATGTTGTTTTACCTTTTATATTATATTCGCGCGAGAGGGAGGTTAGTTCTTTACCTGATGCTTCTTGCCCTCGGCCTTGCGGAACTTGTAGCCATCCTTGGCGGTGACGGTAACCTTCGAGTTCATCTTGACGCCGTTGAGATTACCCTTTTCGTCAACCTCGGCAGCAGTCTCGCCGACCTTCACAGTAGCCTTGCCAGCCTCGATGGTGTTGTCGTTGGCGGCCTTGAACTGGATGTCGAACTTGTTGCTGAGAATCTTCACCTCGATGGGTGTGGTGCAGATCTCGGAGTCGTTAAAGGTGTTCTCGGCAGTGGCTGTCTCGCCCTCGGGGGTGTCGGCACCCGCGATGTAGTACCACACGTAGATGGTGGTGTCGCGTTCGTAGCCGGCAGCGGTGGGCAGTTTGCTCAGCCATCCGTCGGCAGCCATGGCCTGTGCAGCGGTCATATTCTTGTCTCCCGTTGCGAAGTACTTCACGATGCCCTGCGGGTTCTCGGTCTCGCCCATCATGGCTACCTTACCCGGGGTAATGATGGAGTCGGTGCTCTCGGCAAAGATGCCCTCAGCAGCGGTAGGCAGCTGCTTCACAGTCTCGACAATGGCCCAGTCAGCCTTGGGAGCGTAGATGGGAGCAATCTCCACGTCGTAGGCGGGCATCTCGAATGTGCCGGTCTTGGTTGCAGCGTCCCAAGTCACCTTGGGGCCTGTCTGCTTGGTAAAGGTCACTTCTACAATCGCGCTCCAACTACCAGTATAAGCGGCTGCCCTGACAGTAGTGGTCTCAGTGAGGGTAAACGCATTTTTGTATTCTATCTCAGTAGATGACGGACCATCGTATGTAGGATCAGAGCCATCAAGTGTGTAATAAATGTTTGCATCTGAAGTGGCACAGGTTATCGTAACGGTAACTTCATCGTAGAACTCTGTCTCACCGGAGATAACCGGATTAGCAGGTTTATCGTCCTTCGCCCACGCTCCGCCGACTGCCGTGATGAGCAGCGCGAGCGTCATAAATATCTTATTTCTCATATTGTTCATATCTTTATGTTGTTTATACATTTATATATATACACATTCGCGAGGGGGTTACTTGATGAATCGATAGGATTCATTCGCGTTGATTATTGCTTCAGGAAGTACTGCTTCAGTATTCGAATCAACAAGTTGTCCATAGTTGGAATGATGAACTCTGTTGCCTTCTCTGATGAATAAGCCTGAGTCTTTATTTTCATCGCGACTGATGGCGTTGGCCCAGCTATCTCCCTCGGCATAGTAGATGGTAACTCCGCCGATTTCGATCGACAGCAGAGATGCCTTCTTCTCCGCCTTCACGCCGAGCACTTTCTTCGCGCCGTTGTATTTAATGTCAACCTTGGTGTCTTTCTTCACTTCGGTGTTAGGTGTGGCAGTCCACTCGTTGAGGTCGGTGCCCTCTACGAAGGTTACGTTATAGGTAATCTCAGCGAACACGGCGGTATAGGTCATGTCAGCCAAGCCAGACTCGATGGTGACTTCGCGCACGGGGTTGGTGTTGGTCTGGTCATCCTCCCAGTACAGGAACTTGTAACCCTCGGCAGGTGTAGCCGTCAGCGTCACGGTGGCAGTCTTGGCCACGGTGAATGTACCGTCGCCGTTGACAGTCACGCCGTCGGGAACACCGGCCTTGAAGAATGTAATCTTGCTAACCGTGGTGGTGCAGCTCTGGAGCTTGAGGCTCTTGGTGGCTTCGCCTTCCCATACGGCGCTCTTGCCACTGAAGGTCCAATTGTCATCAGGCATTATGGTAGGGTTACCATGCCATTTGTCATTAAAATATTGATTTTCAGCATAATCATCAATCATCGTGAATTCGATGCGGCTGAAGGGGTCGCCTGTGGTGCTGAAGGTAACGGTAGAATTATCGTCAGTCTGGTCAACGAAGAAGCTAAGACTATGCAAATAGTCACCAGCCTCAGTGATCTCATTGATATATGCATTCTGGGTGCTGGACATAGTGATGTCATCTACGGTATATTCCTTGGTATTCGCCGTCCAGCCATTCCATGTGTCAGCCGTCCATTCCACTTTGTTTTTGCCGCTAACCTCTACGGTACCCATTGTCTTGTCGTTGACAGCCATCGTCACCTTGGTAGGCTCGTACTCCACCTGCAGCTCGATGTTGCTGGCGGGCATCTTGTCGAGTGTCCATACCTTCTTGTCGGCGTCGGGGGTCAGTTCGATGGGAGCATCGCCTTCTAAGGTGAAGACAACCTTCGTGATGCCAGTAAAAGAGTCATTCTTAGAAAGTGCGAACGACTTGGCGGCGGGGCTTACCTGATAGGTATGGGCACCAGCTTCAAAAGCCATTTCGCCACCATAATATGCCGATTCGGTAAATGTAATCGCAATCGACTTGATGTTATTCTCGGCTGAGAACACCAGGCCATTATCCGCATATGATGAAGCTATAACCACCGGTCCTTTAGGATAAGTGGTGTTATAAAAGAAGTCGCCATTGCTGGCCGTGACGGTAATGCCCTCTACGGTTTGGGATGTGGTTGCAGTATTACTCCTCACAGCAATGCCTTGCAGCGTTGTGCCTTCCCACGTCACGGTGTAGTCGGCCCATGCGCCCGTGACTGCCGTGAGTAGCAGTGCGAGCGTCATTGTTAGTCTTTTAAATTTTCTCATAATCTTATTGTTTTTAATTGTTTCTTTTTTCTTCTGGGTCACAGGGTGCCTGTCCCCGTGTGCGCTTAGTAGCCTACTCTTACGTAATTGGTACCAGGTGTGGTAGATGGTTCCCAGTTAGTCCAAGATTCACCATTGCCGCTGGTCTCAATCTTGCCGGTGAAGCCATCTCCCCTCTTGAGGGTGACATTGGAGGCATCTATAGCTTTATTATTAAAACACCCAGCCCACAGCTTGCCGCCATAGACGGTGACTTTTGTAAGACTACCAGCAATTCCAAATTTATTTCCCTTACCTAAGGCCTTAACATCGCCTCCGTAGATTTTCATTGAGCCACTGGAATACAATAAAATTCCGTTACCGTTAGTGCCGGTGCTTTCGGCATCAACCGTCCCGCCATATACGTTAAATGTTTGTATGTTATAGAAACCGTCATTATTGTTGCCAGAAGAAGTCGCTTTTACCTTGGCGCTGTGAACTTCCAATGTTTTTATATCCTCAATGGCATCAAGACTGGAATTAACAACCAATTCGCCAGTCTGATTGGATTGGCCATAAATGCTGAGATTGTAGCTTGTGTAGCCAAGAATATAGTTGTTGACAGTCAACTTGGCGCCGTCCTTGATAATCAGGTCGACATTACCATTTAATGCAATACTTCCACTGATGGTGACTTCTCCTTCCACCACATAGGTGCCAGCTTCCCAAGTGACATCAGCGTCAGCATTCGCCACCATGGTAACCTCTGCCGGAATATCCGTTTTCACCAGTTTCTTCTGGTCGGCATCCCACTTCTGATAGGTGTTGTCAGCCGCAGCCTTTTTCACCGCCTTGACGCTCTTCACCTTCTTCGAGCCGTTGTACGTGGCGGTGACGGGAGAACCGGCGGCAGCCTCGGCGGGCTCGATGGTCCATTTGTCGGCATCCTCGGTGCCCTCCTGCAAGGTCACCTTGTACGTTGTTGCGGACTCCTGTGCCCATGCGCCCGTCGCCGCGATAAACAGCATGGCGAGCAGGGTCAGCACTCTGGCAAAGCCCGAGTGTCCCCGGCTTTGCGCTTTCATGATAGATTTTGTTTGCATAAGCATTTTAATTTAAATTGTTAATTCTAAAGTGAACTATAAAAATATGTTTCTTTTTCTTTCTTCTTCATCTCGTCATCATCATCTCTTGGTCGCTCCGCTCCCCTTGTGGGCCGACCCCAGTTTCCCTCACCGCCTGGTGACGAAGAGGGGCGGGATGTCGCGGCGGATGGTGAGCAGCCAGTAGTCCGTGTCGCCATCGGGACAATAGTCCACGCGGTCTGTATGGTCGCCCATCAGCCACACCATGCGCTCGTCAATGGGCTTTCCGCTGTGGCGCAGCATCACCTTCATGCGCTTGTCTGATACCGCCGCCTCAATCTCGCACGGTCGGCCCTTCAGTTCGGCCACGGCTATCTCCACCAACTGCTCCACGATGCGCAGCGGCTCGCGGTCGGGCTGTTCGGCGATGACGCGGCGCACGAACGCCAGCGCGTCCTCGTCGCCCTCGGGCCTGTATGTCTTGTCGTAGTCAGTCATTATTTGTCTTTTTTAGTCAGCATCCCTGCATTATAGCCGCCCCTTCTTGCGTCCCTATGGTAGCAAGCAACCAGAAATCGAGCGATCAAGGGGCTCTAAATCTTCACTCCTCGTCCACGCCATCACGCTGGTGCCCATGCGCTGCCGGAAGGCGGTGTAGAACCCGAGGTAGCTGCGGTAGCCGCACTCGTGGGCCAGCTTGAATACGGTGAACGGGCGCCGGGCCTTCGCTGCCTCGCGGTAGAGACGGACGAAGTGATCGATGCGCAGGCGGTTGATGTAGGCGTTGTAGGTGTCGCCATCAGGAAGAAGGCTGTCGTCCATCGGCGCAGTGCCCTCGGCGGCGTGATGTCGGGCAAGATGGCGTTGCTGCGCCCTATCCACAGATACAGCCCTGCCACTACGGCCAGCATGGCAACGCCGCCGTAAAGCATAAGGAATAGGCTGTCTTGAAGACTCTGTTGCGCGTACATCTTATTATTTACGATTTACTATTTATTTACGATTTGAGTGTTGAGCGGTAGCAAATTCTTCACTCTTCACTCTTCACTTTTCACTCTTCACTCTTCACTTTCAGCTTCCGATACTCCGCCGGTGCCATGCCGAAGCGGGCCTTGAAGTCGTGATAGAATGTGGTGGTGCGCTGGAAGCCAGAGACCTCGCCCACCTCGACAAACGACATTGTCGGATTCTCCACCATCAGACGGCAGGCATGGTCGAGGCGGCAGTTGCGCACAAACTCGGGCAGCGACTGACCGCCGCCCTGCGCGAAGGCTGCTCCCACACGCGCCGCCGAGAGCGAGAAATGTTGCATGGCGGCAGAACGGTTGAAGTCAGAACAGAGATATAGCTCCTGCTCTTTGATGGTCTTGGTGAGATACTCAAACAGCTCCTCGTCGGTCATCCCACTCAGATCCTCATGAGGAGTAGCAGGCATCGCCTCTTGCTCCTTCTCCTTCTCCTTCTGTGAAGCTCCATGCACCCACCCCAGCTTCTTCTCAATGTCCGTCAATCGCCGGGTAATCGTCTCCACATCCCGCATGGCAGCATCCCGCTGCTTCCGCAACGAGTAAGCGATCGCCAGGGTAGCTCCTAAGGCGACAAACACAAGACTGGTGATGATGAGGATATACTCCATAGTTAGTCGTTAATTTCTGGCCACAAAGTTAGTCAATAATTCCCGCTCCCACAATATGCTGAACAAATGAGCAAGCCGTTACAAATAAATAAGCAAGGTTTGTAACAAATCAGCAAGCCCTGGCAACCCGAAAAACATATAAATAATAAAAGCCCTGCCGTGTGGCAGGGCTGAAAAGTTTGTTTTCTATGTTATTACTGTCGGCGGTACTCGGTAGGCGAGAGGTTGAAACGGGCCTTGAAGTCGTGGTTGAAGGTGGTGGGACGGCTGAAGCCAGAGGCAGCAGCGATGTCGGCCACCTTCATGTCGGTCGTCTTGAGCAGGATGCGGGCATGCTCCAGACGGCAGTCGCGGATGAAGTCGGCCACGGAACTGTAGTCGCTGCCCTGGGCAAAGGCACTGCCCACCTGTGCGATGTTCAGGTTGTAGCGGTCGCAGACGGCCTGACGGTCGAACTGTGGGTCGAGGTAGAGTCGTTTTTCGCGGATGTCTTCGCAGAGATGCTGGAAGAGGTCTTCCTCCGAAAGGGTCTTCAATTCGGCGGCAGACTGTTCCTTCGGCGACGGACGGCGCACGACGGTCTGCAACTGCAGGAAACGCTCCTTGTACTTGATGGTCTCGTCAATCAGGCGTACCAAACCCCGGTTCTTCTCATTGACGATACGCTTCTGGTAGAAGAAATAGACAGCAAAGGCAATGGCCAGCAGGGCGATGACGGCCACGGCAAGGCTGACGATGTGGGAGCGCTCGGCCTCGGCCTCCTTCTCCTGAATCTTTAACTGCTGCTCGTAGGCGTGGTAGCGGGCGGCATAGTCGTGGGCCTCGCTGCGGTGCAGGCTGTCGCTGACCGCCTTCGAGAGGTCGGCGTAGCGCGTCTGGTAGCCAAGAGCCTCAGCAAACTTTCCCTTCTCACGGGCTGCGATGGAACGGGAACGCAGAATGATGGCATAGTCCTCGTTGAGTGTATCGCCCGCCATCCGACGCTCCAGTTCATCGTAGGTGGCCAGCGCCTCGTCGTACATGCCCAAGGCCATCTGCGCGGGGGAAACCATGCGGCGGGCGGAGAAGGTCTTGCCGTAGCCGCTGTTGTCAAAGAGCGACAGGTATTTCTTCGCCAGACTTAGGTAACGGCTCTCCTCGCCCTTTGGAGGGTTCTGGGTGTGGCTATACGCTATAGCCATAAAGCCCCATGCCTGTGCGCGGCTGAAGTCCAGATAGCGGTCGCGTTCGTTGGGATTATCATTCCACGCGAGGCGGTAGCTGTCCTCGGCATAGTCGTTGGCATGCTGTTCGAAGTGGTCCAGCCGGTCGAGGATGCGCTGCGCCAGTGGGATGACCTCTTCGTAGCGGCGCTGGGCGTTGAGCGCATTGATCTTACGCTTCACGGCAACGATGAAGGCATCCATGCGGTCGATGCTGCCGGGAGCATCGAGATGGCCGATGGCCTCGTCCAGCTTGGCAAGCCCTTCGTCCTCTTGTCCCAAATGCGTCATCACTAAACCAATGTCGGCCTCGGTGCGCCATCGTTCGGTTTCCTGGCCTTGCTGCTGACAGAGTCCGGCCTTCTGTGTGGCCCAATGCAGATATTGCTCGTAGTCGGGCTTGGCACGGCTGGTGGTAATGAGCAGGTCAAGGATATTCTCCTGTTCAGAAGGTTCATTGCGTACAGAGTCGTGACCGAGCAGTTCCTTGCAGATAAGGATGGCTGAGTCCTGGCGCTGCGCAACGAGCGACTTGCTATAAATTCTGGCACGAATGCACTGCCCGCGGTATTCGCTGATGTTACCTAAGAGCAACGCCGAGTCGAGCAACGTCAGCGCCCGCTCAGGGTTGGTAGCGTAAGTCACCATTATGGTGTCTTGCTGATAGGGCGTATCCCCTAAGTGCGACAGCCTCACAGACTTGCCGTCTCCGCAACCCGTCAGGGTCAGCAGAGCGGCATAAAAATAAATAAAAAGGAATACACCCTGTCTCATATTATTATTATTTGCAAAAAAGAGTATGTGTTACTTCACATTTGCAGCCTGCTCTTCGTCGTCCATGCGGGTGTCCCAGAAACCGGCAATATAGAGGATGTCGCCCTCAGTGAAATAAACCAGTTTATTCAGGCCATTGATGATTATGCTACGATAGGTCTTCGCACGGTCGGAGAAGAGCGGGTCGATTTGCCCGATGCCGGGGCTGCGCAAGAGTTGGTTGACCGTGTCATCAACCTCTTGAAGGAACCTCTTGGCCCGCTTCGTTCCAAACTCTTTACGAATATATGCAGCAACTTGGCGCTGAGCCATCTTTGCTTTTGTATCCCAAACAGCTTTCATCTTGCTTCAGCCATTTCCAGTTCTTCCTGCTCCCAGCGTTCGATTTCCTCGTTCATCTCGCGCATCACCTCCTCATGTGGTATTCCGAGTCCTGCTTCAAAGCGGGCTTCGGCCTCGTCGAGCATAGCATTAAGCTCAGCCTTCGTATGGTGCTTGTAGGGATAGCCTTCGAGCATCTGTTCCGTGCTCATGGTGTCGGCTGTAGCGGGCTTCACGCTCTCTGCCAGCAGCGCTATGAGCCGCAGCTTCTGGCTGTCGTCGAGGTTTTTCGCCTGATTCCATGCTTTCATGAAGGGCGTCGCTGTACGTTGACTTCTTGTTCTTGCTTCCATCATCTCGTTGTTTATATGATTACGGCTGCAAAGATACAACAATTTTCCGAACAACGCACACTTTCACTCAGAAAAATTACCATTCACCGTGAACCGTTAACCATGAACCATTCACCATGAACCGTAAATAATTTCCGTTTGTCTCAGTATGTCAAAGAACACGTTACGCCGCGGTTGAGCGGCTGGCTCAGTCGGATTTGCAAATCCGCCCGAGCGGGGACTTTGGGAAGACTTTGCGGTCACCACAAGACCCCCTGGGAATAGGTAATTCCTATTCGGTCACCTCCCGTACCAGACGGACACTGAGCCCGTAGCCCCGACTGCAGGACCCGGTATCCAGACTGACCGAACCGAAGTTCACGCAGTAGGCGTTGTCCGTGCCATTAGACGAAGCAGACCAGTAGAGGCCGCTCGTGCCCTTATTGAGCACCGACGAGCCATTCCGTAGGCCTGCAGCCGGCAGGAACACACAGCCGGCAGACTCCATCTTAGTCCAATCCGCAGAACTGTAGTTGTTGCCATTCCAGCCAGTGTTGCCTGTTTCGTTGACACCGACAGGAGCATTTTCGACGTCGTTGGGGTGAGTATAGGTGTCGGGGAAGAGGATAACGCCCTGTACATCGTTTACCTTAGCCTTGGCATAGCGGCCGTTCTCGGTGCCGCCCACGGTAGATGCACTGCGGGTGTTGAACAGATATGTCCACTCGTCCTTGCTCAGCGTGAACCAGCCTGTGCCGAGAGCTGTCTGCAGGTCGCTGTTGCTGCCCCAATCGACAAAGTCGCCTGAATAAGTGCTGTTGCTTGTAGAATTATTCATACCGTATGTGGTGGCAGATGTGCTCCAGCCGAACTTATCCCATGCGTCTTCGCTGTAGTATGTGTAATAGTCATACTGGTTGTCGAAGAAACTCCAAGTACCCGATGCGTAGCGCAGGTTGCCCTTCGAGAAGTAAACCTTCTTCGTATCGCTGACGCTGAACACACCGGAGAGCAAATCGGGCTTGGGAGCAGCCGCCTTCTTCACGGCCTTGACGCTCTTCACCTTCTTCTCGCCGTTGTAGGTGACGGTGACGGGAGAACCCTCGGCAGCCTCGGTGGGAACGTTCCAATTCCCAGCATCCTCCGTGCCTTCCTTCAGGGTCACGGTGTACGTTTGTGCCACAGCGCCCGTGGCTGCCATCAGCAGGAGGGCGATGATTGGTAAAAATTTTTGTTTCATAATTGTTTTGTTTTTATTGTTGTTTGTAAAATGTTAGAATTGTCGTGGCTGGTGAATGCCCGAAAGCACAGCGGTCCCGCCATGCCCGAAGGCACGGCGAGACCGTATGTCAAACCGCTGCTGCGCACGAGTCGAAGCGCAGAATGTAAATATTTTTAACAATGGAAGGTAAGAGCCAAGCCGCTCCCACCGCACTTTTCGGCCAAAAATGTGGGAGGAAGTTCACTTTTCCTTCCACTCCCCGCCTCGCGGGCATGATTTTAACTGAACACAAAGACACGAAGACACAAAGTCTTTGTGTTCCATAAAATATCCAGATAGGGGAGTACCCAATTTGAGTTAACTCGATTGATCGTTTGAGTTAACTCAATCGATGATTTGAGTTAACTCAGATTATTTTAGTAAAAAAATGATTGTTTTTCTTGCATTTCGGTTTTTTATTTTGTATCTTTGCAGGGTGAAAAAATTCAAAGGATTGCAGAGAAAGACAATACACATACACTCGATACACTTGTTTTCCAACTCCCTCCGCGTACCGCGCACGCACATACACGGTACGCGTATATAGTTTCAAATTTAAGTGTATGAAGTGTATGTGTATTTAAAAGAATAGAATGCTATGAAACTGATTAGTTGGAACGTAAACGGACTAAGGGCCTGCGAGGGCAAAGGCTTCAGCGAGGTGTTCAAGCAGCTGGATGCCGACTTCTTCTGCCTGCAGGAGACGAAGATGCAGGCAGGACAGCTGGACCTGGCGTTTGAAGGGTATCGGTCGTACTGGAACTATGCCGAGAAGAAAGGCTACTCGGGGACAGCCATTTTCACGCGCATAGAACCGCTGAGCGTGACCTACGGCATAGGCAAGGAGGAACACGACCACGAGGGCCGCGTCATCACGCTGGAGACAGAGGGATTCTATCTGGTGTGCTGCTATACGCCCAACTCGCAGGACGGGCTGAAACGGTTGGACTACCGCATGCAGTGGGAGGACGACTTCAGGGAATATCTGAAAGGCCTGGACGCAAAGAAACCCGTGATACTCTGCGGCGACCTGAACGTGGCGCACGAGGAGATAGACCTGAAGAATCCGAAGACGAACCGCCAGAACGCAGGTTTCACGGACCAGGAGCGCCAGAAGTTTACTGACTTGCTGAATAGCGGCTTTATAGACAGCTTCCGCACACTGTATCCGGAACAGGTGACGTATTCGTGGTGGTCGTACCGATTCCAGGCCCGCCAGAAGAATGCAGGCTGGCGCATCGACTACTTCGTAACCTCGGAGCGCCTGCGCCCGGAGATTGAGGATGCCAAGATACACACGGAAATCATGGGCTCAGACCACTGCCCTGTGGAATTAACGTTAAAAAGTTAAAAAAAGAGAACCACTTACCGAATTTTTCTTTATCTTTGCCGCTGGATTAGAAGTGAGAAGTGAGAGGAGAGAGAAGAGAGCAAGGAAACTTAAACATGATATAATATATTGTTTAATTTAATTAAAAAGGAGAAAGAAAAATTATGAAGAAGATTCTTTTTACAGTGATGGCTGTAGCAGCCATTGGTTTGACATCGTGTGGTAACAAGACCCAGCAGGCCGAGGCTGTAGCGACCGACTCGGTAGCCGTTGCTACGGCAGCTGCCGACGAAGCAGCAGAGGCTACGGTCAGCGAGCTGAGCTCACAGCTGGAGGCCGGCGACGTGAACAAGTTCCAGCAGGCTCTGGAGACGGTGAAGGTAAAGGTTGCCGAGCTGATTAAGCAGAATCCTGAGATTGCCAAGCAGTATGTAGCCAAGGTGCAGGACTTCCTGAAGGAGAACGCTGACAAGATTAAGGGTCTGGTAGGCGACAACGCTGCTGTAGCCGCTGCCGTAAGCGCTATCACGGACGCTGACCCCGCCAACATGGTGAACGGACTGCTGCAGTCGGTAGGCGACGCTGCCACCGAGGCTAAGGACGCTGCCGTAGACGCTGCCAACCAGAAGGCTGAGGAGGCCAAGCAGGCTGCTCAGGACAAGGCCGACGAGATGAAAGACGCCGCCAAGCAGAAGGCTAGCAATGCCGTTGATGCCGCTGCCGACAAGACCAAGAAGGCTCTCGGACTCTAAGTCCGAGAAGGCTCGTCTTGTAGGATGCAAGTCATCAAGAAGGCTCTCGGACTGTAATAGTCGCAGCATTTTCACTGAAAGAAATCGCCGGTTCGCTGAAATTATTTCGCGAGCCGGCTCTTTTTGTCTACCTTTGCCAGCAGAATCAAAACAATATTAACAAAAAAACAAAAGATTATGAAAAAACAAATGATGACAATGATGATGCTGGCAGCAATGGTGACCATGAGCACCTCGTGCCAGAAGGACGACACAATGGAGTCGTACGACAAGCAGTCGACAGTGACGGAGAACAACAGTTCCAACAACACGAACAACAGCGGCACAAGCAGCGGTACAGGCAGCGGCACGGTGACGGGCGACCTGAGTTCGTTTGACATCAGCATCGACAAGACGACGGCAGAGCCCACCAGCAACCTGGCGACCGCCTACTACCCTGAGGAGGAGGACAACCTGGCCAACAACAGCTTCCCGACCCAGGTGGCCATCGACATGTCGAACCCCACCGCCAGCAGCGCAGACGGCGTGACCATCAGCGTGAACGGCAACCACGTGGTGGCCAACCATGCCGACACGAAGAACATCTGCTACTACGTGACAGGCTCGACCAGCAACGGCTCGCTGACCATCTTAGGTGACAAGAAATACGAGGTGATACTGGCCGGCACGGACATCACCAACCCCGACTCGGCAGCGCTGAACCTGCTGTCGAAGAAACGCGCCTTTGTCGTACTGGCCGACGGCTCCACCAACAAGCTGACAGACGGAAGCTCGTCGAAGAACGACCACAAGGGAGCACTCTACAGCAAGGGTAAGCTGCTAATGAACGGCAACGGCACACTGGAGGTCTACGGCAACTACAACAACGGCATCCACTCGGCCGACTACATCATCTTCAACACAGGCAACAACGTCTATGCCAAGTCGACACAGAATCACGGCATCAAGGCCAACGACGGTGTGTTCATCAACGGCGGAATCCTGAATGTCGAGGTGAGTGCAGCAGCTGCCAAGGGCATCAACTGCGAATCGAACATCATCGTGAACGGCGGACGTACTACCGTCATCACCACGGGCAACGGTGCCTGGGACAGCGAAGACCAGGAAGCCAAGGGTGCAGCCGGCATCAAGGCCGACTCGACATTCACCATGAACGGCGGCGAGCTCTGGCTGAAGAGCACCGGTTCGGGCGGCAAGGGCATCAATGCCGACATGAACGGCAACTTCTACGGTGGAAGCACCTATATCGTCACTACGGGCGGACAGTTCAGCTCGAACAACGACACGGCATCGCCCAAGGGCATCAAGATAGACGGCGACCTGAACATCGTGGGCGGACGCATCTGGGTACGCACCAGCGGCAAGAACGGTGAGGGTATCGAGACCAAGAGCAAGATGAACATCACCGGGGGCGAGGTGGCTTCGTATGCCTACGACGATGCCATCAACTCGAAGGGCGACATGACCATCAGCGGCGGATACGTCCTGGCAATGGCCCAGAACAACGACGGCATCGATGCCAACGGCAACTGCTACATCAAGGGCGGACTGGTGTATGCCAACTGTTCCGGACAGCCCGAGGTAGCCATCGATGCCAACACGGAGGGCGGCTACAAGCTCTATGTACAGGGCGGCACGCTGATAGCCCTTGGCGGACTGGAAAACGGCTCACAGCTCTCGCAGTCGTGCTATCAGGCATCGTGGAATGCCAATACCTGGTACTCGCTGAGCTACGGCAATACGACGCTGGCCTTCAAGACCCCCTCGCGAGGCGGTACGGGCATGGTGATCTCGGCTCCCTCGACACCCACGCTGAAGACGGGCGTGACAGCTACCAGCGGCACCGGATACTTCGGAGGGCTGATGAACGAAGGTGCTACGGTGAGCGGAGGCTCTGAGGTATCGCTCAGCAGCTACAGCGGCGGCAACGCCATGGGCGGTGGCGGCTTCGGCCCTGGCGGTTTCGGCCCTGGCGGACACTGGTGAATGAACGGCGACGGACACAATAAAAAACCCGAAGACACGTTTAATATGTGGATGAAACAACAGTCAAGACACGAGAACATGACTTATGTGGCTCTGTGGGGGATGCTCTTTGCAGCACCCCTCCTGAGCCTCTATATCCGCACGGTGAGCGACACAGGCGTGGAGTTCGACTGGCGGGAGGTCATGATGGTCTGGCGACAATACACCGTCTTTCTGCTGCTCTTCCTGCTGCACAACTTCCTGCTGGCACCTATGCTGGTGTACAGACAGAAGAAGGTTCTCTACGGCTCGATAGTGGGCTGTGTGCTGGCAGCCTTCGTCACCTATCAGTGCAGCACGCGCCCAGACCACATCGGCAAAAGGCCACACCCGATGGCCCAGCACGACCAACAGCCCACCCCACCCCACGATGCCGACTTCTTCGACCACGAGCCGCCACCCTTCGAGGACGGCAAGGAGCCCTTCATGCACGAAGGCCCGAAGAACGGACCGATGAAGGAGCACCATCCCGGCATGTTTGCCCAGCACGACATTATTGCCATCATCATCCTGGTGCTGATGTTTGGCATGAACCTGGGCATCAAGCTGTTCTTCAAGACACGCGGCGACCAGAAGAAGATGGCGGCACTGGAGAAGGAGAATCTGGAGCAGCAGCTGGAATATCTGAAATACCAGATCAACCCGCACTTCTTCATGAACACGCTGAACAACATCCACGCCCTGGTGGACATAGACCCGGAGAAGGCCAAGGACACCATCCTAGAGTTGTCGAAGATGATGCGCTTCGTGCTCTACGAGGGCAACAAGCACGGCGTGCCCCTGACGCGCGAGTTCGACTTCATTCGCAACTATGTCACGCTGATGAAGCTGCGCTATACCGACAAGGTGAGAATCAGCGTCGACCTGCCCACAGAGGCTCCCGACAAGCAGATTCCGCCACTGATGCTCATCACCTTCATCGAGAACGCCTTCAAGCACGGCATCTCCTACCAGCACGAGTCGTTTATTGACGTGAAGGCTGCGGTGGAGGGTGGCAAGCTGCACTTCCAGTGCCGCAACTCGAAGGCCGACAAGCCCAACGAAGAGAAAGGCGGGGTGGGACTCGCCAATGTCAAACAACGGTTACACTTACTCTATGACAACAACTTTACGCTAAACATACAGGACGAACCTGACATATACAATGTTGAACTAATCATTCCACTCACATGATCAGATGCATGGCCATAGACGATGAGCCGCTGGCTCTTCAACAGATTGCAGCCTACATAGGCAAAGTACCCTTTCTGGAGCTGGCGGCACAGTGCCAAAGCGCCATCGAGGCAAAACAGTTTCTGGAACAGGACACGGTAGATGCCATCTTCTGCGACATCAACATGCCCGACCTGAACGGTATGGACTTTGTGAAGTCGCTCACCGTGCCCCCGCTCATCGTCTTCACCACAGCCTATGCCGAATATGCCGTCGAGGGATTCAAGGTGAACGCGGTAGACTATCTGCTGAAGCCCTTCGGCATGCAGGACTTCCAGCGTGCCGCCCTGCGCCTGAAGGACCGCATAGAGACCAAAGCCAGAAAGGACGAGGCTGACGGCCAACTCTCCACGCTCAATGCGAAGCCACACTCGCCGAGCGAGAACTCTCAACTCTCAACTTTCCACTCTCAACCCGACGACACCATCTTCCTGAAGACGGAATATCGCATCGTGAAGGTAAGCATCAACGACATACGCTATGTGGAGGCCATGAGCGAATATCTGAAAGTGTATCTGGAAAGCGAGCCGAAGCCCATTATCACCCTGCTGTCGATGAAGAAGATGGAGGAACGGCTGCCCGACTACTTCATGCGCATTCACCGCTCGTACATCATCAACCTGACGAAGATTCAGGAGGTGAACAAGAACCGCGTCATCATGGACGCTGAGACCTACCTGCCCATCGGCGACATGTACAAAGAGACTTTCCAAGCCTACCTGGACACCAAATTCTTAGGAAAGTAAAGAAGCCGAAAGTCGAAAATAGTAAATCCTCTATTACTTCTTCAACTTGAAGGAGTTCTCGATGCTGCTCAGCTCTGCCAGGAAACCCTTGTCGGTCTTCAGGCGCTGCTCGACGGCCGTACAGCTATGGATAACGGTAGAGTGGTCGCGGCCGCCAATCAGCTGACCAATGCGCGAGGCCGGCATCTTCGTGTACTTCTGAGCCAGATACATCGACACCTGACGCACCAGCACATAGTCGCGCTTGCGCGAACGGCTGAACACATTCTGCTGGGTCACCCCATAGTGATGACACACCTTCTCCAGAATATCGTCGACGGTGAGCGGCTTGTTGTCGACATTCACCGCACGCTTGATGACGCGCTCGGCCAGCCGCATGTCGATATTGGAGTTATAGACCACACTATAGGCTAACAGCGAATTGACCACACCCTCCAAGTCGCGCACGCTGCCATTGGCAGTCTCCGCAATATACTGGATGACATCCTCGGGAATCTTCAGTCCGTCGCGACGGCACTTGGCATGCAGGATGTCCACACACAGCTGCGTGTTGGGCTGCTCCAGCTCGGCTATCAGGCCGCAGGCAAAACGCGTCAGCAGTCGGTCTTGCAGGAATTTCAGGTCAACAGGAGGACGGTCGCTGGCCAGAATAATCTGCTTGCCCAAGCGGAACAGATGGTCGAAGATATAGAAGAAGGTGGCTACCGTCTTCTCTGCCGTTGCCCACTCCTGCACATCGTCCACTATCAGCACGTCGATGGTCTGATAGAAATTGATGAAGTCGTTGATGGTATTCCGCCTGCGCGCATCGGTGAACTGCACCTGAAAGAGTCGTGCCGACACGTAGAGCACGCGCTTGCGCGGGTACATCTCCTTACAGCGCACACCAATGGCGTTGATGAGGTGGGTCTTTCCGCATCCGGAAGGTCCGAACACAAAAAAAGGATTGAAGGTAGACTTTCCCGGATGCTCTGCAATAGACAAACCTACGGTACGGGGGAGCTTGTTGGAGTCACCCTCGATGAAGCTCTGGAAGGTCTTGTGCAGATCGAGCTGGGGATTGATATCGTGAGGGGTGGCATCGAGCACAGTAGGCGACTGATTGCCCTGCTGCTCGCTCACGGGTTCGATATCGACAGCCTCGCTACCCTCCACGTCGATGGTCATGTGGTGCTTCTTGTCGGCTACCACGCGATAGTTCAGCTGTATATTCTCGCCAAAACAACGACAAAGCACCTTGCTCAACAGCACCACATAGTACTGTTCCAAATATTCGTACACGTACATACTCGGTACTTGCACGAGGAGAGTCCGGCTGTCTTCATCGTAGTTCTCGAAGACGATAGGCGCGAACCATGTTCTGTATTGCTGCTCAGTGACGTTTTCCTTAATCAGATGAAGGCAGTCGTCCCAAAGCGCCTTTGGATTTTTTTCCATGCGGCGGTCGTTGTTCTATTAAATATTTTCTTAAAAATGATTTTATTGTTTCGGATGCAAAGTTCGCATTTTTTTTTGAAATAAACAAATCCGTATTTTTTTCCAAAAAACATTCGTCAGCACGTAACTCACTCGTTTTAGGAGCATTAAGCCGCTATCGCCACTTTCTTAACACTTTTTTCATTTGCATATTTTCAAACCTCTGTATATCAGCCATTTAAACGATTGCGCACACTCCATACAGGCTGTGCAAACATCTATTTTCGAGCTTTCAGAAAGTAGGCTATATCAAGCACTTGTGCCCTCCGAGTGGAAACTTCTCGCACACAAGGACCTATTTAGACAAATTAAAAATTATAAAGCTTTCTTACTTTGTTTTTGAACCGAAAATTGAAAAATGTACATAGCGTTTCGGATGCTCCTTGAGGTCGATGAGCAGCGAGTCGGCATCAGCCATGGTAGCAGTGAGATTCTGATAGAGCGTAGGGTCGCGCATCAGCAGTCCCAAGGTGCCCTCGTTGCTGTTCAGCTTACGGGTCATCTCGTTCACGTTGGCCAAGGTCTGATTGATGCTGGCAGTCATGCCGGCCACATCGATAGCTGCCAAGTTACCCGTCAACTGCTGGGTATTGTCAAGCACGCCATTCGTCTTCTGCAGCATGCCGGGAACCTCGTGATTGAGCGAGGCCGAGAGGGTGCGCAGCTCCTTACTCGTAGCGTTAAGGTTATCGGTCATCCCCTCCACATGGTGGAGCGTCTGGCTCAGTGCCGGATCAGCCAGCAGCTTGTTCAGGCTGTTGAGTATGGAGTCCAGCTTAGGCAGCATGACCTCGATGGCAGGCATCATGGCCCCTATCTTGGCCATCATACCCATTTCGGAACTGCCGGGAATGGTGTCGCCACGCGCTACCATATTGATAGGATCGTCGCCTAAAATCAGGTTGATCTTGATGTTACCCAACAAGTCGCTGGAAATCTCGGCCCTCGAACCACGAGGCAGGCGCATCTGCTTGTCCAGCCCCACGACGGCTACCAGGTTTCCCTTGGGACTATAGTCGTAGACGACATGCTCGACGACACCCACCTTATAGCCATTGGCATAGACGGGAGTCGAAGCGGACACACCGCTGACATCCGTAAACTTCACATAGTAGTTATCGTCGTTAGCAAAGATGCTCAGTCCCTTCAGGAACTGCAGACCATAGAACAACACCACGATGCCCAAGATGGCAACCAACGCTATTTTCACTTCTTTGGTAAAAAACTTCATACTGCTTCTATTATTTACCCGTTTAATCTATTCTTCTATTCTCCTTTTATTATCTACCCTTCTTGCTTCTCCACTCGCGGATGGCTTCCTGCACATTGACCTTCTTGCCATCCTTGAAGGCGATGATAAACGCCTGGGGGAAACTGGTGGCCAGCGACTTGCGCAACTGGTAGATTTCGTTGTAGTTGGAAGACGCACCAACAGTATATTTGTACAATCCACCTTCCTGATAGTATTCGGCTTGCTTTTGCCCTTTCAACTGACGGTCACCAGTCTTCAGTTTCACTCCACTGGCCAACACCTGCACCTTAAAGACAGGAGCCGAATCGGCAGTTGCACTCTCAGGTGCAGCAGGTGCAACGGGTGTCATCAAGGCTGTAGCCTGAGGAACCTGCTTGACACTCGGTTCCGGTTGGGTTTTGACGACGGGCGTTGCAACGGTTTTCTGAGGCGACTCTGCCACAGGCTGCTGGGAAGTAGCTGCAACGCCCGGCTGAGAAGCGACTGCAGCGCTTGGCTGGGGAACAGCCGCAGCACTTTGCTGAGGAGTAACTGCAACGCCTGACTGGGCCGAACCAGAGGGTGCCTGCGGAGTGGCAGCAACGATAGAGTCGATGCTGGGACCTTTGTCAGCCTCTGGTGTAACAACGGGGACAGACCGGCCCTCGCGGGCATCCTCCAGCTCCTGAGCCATTTTGCTCTTCTTGCGTTTCTTCTCCTTCTTCGCCACGGGTTTCTCGTCATCAGGCACTACCGAGGGTATCGTCACCTCCTGCTTGGTTTCAGCCTTCAGGGGCACTACGATGTTTCCGTCGTACTTGCGCTTATAGTCGAGGAAAGCCATATAGATACCTTCAGCCAACAGCGACACACCATCGCTGGAGTGAAGGAACTGCTCCTCGTCGGGGGTAGAGATGAAGCCTAACTCAATCAGACAGCTGGGCATCGACGTCTCGCGCAGCACGAGGAATCCTGCCTGCTTCACGCCTTTGTTCTGCCGACGAGCGATGTTGGTGGTGCGCCGTTGCACACATTTGGCCAGCTCCACGCTCTGCGCCATATTGCGGTCTTGCATGAACTCGAACATGATATAGCTCTCCGACGACTTGGGATCGAAGCCCTGATAGCGTTGCTTATAGTCTTGCTCGTAGAGTATCACCTCGTTCTCGCGCTTGGCCACTGCCAAATTGTCGGCAGCACGGTGCATACCGAGCGTATAGGTCTCCATGCCTCGTGAGATGTGTCCACGGGGCAACGCATTGGTGTGCACGGAGATAAAGAGGTCGGCCTTGTTGCGATTGGCAATATCGGCACGCGTGTGCAGGGGGATAAAGACATCGGTCTTTCGCGTATAGATGACTTTCACGTCAGGGCAGTTGCGCTCTACCAACCGGCCGAAGCCCAAGGCAACGTTCAGGTTGATGGTTTTCTCTTTGGTCAGCCTGCCTATAGCCCCGGCGTCATGGCCTCCATGACCAGGGTCGATGACCAGCGTAAACTTCTTCGTCTTGGCTTTCGCCATGGTGCCCGAAACCTTTCCGGCAGCCAGCACAATCGGGGTTGCCAGGAGCAAAAGAACTGTTAATATCAGTAATCTATTCTTCATTTCGGATGCAAAAGTACGAATAAGTGACGAAAAAACAGCCTATTACTACTTAGTTTTATCATTTATTAAGTGTACCTCGACACCCGCACCCGCACAGTCGGCCCCTATGGGCGGATTGACCTTCATGATGTCCAGGTCGAGGGTAGTCACCTGCGGAAAGTTCTTAAACACGGCGTTGGCAATGCGCCCGGCCACGTGTTCCATCAGCTGTGAGGGCACAGCCATCTCGTGCGCAATCAGCTTATACAACGCACCATAGTCGAGTGTCACCTCCACCATGTCGTGATTCACGGCCGACTGGATGTCGTAGCCACAGCGCACAGAGACCATGAAGTCCTGTCCTACCTCCTGCTCCTGAGGCAGCACGCCATGATAGGCATGAAACCGCGCCTCCTTAATATATATATACGAACGCTCTATCTTCATTTCTCTCACCTCTTACTTCTTACTTCTTACCTCTCATCTATCATCCGCATCTCGACGAACCGCAGTTCTTACAAATCAGACAGCCCTCCTGATAGACCAGACTCTCGGAGCCGCAGTTGGGACACTTCTGACCCTTGGCCTCCGTTCCGTCCACGATATACTTCTTCAGGGCACGCTCCACGCCCACCTTCCATGTGTTGATGCTCTCCGACTTCAGCTGCAGGCTCGACACGAGCTTGATGACGTGGTCGATGGGCATTCTGTAGCGCAGCACACCGGAGATGAGTTTCGCATAGTTCCAGTACTCAGGGTTAAACTTCTCCGACAGTCCCTCGACGGTGGTCTTGTATCCGCGCTTGTTCTCAAACTGGAAGTCGTAGCGCTTGGTACCGTCCTCGTTCACATTCTTAATAATCTTACCCTTCGTCACCGTTTTGGGCAGCACGATGCCTTCATCGTCGTCCTGCAAGCCGGTGAAGATTTCGTAGGGATAGCCGTCAAGCAGACCCACGAAAGCCACCCATTTGTCCTTGTTGTTCTGGAATCGCACCACATCGCACTCCAGTTCCTTCGGTCTCACCTCCGTCACCTCGGGGTGCTTGCAGGGAGCCTCCTGCTTCTGCTCCATATTGTTGTCCTTGGTGGTCTGCTCGTCCTTCTTCTTATCCTTCTTAGAGACGCTGATCATCACACCGGCACGGCTACCGTCGCGATAGATGGTACAGCCCTTGCAGCCCGAACGCCAAGCCTCCACATAGAGTCGGTTCACCAATGCCTCATCGACATCGTTGGGCAGGTTCACCGTGACGCTGATCGAATGGTCCACCCACTTCTGGATAGCGCCTTGCATGCGCACCTTCATCAGCCAGTCTACATCGTTGGCCGTAGCCTTGTAGTAAGGCGACTGCTCCACCAGCTGGTCAATCTCTTCCTGGGTGTAGCGCTTCGTGGTGTCCAGCCCGTTCACCTTCATCCACTCCATGAACTTCGGGTGGTAGACGATATACTCCTCAAAGGAGTCGCCCACCTCGTCGACAAAGTCCACATGCACGTCGGTGTCGTTGGGGTTCACCTTGCGGCGACGCTTGTAGACAGGCAGGAACACGGGTTCGATGCCGCTCGTGGTCTGCGTCATCAGGCTCGTCGTACCCGTCGGTGCTATCGTCAGGCAGGCGATATTCCGGCGGCCATACTGGGTCATGTCCTCATACAATTGGGGATCGGCCTGCTTCAGTCGCAGGATAAAGGGGTTCTGCTGTTCGCGCTGGGCATCGTACACCTCGAAGGCACCGCGCTCGCGAGCCATCTCCACACTCGAACGGTAGGCGTTGAGCGCCAGCGTCTTGTGCACTTCGACAGAGAAGTCGGTAGCCTCCTGCGTACCATAGCGCAGCCCCATGGCGGCAATCATGTCGCCCTCGGCAGTGATGCCCACACCCGTACGGCGGCCCTTGGAACTCTTGGCCTTGATCTTTTCCCACAGGTGCATCTCGGCACCCTTCACCTCCATCGACTGCGGATCGCTGTCCACCTTCTCCATGATGAGGTCTATCTTCTCCAGTTCCAGGTCTACGATGTCATCCATCAGCCTTTGTGCCATCTGCACATGCTGGCGGAACAGCTCGTAGTCGAAGTAGGCATTCTTCGTAAACGGATTCTTCACATACGAATAGAGGTTGATGGACAGCAGTCGGCACGAGTCGTAGGGACAGAGCGGAATCTCGCCACAGGGATTGGTAGACACCGTGCGGAAGCCCAAGTCGGCATAGCAGTCGGGGATGCTCTCACGCAGGATGGTGTCCCAGAACAGCACGCCAGGCTCTGCACTCTTCCAGGCGTTGTGCACAATCTTCTCCCACAGCGCCTTGGCCGAAATCTCCTTGCTCACCACCGGATTCTCACTGTCGATGGGGAACTGCTGCACATAAGGCTTGTCCTCCGTAGCACAGCGCATGAACTCGTCGTCAATCTTCACGCTCACGTTAGCACCCGTCACCTTGCCTTCGGTCATCTTGGCATCGATAAAGGCTTCAGAGTCCGGATGCTTGATGCTCACACTCAGCATCAGCGCACCGCGACGGCCATCCTGGGCCACCTCGCGCGTACTATTACTATAACGCTCCATGAAAGGCACCAGGCCCGTCGAGGTCAGTGCCGAATTGTTCACAGGCTGACCCTTCGGACGGATATGGCTCAGGTCGTGACCGACCCCGCCCCTGCGCTTCATCAGCTGCACCTGCTCCTCGTCGATGCGCATCACGGCACCATACGAGTCGGCATCACCATCCAGCCCGATCACGAAGCAATTCGACAGCGACGCAATCTGATGGTTGTTGCCGATGCCCGTCATCGGGCTGCCCGCCGGCACGATATAGCGGAAGTGGTCCAGCAGGTCGAAAATCTGCTGGGCCGACAGCGGATTCTTATACTTCTTCTCTATTCGGGCTATCTCGTTGGCCAAGCGCCAGTGCATCTGCTCAGGCGACTTCTCATAGATATTGCCAAACGAGTCTTTCATCGCGTACTTGTTCACCCAAACGCGTGCGGCCAGTTCGTCGCCGCCAAAATAAGCCAAGGAGGCCTCGAAAGCCTCATCATACGTGTATGTCTGCATATCGAAATGTTATTTTTGGCTGCAAAGGTAGCAATTATTATCCGAAAAGGAAAACTTTTCGAGAAAAAAGATACAGAAAGTTTTCCGATTTGGAAAACATTCACTACCTTTGCAGCATGAAAAATTTAACAAACCGGCGAACCATTCGCCAATACAGTTCGAAAGAAGTGAGTGAGGAGTTGCTGTCGCGCCTGATGACCGAGGCAGCACGTACACAAACCATGGGCAACCTGCAGCTTTACAGCGTTGTCGTCACACGCAGCGACGAGCAGAAGCAGCGTCTCTCACCGGCCCACTTCGGCCAGCCGATGGTCACCCAGGCTCCCGTGGTGCTCACCATCTGTGCCGACTTCAACCGCACCAGCCAATGGGCCCGCTGCCGCAAGGCTGAGCCGGGCTACGACAACTTCCTCTCCTTCCTCAATGCAGCCACCGATGCCCTGCTCTTCACCCAGACGCTCTGCTGTCTGATGGACGAGGAGGGACTGGGCTACTGCTATCTCGGCACCACTGTCTATCAACCCCTGCAGATTATCGACATCCTAAAGCTGCCCAAACTCGTCATGCCCGTAGCCACGCTCACCGTAGGCTGGCCCGCCGAGGAGCCTCCCCTCTCCGACCGCCTGCCCACAGAGAGCTTCATCCACCACGAGACCTATCGTGACTATACGCCCCAAGACATCGACACCTACTATACGCCGAAGGAGCAGCTGCCCGAGAACCGGCACTTCTGCGTCCTCAACCACAAGGAGACCCTCGCCCAGGTCTTCACCGACATCCGCTACACCAAGAAGGACAACGAAGCCCTCTCCGCCGTACTCCTCGACGCCCTCCGCCAGCAGGGATTCCTATAGCCGTCGCGTCACCTCTCACCTCTCACCTCTTACCTCTTACCACTTATATCATCCTCACCTTCCTGCGGTTGCCGCTGGGGCGCACGGCGAAGTGCAGCCAGTAGCGTCCTGCCTTGTTGCGCTCCAAGAGCAGCTCGTCGAAGTCCTCCTTCGACTCGTCGCTGATGTCGAGCAGGATGGTGGCATAGCGGATGAGCTGTTCCAGTCCGCTGCTCTCAGCGGGCCGAAAAGTTCTTCCATTTCTTCATTGTCCATTTTTGTTTTAAGTTTAATTTTAGTGGTTTCTTTATTTTGTCGTTTCAGATTTTCTTCGTATTTTTGCAGCGAGAAATAAAGAAATTCCATTTATGTCACAGTTAGTTCTTAATATAGAGGATGCAAGCCTTATCCCCAGTCTGAAAAAGATTTTGGGTGCCATCAAGGGAGTAACTATCAGTAAGCCCCAAAAGAAATCGTATCGCGTCGATCCCTATGAGATCAGTCCGTCTGGCGATACTTTCTTTGCTGACTCTCGCAATGTGAAGGCTGTCGAAGAAGACATTGCCAAAGCCCATCAGCCTGGGACAAAATTCACGCGTCTTGAGAGCAAAGAAGACATTACGGCATTTATCAATTCGCTGTAGGAAATGGCATACGAAATCCACGATGCCGAGGTCTATGTTGCTGTTATTTCTTTGCGCTCTCATTACGGCCAAAAGTAGTTTCATTCAAACATCAATAGTTTATTCCTGTCTTATTCATACTGTCTCGCACAGGGGGACTGACCCGCTGTAAGCATATTTGTGAGACAAGTACCAGTCCCCCAGTGCTCCGGGAAAAAGGTCGCCCTATGAGTACTTTTACTTAACCGAGCAACCGGCCGTAGTCATTCCATTCGCCAAACATGCGTCCGGCTTTGGTTTCTGTGATAAGGTGAGACAGGGTCTGTTCATACATGCTCTTGTCTCTGGTCTTATAGAATGCCACATTATAGGCACAAATACGTTGGTAGAGAGGAGGAAACGACTTGTACTTTGTCCATGCACGAGCTGATTTCAAAGCCGCCTCAACGTCTTTGTCTATCTTGAAACTGCGTGCGCCCATCGGTGGCAGCACACGACGCCCAGCATCTGTCATCAGCCCTAACCGATCCAGTCGCCTCACTCGCTCCTTGTTCAGTTCCGTCCAAGGGCTGTTTCGCTTTCTAGGAGTGAAGCATTGCATCCTTCTGCCGTCAATCAGTTTGTGCCGGCTGTCAATCCATCCGAAGCAAAGGGCTTCCTCCACGGCATCGAGATACCAGAAGGTTTCTTCATCTGCAGGCCGTCCCCGCTTCACGCAGACCCAGCATTCGCTCTCTGCGGCATGATTCGCTTCGAGCCATGCACGGAACTCACTTCTGTTGGCTATACAGAGGATGTTATGCTCTTCCATAAATTCCGATTTATCTGTCTGTAGTATTAAACTTTGTTGCAAAAGTAGTCAATTCTGATAAATTCCCACGATTATTGCGTAACTTTAACTTTCGTTGATAGTCGTCACCTCTTTCGTTCCAACCGATATGTTTTTGGCGTAGTGCCTTTCAATCGAGTGAAGAAACGTCCGAAACTGCTTTGGTCAGCGAAGTGCAGGCGTTCAGCTATCGCAGCGATACTGAGGTCGGTAGTCTGCAGGAGCCATGAGGCTTCCATCAGCAGCATCTGATTGATATAATCGACCACCGTACGCCCCGTAACCTGACGGACGATGCGCGACAGGTGGATGGGAGTGATATGAAGCCCTTCTGCATAGAAACCTATGTCATGATGCTCGATGAAGTGCTTGGTCAGCAGACGCATAAAGGCGATGAACTGTTCCGTGGTTCGCTCACGGACTTGCCTGGGGCCGATGTTCTGGGCCATGACATCCATCAGGTCAAGGACAAACTGAGTAAAAAGCGTACGCAGTACCTCGCGCAGATAGCGATGGCCAGAGTGCTGATACTGAATCATCTCGTGCATGTGCTGCCAAAAATGGGCCGTCTGCTGCTCATTGAGATGGATGATAGGGCGCCCGAGTTCTGCTATCGGCTGATAGGCGGTATGGACAACATTGCGCACGGCCGGTATCTCGAGTGCCGCCTGTTCGTCGATCATCAGGCAAACAGAATGGTAATCTGTCGAACCATTGATGATTCTGATTTTCACCCCAGGGGAATAAATCATCAGGTCGCCTTTTTGTAGAGTCAGCATACGGTCATTGTAAAGCAGTTCTAACCAGCCGTCGTTCACCAGCGTATAAGAGTAGCCTGCCAGCGTCTCCTGCATCTGGTTGGTGAGAAACGTCAGACGGGTGTTGCTCTCTGTGCAATACAACTCACCAGACACCACTTTGTCCTGCGGCATACCGATGACCGATGTCAGAAAATCCATCAACTTGTACATATCGGTGGCGAAGATACAATAAATAATGTGAAAAACCAAGAGAAAATGCAAAAATGTTTGCTTGGGTAGAATTATTGTTTGTTTAGGACAGCAGTCGTATATCGGATAATTCGTAACTTTGCACCCACATTATATTATTAACTTAAAAGAAGAAAGAATGATGACTAAAGAAGAAGCATTGAAGCAGTTTGCCAA
>DDPY01000006.1:0-3254 GCA_002342415.1 Prevotella sp. UBA2456 | reverse complement strand
AAGTTGGCCGACAAGTGGAAGGAAGAGGCTGAGGAAGAGTGGGAAGAGGCAGAGGAAGTGCTCCAGCGCCTGGTGGAGCTGGGCTGCAAGCCTGCCGACCTGCAGGAGGCTATGAAGACCATCGAGTTCCCCTTCACCGACGATCCCAAGAAGCAGATTGAGGGCGACTATGAGCCTACCGCCATCCAGCAGCTGAGCGAACTGGCCGAGGCCTTCAACGACGACTATCCCACCAAGAAGCTCATCCTGAAGTGGATTGACGACGAGAAGGACCACATGGCTTGGGAGGCACAGTACCTGAATTACATCGAGAAGCTCGGCTACGAGAACTTCCTCACCGCTATGATGTAAGAGACCAATACATTCTGAGATGGCAGTAATCATAGGACTGCTCATCCCATTGCTGGGAACTATGCTTGGGGCGGCATTCGTCTTTTTGATGAAGGACGAGATGTCGCCCCGTCTGCAAAAATCGCTGCTGGGGTTTGCCTCCGGCGTGATGGTTGCCGCATCCGTATGGTCGTTGCTCATACCCGCTATGGAGATGCGAGAAGCAGAAGGGGCATGGTCGGTATTTCCTGCCGCTGTAGGCTTTCTGCTGGGCATGGGCTTCTTGTTGCTAATAGACGAGTTGACGCCCCACCTGCACATAGGAACCGACAAGCCCGAGGGTCCCCGCTCGCATCTGTCGCGCACGGCAATGCTGGCTCTGGCCGTCACCATCCACAACTTGCCTGAGGGCATGGCCGTGGGTGTGGTGTTCGCTGGAGCAGAGAATGGTGCGGCAGGGCTGTCTGTAGCCAGTGCCTTAGCCGTCTCTATCGGTATTGCCATTCAGAACGTGCCCGAGGGCGCGATTATCTCCATGCCGATGCGGGCAGCAGGCAATTCAAAGTGGCGGTCGTTCGTCATCGGCAGCTTGAGCGGGGCCGTTGAACCTATTGGTGGTTTGGCCGTCGTATTGTTAGCCTCGTTGATGACACCAGTACTGCCTTATATGCTGGCATTCGCTGCCGGAGCTATGTTCTATGTCGTCGTAGAAGAACTGATTCCTGAAGCCTCAGAAGGCCAGCACTCCAACCTCAGCACCATCGGCTTTGCCATCGGTTTCGTACTGATGATGGTACTCGACGTGGTGATGGGATAATAGTTTAAGTTGAAAAATCTAATAAACAAATAAACAATGGAAATCAAAGCCGTAAAATTCAGACGTGACGGGTACTACACCCAGCCTTTCGCCTTTGGTGGCGAGGAAGGACCGGATAAATTTGACCACAACATCCGCTATCGCGGCAGCCTGCAGAATTATCTGATCGACACAGGTTCAGAGGTAATCCTCGTAGACACTGGTCTGCCCGCAGGTTTCCCAGAAGAAGTCATCGACGAGAAGGCGATGGCCTATACCGGCAAGGATATCTGTAGCTATATGGATGCGCTGGCAGCCTTGGGCTACAAGCCGGAGCAGGTGACGAAAATCCTGCTGACCCATCGACACAGCGACCACTCTGGCGAACTCCGCTCGTTCCCCAATGCGAAGATTTATGTGGGAGCCGACGAGATACAGGCTGAAGAACTGAAAGGCCTGCCCAACCTGGTGCCTGTCACCTACACGGACGGTGCCTATCACAACTTCCCTGAGGCGCAGAAGATTTGCGACGGCGTGTGGTTCATCAAGGCCAAGGGACACACCAACGGCAACAGCCTCGTGATTGCCGAAAGCGACGGACTCTACTATATGTTCCAGGCCGACATCACCTATGCCGATGAGGCGCTGTATGAGAACAAGCTGTCGGTGGTCTATGACGACCTGCCCGCTGCCCGTGAGACTTTGGACAGAGTGCGTGAGTTCGTCCGTAACAATCCCACCGTCTATATGGGCACGCACACCCCACAGGGCTACGAGAACCTGGAGGCCAAGCGCGTGATGGATCTGGACAACCCCGTGCCGACCGTCCTCGCAGAAGTGGATTTCTCCAAGGCCGAGGCTTCAGGTAAATACGTATGTTCCATCTGTGGCTATGTGTATGACCCCGCTGAGCATGATGGCGTGGCCTTCGAAGACCTGCCCGACGACTGGCGTTGTCCGCGTTGCAAGCAACTAAAGGAAAAGTTCAACAAGGCATAATCACATATAGAAATATTTATTAAAAGACAACTAAGTTATGGAAGGAATACAGAAAGTTTACGATTTCCTGGAGAAAGCAGGAACGTTTTATCTCGCAACAGTAGAGGGCGACCAGCCTCGCGTACGTCCTTATGGAGCAATGCTGTTCTTTGAGGGCAAAATCTACATCATGGCCTTCGGCAAGACCAATGCCACCCGCCAGATTGCCGACAACTGCAAGGCTGAAATCTGCGCCTTCAAGGGTCAGACGCTGCGCATCGAGTGCAAGCTGGTAGAGGACAACCGTCAGGAGGTTGGCCGCGCACTGGTAGAGAAGATGCCCGTGCTGAAGGATGCCCTCGGCGAGAACGGCGAGAACGGCGTGATGTACTATCTGAAGGACGCCAAGGCCGACTTCTTCAAGATGATGGAACTGGTGGAAACAATCACATTCTAAAAAATTGTAAGCAACATGAAAGAACAAGTATTACAGGCCATGCGCGAGGCCGGCAAGCCCGTCTCGGCAGGTGACGTGACCAAGGCACTTGGTGCCGATCGCAAGGAAGTGGACAAGGCTTTTGCTGAATTGAAGAAAGAAGGTGCTATCGTATCGCCCGTCCGTTGCAAGTGGGAGCCTGCCGTAAAGTAGTTATCTGTGTAACACCATCTTGAAAAAGAGCAGCATCCTCTGTTTGGGGGTGCTGCTCTTTTCCTACAATGATCTATTGCTTTCAGACAAAGCGGCTCCTTGCCTTTCATCACCGACACATGCTCTCCTGCTTTTGAATGTACTTCGGCATCATCAGTAAACAAGTCCATCTGCGACTTAACATCCTTCACGTCGGCGAGGTTGGAGAACGTGTCCACGAGTCTCTTCAGTGCCAGCTGATCCATTCCCGAGCCTGTTGGCTCGCCTACCCGTAACCTTTCTACGATACCAACAACTTTTTTGCCCCCAAAAAATTGTTTCTGGTGATTTTTCGTTATCTTTGCACCGCATACGTGCAGAACAGATGATGATACTCTTCTGAGTGAGAAGAGCGAGTCCAGTATGAGACAAGTACAGTCCCCTGTGCTCCCTAACTGACAACGTAGCACAGAAATATGGAATGTATAAATAAGTTTGGGGAGTATATGACCACTCCTACCG
>DDPY01000020.1 GCA_002342415.1 Prevotella sp. UBA2456 | reverse complement strand
CGGGTGCTGTACTGTTGGCACGTTTGAAGCCCCTTGCTAAGGGGCTGGCCTAAGCCAGGGATATGGTCATTATGGCACCGATTTTAAACTCGATTAATTGATGCTGACAATTATTTAAACGTCATTAAACATTGGCTGTCACAACAGTAGATTTCTGTCGATTTAATTCCACCATTACGCCTGAGCCCTGAACTCCTGCGGGGTCTGGCCGGTCTGCTTTTTGAACAGGCGGGAGAAGTACTGGGGGTACTCGAAGCCGAGGGCGTAGGCTATCTGGCTGACGGTGTCGGTGGTCGTGGTGAGGCGGTGGCGGGCCTGAGCGATGAGGTGCTGCTGGATGAGCTGCTGCGGACTATTGCCCGTCTGGGCTTTTACGAGGTCGCCGAAGTAGTTGGCCGAGAGGTTCAGCGCGTCTGCGAAGTAGCGCACGGTGGGCACTCCCTGACGTGCGGCTAGGCCTCGGGCAAAATAGTCGTCGAGCAGGACGGTGAAGCGCTGCATGAGCTGGCTGTCGACGGGTTCGCGGGTGATGAATTGGCGGTCGTAGAAGCGCACGCAGTAGTTCAGAATCAGGGCGACGTTCTGCGCCATCAGCTGGCGGGTGTGGCGGTCGATGCCGCGTTCCAACTCTGTCTCGATGTTGCCGAGGATGTCGTGCAGCTGCTGGCGCTCACGCTCCGATACGTGCAGGGCCTCGTTGACTGAATAGCCGAAGAAGGTGTAGGGCGACATCGATAATCCCTGCATCAGTGCCGGCGAGAAGATGAGCATCACGCCCTGGTAGCTCTGTTCGAGCGTGCCCAGCTCAACGTCGTGGTCGGGGGCGAAGAAGAGCAGCGTGCCGTTGTCGTAGTCGTACTCGTTGCGCCCGTAGCGCACGGTGCCGCAGCGTGCATCCTTGTAAACCACGCAGTAGAAGCCAAACGTATAGCGGGTGTTGCCAAACGAGCTGCAATCAGCAAGGTCGTCGAGATGGATGACCTCAATGAGCGGATGGCGGACATCGTCACGTCCGAGGGCATGCATGAATGCCGACACGGTGGGGAAATGGATTTGTCTTATCTTCATGGCGCAAAGATACAATTTTTTTCGCAGATAATGACTATCATCCTACATTTTCTATCTTCACGGTGTCCAACTCTTGCTGATAAATCACGCCACGCTCCTTCGAGAAGAAATCAATTGTCAGGGCGGCGAGGGCTACAAGGATGAGCGCAAGGGCAGATGCTCGGAGCCAGGGCTTATCGCAGAAGGTGAACACGCAGACAGCGATGACCATCATGACGGCAGAGACGATGATGGTCTGCGGATAGATCTTCATGAAAGCAGCCACGCGAGCCTTCTCGCTCTCCAGAAACTTCTCAGGCGACTCCTGGTATTGTTCCACGAACTGCTTGCTCCGCTGATGATTATTATAGGCTAATGCAGCTCCTCCTCCGATAAAGATTACCGCCACCACCGTCAATGGCAGAATGATGGCGCGAGCCGACTCCGACGAGCCCCAACGCCATGCCACAAGGGCCAGCAGGAGGCATACCACGCCTCCTGCAACCATTGCCAGATCCTCCTGAATTTCGCCAGTCAACCATTTGTTGGTATAGTCAATCAGTTCCATATTATCTACAATTATAACCGCCGTCAACGTTGAGGATGGTACCTGTCAGGAATTTGTTGTCGGGACTAGCCAGATAATAGATAGCCAGGGCAATGTCCTGCACCTCGCCCATGCGATTCATCGGATGGATGGCAGCAATGCCCTTCTCATCATAAGCCCCAGCCTCGATAGCGTGCTTCAGGATGTCGGTCTTGATGGCACCGGGAGCAACGGCGTTGATGCGGATACCTTGCTGGGCGTAGTCGATGGCAGCAGCCTTGGTCAGTCCCACCACGGCGTGCTTAGTTGCGCAATATTGTGCGGTGTAAATCAGTCCGTTGAGTCCTGCGATAGATGCCAGATTGACAATCGTGCCACCGCCCGTCTTCAGCATGGCGCGGATGGCATACTTCATGCCGTAATAAACGCCCAGGACGTTGGTGTCCAGCTGCTGCTTGAACTCGTCCGTCTCGGTGTCAGCCAGCGGTGCGGCACCCAGCGAGATGCCAGAGTTGTTGACAATGCTGTCCAGCTTGCCGAACTTGGCCACCGTCTGCTCGATGACCTGAGCCACCTGCTCCTCGTTCGTCACATCCAACTGGAAGAAGGTCATATCCAACCCCTCGTTCTTGGCTTCCTCGACGAATGCCTGACCCTTCTTTTCACTTCTACTTGTAATAACCACATTCCAACCGTTCTTTGCAAACTGGTAAGCCGTAGCCTTACCGATACCTGTTGTACCACCCGTAATGATAATTGTTCTCTTCATAACCGCAATTTTTTTTAAGTTATTAATACTGTTATTTATTCTCGGCTGCGAAGGTACGACGATTTCACCGAACCATCGCTAAACAAATTACTGAAAGGTGTATACAAATTACTGATGGGGTGATTTTCCCTATTTTTTTACGCTAAACTTTGCCTTATACTGGCTGGGAGTCATGCCAAGAACGCGCTTCACGTAGCGGGTGAAGTAGTTGGTGGTGTTGAAATCCAGCTGATAGGCTACATCCGTAATCGACAGGTCTTCGCGTTTCAGCAGGCGGGCAATTTCTTCGGCAGTGAAGTGCTCGATGAAGAAACTGGCATTATGACGGCTCGTCTTGATGCAGCATTCCGTGAGGTAATTGGGTGTGATATTCAGGCGTGCTTAGGCAAGCGGCAAAGCCGAGTGGCATCATTCTTCTTTTGTAAATTTGTAAACTGCTATTGTTGGTAGAATGACCATAAGCAATAGCGCAGTCTCGACAAAGGCATACGAGCCGAAATAATCAACCAATGTCTGGAAATTCAGGACACCATCAATAAGAAAGGCCAAAAGGGGGAACCAGCAGAGAAAGAATATTGCCGAATACTTGATTTTTCGTTTCTTCAGTTTCATCATTCGATAGTTTAATACCACTTATATCCGTGTTCCTTACAATAGTCGATAGCTGGCTGATAGCCTTGGAAGGTAGCTTTGTGAATCCACTTTAACCCTTTGCGCTCATCCTTCGGTACGCCTGTGCCAGTCATCAGAAACCAGCCATTCTTTCATAAATTGGAATTTACCTAAAAGAGTTATTCAAACGTTCCATTCTCGTATTCTTGCTGGAATTGTGTACACGTCTTGCCTGTGGCTTTCTTGAAGAACCGCATCAGATGTGAAGGCTCTGAGAAGTGGAAGTCGTAGGCAATCTCGCTGACCGTCTTGTGGCTGAACAACAGTCCGTTCTTGATTTCGGCCAGCAGGCGTTGCTTCAGCAGGACGGTGGCTGGAACACCATATTGCGCCATGACGCTCTGGTTAAGCGTCACCCGGCTGACGTGCAGCAGGTCGGCATATTCCTGCACACGCTGCAGGTCGCGGATGTGCTGCTCCATCAGCTCCACAAACAGGAAAGCGTAGTGGTTCTTCGGCAGTTCAAAGGGCAGACTATATGTCTCGGTATAGCGTCGGTTCAAGACGGCCAGCAGATAGTAGAGCACGCTGACGATGATATGGTAGCTGTCGGCTACAGGCTGGCGCAGTTCGCTGCGGATTTTCTTCAGCAGCCGTTCGTATTCCGTCAGTTCGTCGGCTGTTGCCATGAAGTATGGTGGCGTGTCGGTCTGCTGGCAGTACTGCAGGCGATAGACAAAGAACTTGTCGGCAATAAACGTACGCATGAAGTCGTTGCGGAAGATAAGGAAATCGTAGTCGAGGGCATCTTCGTCAATGTGCCATTCCTGCTGCTGGTGGGGCTTCAGGATGAGCACCATGCCATCGCGCAGTTCTATCTTCTGGTAGCCCAGCAACAGATAGCCATTGGCCTTACGGAAGAAGAACATCTCGAAAAAATCGGTCTTGAACACGGGGTATTCCGTCAGCACGCCCCTCCGCTCACTGCCATGGGCGGTGTTGATAAAGAAATCTACACCACATTCCGTCTTGCTGAAAGGCACCTCTACGAGCCTGTATGTTGTTTTTGCCATACCTCTTTATATGATTTCGGCTGCGAAGGTACGAAAAAAGCGTGATTTATCAAAATGGCATAACAACATGTCGTTCTGGTATAGACATCTTTAACATTTCGCCGTACCTTTGCACCCAGAAATCAAAAAAACAGAAAAGAACATGAAGATTCAACAGATTAGAAACGCTACGATTAAGATTGAGTATGCCGGTAAGGTGATGCTGATAGACCCCATGCTGGGCGAAAAGGGCTGTATGCCGCCGTTCCCGTTCTCGCACCATCAGGAATTGCGCAACCCGATTCACGACCTGCCGATGACGGTGGACGAACTATTAAGGGATGTGGACTGCGTGTTGCTGACCCATCTGCACACTGACCACATAGACGATGCCGCTTATGAGCAGCTGCCGAAGGAAATGCTCATCGTCGTGCAGGACGAGCTGGACCGTGAGGTGGTCGTGTCGCATGGGTTCAAGCAGGTGAAAGTGATTGAGGGCGAGATGCAGCTGGGCGATGTTCGTCTGTCGAAGGCTGAGAGCCATCACGGCCACTGGTGGATGCTGCCGAAGGCCGGCCACACCTGCGGCTATGTGTTCCAGCACCCTGCGGAGCCTACGACCTATCTGGCTGGCGACACCATCTGGTATAGTGGTGTGCGTCGCAACCTTGACCGCTGGCAGCCCGATGTGGTGATAGTCAATGCTGGCGGCAACAAGTTTCATGTGGGAGGGCATGTCATCATGCACATTCCCGATGTGCTGAAGACGATGGACTACGCACCGAAGGCCACCTTCGTGGCCACCCACCTGGAGGGCGTGAACCACAATCACGTCACCCGTGCCGCACTCCTTCAGGCTGCCAGGGAGCATGGAGTGGCCGGGCGCGTCCACATTCCCGAGGACGGTGAGAGCGTAAATGTCAGCAAGTAAACGAGAGACGATGAGTGTTTGTATCAAAGACCTGATTCAGAACATGAATCTTGTGATTGGCTGTAATATCGGCTGTAGTTATTGCTATGCCCGCAACAATTGTCGTCGCTACCACATTACAGACGATTTCTCTGTGCCGGAATTCTATCCTGGCAAGCTGCGGCTGATGGGCAATCCGAAGCCCCACAACTGGCTGCTGACAGGCATGAGTGACCTCGCGGGGTGGAAAGACGAATGGCGTGAACTGGTGTTCGACAAGATGCGCCAGAACGTGCAGCACCAATATCTGTTTCTCAGTAAACGGCCCGACCTGCTGCACATGTCAGTTACACCCGACAACGGATGGTTTGGAGTCACGGTGACCTCTTCGAAGGAAAAGCAGCGTATCGACCAGTTGCGGGAGAATGTAGGTTCAACTCACCTGCATGTCACCTTCGAGCCGATGTTCAACGATATTGGAGAGGTTGACTTGCACGGCATTAGCTGGATTGTGATAGGAACGGAAACGGGTAAGCGCAAGGGCAAGGTCGTGTCGGAAGTCAGTTGGGTGGAGAATTTGACAGAACAGGCACACCGGCTGAACATTCCCGTTTTCATGAAGGAAGACCTCGTTCCCATTATGGGGGAGGCAAATATGGTACAGGAGTTGCCACAGGAATTTAAGGAAGTATTAAAACAACAGGGTTATGATTATAAATGACAAACAAGTGCAGTCGGTGATGACAAAGTCATCGCTGCCTGTGGGCGGTTATTCCGTCAATCCGTACGTGGGCTGTACCCATGCCTGCAAGTACTGTTACGCCTCTTTTATGAAGCGCTTCACAGGTCATACCGAGCCGTGGGGGACTTTCCTCGACGTGAAGTACTGGCCTGCCATAACCAATCCGCACAAGTACGACGGCGAGCGCATCGTCATCGGTTCGGTGACAGACGGCTACAACGAGCAGGAGGCTGAATACAAGCGTACCCGTGCACTGCTGGAACAGCTACAGGGTGCCGACTGCGGGATTATCGTCACCACGAAGAGCGACCTCGTGTTGCGTGACCTCGACCTGCTGAAAACGTTCAAGCGCGTCACGGTATCGTGGTCTGTAAACACCCTCGACGAGCAGTTCAAGGAAGCGATGGACGATGCGCCCAGCATCGAGCGACGACTGGCTGCAATGAAGCAGGTCTATGAGTCGGGCATCCGCACCGTCTGCTTCGTGTCACCCATCTTCCCAGGCATTACCGATGTCTTTGCCATCATCGAGCGTGTTAAGGATTATTCTGACCTTGTATGGCTGGAGAACCTGAACCTTCGCGGACAGTTCAAGCCCACCATCATGCAGTACATCCGCGAAGAGCATCCCGACCTGCTACCGCTCTACGACGACATCTACAAGCGCAAGCGCCGTGACTACTGGCAGACGCTCGCCCTGCAGGTGGAAGCCTACACGAAGGAGCACCAGATGCCCTACGTCATCAACGACCTGCCCTATGGTCGCTCAGAGTATGGCCATCCCGTCGTGGTCAACTATTTCTACCACGAGGAAATCAGGCTGACGCGATAGCATGACTTCGATTTCAATTATATTGCCGCATACGTACAATACTGCCGTATGCGGTTTTATTTTGCAGCATTAACAAGCCGTTTCCCTAACTCGTATGCCAGCCATGCGTATGATCATCTCTCGTTGGATGCGTGACGGATGGATTAGCAAGACCGACCGCCACCACTGGAGTAAACGACAAGTAGGCTCCGCAGCCGAAAACGTCACAAAGTAACTTTGTAACATT
>DDPY01000047.1 GCA_002342415.1 Prevotella sp. UBA2456 | reverse complement strand
TGCAGGAGAAGATGGAGGATGCCGAGTTTACCAACGATATGCAATCTCTCTTGCGCCCAGGCATAACATTCAATGCAAGTGATGCTTATTCTCTCATTTATGAGACGTTTATTGATAAGATGGAGGGGAATAGAGAGTAATTTATATGTTAGATTTCAATACATACATCAATGGTCTTGACCTCTCAGGAGACATAGGGACGGGTCCCTGTTTCGCTTTCCAGCGTAAGACAGTCGTTGACCCTGCAAAGATACAAAATAAAAAGCCAAAATGCGAAAAAAGGCGAAAAAAGGCGGTTTTGTGCAAAAATGCCTGCTCCGTGTGCAAAAATACCTGCTCCGATATAGCAATAATCTCAGAAAAAGTTCGTACCTTTGCCAGCGAAACCTAACTTAAAAACAAAACAAATACAATGATGAAACGTAAATATCACCCCCAGCCGACTCGCTTAGCTGTCGTGCTCGTGAGTATGTTCATGTTGCTGATGGCAGCCTGTTCGGATAAAGACATCGCATCGTTCAACAATCCGTTGGGCAGCGACATCTACGGTGTCTGGTATGCCGACTATCAGGCATCGGGCACTATAGGCAGCGACAACATCCCCTACAGCCGCGTGCTTCAGGCCGTAAAGTTAAACAGCGACGGCACGGGCAAGTGGTGGAAGGCGGTATTCAATGACCACAATGCCACCACTCCGCTGCAATTTGAAGGCGGACAGTATGACGGTGCCTTCAGCTACACCGTTGCTGCCGACGGCACCATCACTGCCAAGCCGCAGAAGGACATCAGCTCCATGCCACGCTCCTTCCGCTTTGCCAACGGTGCCATCACCTTTGATGACAACGGTGCGCAGACCATGAAGGCTGCACCCGAAGGCTACGAGAAGCTGCTGCAGCAACTGGAGGCTGCGACGTACGGCGCTTCCGCCGACAACTACAACATCAACGACAAGGACATCACAGCCCAGAACTGGCGACAGACGGAGGCTATCTACATCTACGACGGCGTGGGTACCGACGTCACCGACGAGAAAGGGCGCACAGGCTACACGACGGTGAACCTGCCCTGGTATAACGGCACCAAGCAGACCAATCTGCCCGAGGGCTTCTGCGACGACATCACGCCCGAGATGGGATGGGAGTGGGTGGCAAACTATTGCGGCAACCGCAGCGTAGTGAACAACAACTTCTTTGCCCTCTATAACAAATATACTGGCATCCTGCGCTTCTTCTACTATATGCCGCAGGGCACCAGCACGGGTAACGACCATGTATGGCAGGTATCGATGACCGACAACCTCGCCACCCACACCACCATTCCTTACGGTGTGCCAGATGACCGCACCCTCACTAACAAGGCAGCCATCAACCAGACGGGGCAGGGCACCTTTATGGACTATATCACTCCCTGGGTTGACTATAGGAGCAACGATGGCCTGATAGTGCCCAACGATGGCTGGTGGGCATTCGATGTGGACCTGTCGCTCACTCGCTCCGAGACCATTAACGAGGATGATAATATCAAGTTGCAGATGCGCTCGTGGAACACCCAGCACACCTCGCTCTACAGCACCATGATGGCCAAAATCAACGGCGAGATGAAGGGTTCCTTCGAGGGACAAACAAAAACGCCTCTTATCGCCAGTTCGTCGAAGGGTCTCTTCGGTCGTGTCGGCGACCTCGTAAAGCTGGGCACCAAGATCACGAATACAGTCAAGGACATCTATTCGGGCAACGCCGTTGGTGCTATCAAGGGTGGTGTCGATCTCGCCAAGAACGGCTCCAGCCTCGCCTCGGGCAAGACAAAGGCCAGCGGCGGTGCAACGAGCGGCACTTTCGACGGCACTTTTGAGGGTACCATCAATATGATGATGAACGGAACCATCAATACCGACGGTGTCATCCAAGGCTCACAGCCCACTGTGGGCGTCGCTTCGCCCACGTTCTACCTCAAGGACTTCGACACCAAGAACTCTCATGTCGGTCAGGGCGTGTGGAATATCAAGAAAACCCCGATGGTGTATGCTGTCAACAGCCAAAACAATATGGATTTTGTCAAAAAATCGCGAAATGACTATTATTATGCAGGCAACTGGCTCTTTTTCGATCCCAGCAGCGTAGAGGTGGTGCTCAATCCTAACGTATTCCCCGACGACCAGATAGAGTGGATGCAGGTTGATGCCATTGCAGGCGCACGCCAAGAAATGAATTGGACGGGAACCGACCCCTTCCGTCAGGCTATTGGCATGGAACCGTTAGCAAACAAGTCTTATACTACAATTAGTGAAGAACTTTCATATTTCTCTCATCATTATGGTGACGAGGTTGACAACTACGTCTTTAATTTCGTTGGAGCAGGCGACTTCGACGGACAAACCATTGAGGGTACTAATTATAGAATAGAGTACCCTTTGGTTAAGACTGATTATGTGGAGCATGATGGTTATATTGATGACAATTACCAGCAGGAACTACATATTTTCGGATGTGGTACAGAAGATTATGTCATAGAACCTCAGATGTCATGTTGGAATATGCCTAACGGAGATTTTATGGATGTAGAAAAGCGTTGGGAATATAAAACTGAAGAAAACATTATATATTTGAATCACGTCCCCTTCCGTTTCCCCGCGGTAGAAATCAATGTAACCGTTCAAGTGAAGCTGAAATCCCTTGACCTGCCGATAATACTGAGCCGCATCTATCTGCCCGACTACCAATACCTGGAAATCTGCACAGATGAAGCCAAAGTACTGGAAGTCATTGACCGCATCTATGCGAAGAAGAACCTCAGCCCGAAGACCGCTGGCCACACCCAGAGCTACGACTTCCAGGCAGCCCGCATCAACAAGTGCTTCAAGCTGCTGACGGGCTTCGGAAGATAAATCGTGAATGTGAGAATTACGCAAAACGCATCGATGCCTGCTCCCCTTACCTTTACCCGCATAGGGGAGCAGGAAAATGCGGTAGTCATGGTGTCAGACGCCCCACAGACTTGCTGTTCATGCTTTGGCTGAAGGATTTCTGAACTGCAACACTGCAGCAAGTGCAACGGGCGAGAGCAGAGGAAAAAAAGAGAGCCTGCAGGCATTCAACAACTCGGGCAAGATTCCAAATATTTCCTCCAAAATTTCTTCGATTTGTTGCGACAGGGGAGCACAGGGAACTGGTACTTGTCTCACAAAAGATATAGTAAAAAAAGAAGCGTTCTTTGACATTGTGGCACAGAATTATTGAAAAAGATTTGGAACTTTCGTTCATTTATAGTAATTTTGCAGCAATAAAATGCAAATAACGATGAAGGAGATTAAACCATATCCCTACGTAGAAGAAGAGAACGGCAGTTGCCTGACGGCTCAAGAGCCCGCTGCAAACGTAGCTTATGCATACGATGAAACATTTATGCCTGACGATGTGGAATATGCCAACATCGTAGACGGTGTACTGCAGGTAACGCCAGACATCGAAGACGAGATAGAAAAAGCGGATCGAGGCGAAACGGTTTCAATGTCGGAGTTTAAAACCGTCTTTTCACAATGGCTCTAACGATTGATTTCAGTCGTCGAAGTGTCCAGCATACGCTCGTCTGTACGCAAACCGCTGAAGATATATCAAAAGACATAGCAAGACTTTCCATATTTCTGTGCTGCCATGAATGAGGATACAGAGACAGAAATATGGACGACTATAAAATCATTATCGAGCAGGAGCACCAGACGGTGATGGCGCACTACAAGGTGGAGCAGAAGCCGGCTGAGGGCTACCAGACGGACATTGGGGATGTGTACAGCGACGACCTGGCCCGGTGTTGAATGCTTGTTCTGCTGCGTTTACTTTCTGTGCCATAAACGATGTTTTTTAGGGATTTTTGTCTTTTATTTAAAATATTTTTTGTATCTTTGCAGAGAATTTCTATGGTAAAAGTTATAATGTAAGAAGATATGAAAATAATGAATACAAGACCGCTTTCTGCGATTCCTTCCAAAATGGTGTATATCCTGCTGATGCTGACAGCGATGCTGACAGCATGTAAGGACGACGACGACAAGAACGCCACAGCGGATGAAGATGATAGCGTGATATACGTGCAGCCGGAGGCCGAGCCCACTGCCGATGCCATGAGCGTGACGGTGGACGGACTGACCTATGTCTTCGACGGCGGCTATCAGGGCGACGGCAAGGCACTGGTGGCCCGCGTGGGCAACCGTGCTGCAAGTCTGGTCTTAGAGTCGGACAAGCCCAACGAGGAGGTGGAGAACATCATCCTGCACAACGGCAACATCGGCAAACTGACGGATGCGGAATGTGCCGCCTTGATAGTGGTGCTGGCCAAAGGCGGCTCGATAGCCATCGCCGAACCCACCATCGACCAGCTGCAGGCGCTGGTGAACCGGCTGCGTAGCGTGATCAATGGATTTATGGAGGGCGAGAACACCGTCTTGGCCCAACACATCGTGCAGATGCTGAACACGGAGATGCTTAACCGCATCGTGATGTGGACGTCGGAGGGCTTCGACTTCTCCGTCTATCTGGACGAGAATGGCCGGGGCGACTATCTGTCGCTGGTCATCTTCCGAGGGAATGATGCCTATCAGGTCCTTCGCGCATCGGAAGAGCTGACCGACTACCAGTATGGACAGAATGCTGACCTGGCAGCCGAGTGGTTGAACACCAAGGAGGACGAGGCCAGCCAGCAGGCCGCCCGTTGGGAGGTCGCCCGCATGATGGCTCGTCGCGCCGGAGGGACTGCAGAGCAGTTTGTGGACAAGATTTCCGACGCGCAAGGAACCGGTTTCGAGGGGGGCTTTCAGGTAAAAGGTCCGCAGAACTACTCGCGGCGCCACAGATATAAAGTGAAATACCAGATATGGACGGCCTATTCGAAGGAGAAGAAGTGTGACGTCTACTGCGTGACGTCGTCGTTGACAGCCTACAACCAGGACCTGAACTGCGGTCCCAATGGCGAAAGAGAATGGTATGATCCCAAGGGCTGGCTCCCCTGGGATCTATGGGAACCGATATTGAAGAAACGCTGTGCGTACGGCCCCTATATGAAGGAGATATACACGTGGTACAAGCTGGAGGATGCTGGCAATAGCGTGAAGATAGAGAACTATGCCCCGATGAACAGCACCAGCGGCGGACAGAACGTCACCACTGGCTTTACCTTCCAACTGGGCGCCAACGCCTCGGTGAGTGCCAGTGGACCGATGGCGGGCGGGTCGACCAGCATGTCGTGGAGCCGTACCGTCAGCAAGTTTGATGCCGACCTGGCGATGACGGCCTCACCCTCGCCCGAAGGAGTGGCGGAGTGGAGGTACACTGGCCCCAGCGCGCAATCGTACTGGGCCTTGTTTAGGAATTATTCACACGATATAGCCCGGCACATACAGACGCACACTTGCACCGTGGAGCAGGCATGGGTGTGGACGGTGCCCAACAGCAGCTCGAAGACGGTGGTCTTTAATCACAGATTCCAGTTAGCAGACGAGTGGTTGACCTTGCACGTTAACAAAATTTTTGAGACCACTCCGCATTGGTTCGGCCAAGACACCGTGCATAATGTCAAGGAAGTAATCATCTGCCCGCCCCGCTTCATTCAGACGTGGAGCATGAGCGTAAGCGTGCCAGAGGCTGAGAAGAGTGCCGATGTGACGAAGATTAAGAATTACCTGACCGACCAGCTGAAGCAGTACTTCCTGGCATCGTGCGTGTTCTATACCAAGCGTCCCGACCATAAGAAAGCCTACAACGAGGGCAAGAGCGTCGCCCAGTACGACGAGATAGGCAAGTTTATGGTGACGGCCAAGAATGCCTTCAACCATAATGATGCCGTGAAGGAGATTATGCGCGAGGCCGGCAAGCAGGGTGGGGTGTCCGATACGGGCAGCTACACCATCACATGGCGACAGACGGATGCCGATGTCAACAGCGACCGCGAGGAATATACCTTCAGCATGAGGATGCCGAAGTGAAGTAGAGAGGTAAGTGGTGAGAGGTGAGAGAAATGTGAGGAGGGTGGAGTGAGGCTTATTTCCGCTTACGGCCGAAGAGGAAGCTGTAGCTCTTCATGAGCTTGCGCACCAGCATGAAGGTGTCGAAAGCCGTGATGCCGTTGGAGATAAGGCTGGTAATCCACTCGCTCTTGGTGCTCTCCGAGCGCGATACGAACAGCTGGCTCTTGAGCGCGGATAAACGCTGATTGTCTTGCTGCATCTGGGCAGCAAGCTCCTCCTTGCGAAGTTGGATTTCGTCGAGGGTGTGATAGGTCTTCTGGGGATTTCGAACGGGAAGCATCATAGTTGGGAGTTGACAGTTGACAGTTGAGAGTTGACAGTTATCAGCCTAATAGCAGGGTGGTGAGGAATCGGACGAGGGGGCGCTCAATCCAAGGCTTGCGGAAGATGACGAACAGGATGAAGATGCACAGATGGACGATGCCGACCACGAAGAAGGCTGCCACGTGGCCGATAAAGCCGGCCAGCCAATAGGCTACGGCAAAGGAGAAAAAGAATACCACCACCATCGTGATGAGGAAGAAAAGCACAAAGAGCGCGGTGGCCTTCAGCAGGCGCACGAACTTGTCGATTACGTCGAGCTTCAGGTATTCGCCCTGAAGCCCGAGGTAATGCTTGACAATCCCAACAATCTGGGCAATGGTTTCTACATTCTTGTCGCTACTTAGCATCGACGTGAAGTGTGTTCAGTGGTTCAACGGAGTGGGGGATTTATGCTTCCACTTCGGGAGCAGCGTCGGCAATGTCGTCGACGAGGTCGTTGACTTCCTTACGGCTGAGCTTGATGTTGTGCTTCTTCATGAAGTCGTCCACTGCGTCCGTAATCTTTACGCGGGTGTCCTCGCCCTTCTCGGGAGCGAGCAAAAGTCCGAGAACTGCTCCGGCGAGTGCGCCGCCGAAGAATGCGCCTAAATAACCTAAACTTTTCATAGTCGTTTTAATTTTTTATAGTGTTAAACGGTTTTCTGCGGGCAAATATACGGAAAGTTTTCCAAATTAACAAACTTTATGCAGGATTTTTCTTGATATGTGCCCGATATTTTGTAATTTCGCAGGCAAAATAACGGAATTAAAGTCTAATTAAACAATTTATAAGTAGAAAAACTATGAAGAAGTACATCGTACTTTGCGCAGGACTTTGCGCAGCAATGGCTTTTACAAGTTGTAAGTCAAGTGAAAGTGCCTACAAGCAGGCTTACCTGAAGGCAAAGGCTCAGGAGGAGGCCCAGCAGCCTGTTCAGCAACCCGTGGTTGAGCAGAATGTGGTGACCCCGCTGGAGGAGAGAGCTTCTAACAATACCCGCGTGGTGGACAATGCCGACAATATTGCCGTGCGTCAGGAGAATGTGACGGTGGTGAGCGGCTCTGGTCTGAAGAACTTCAGCGTGGTGGTGGGCTCGTTCTCGCTGAAGGCTAATGCCGAGGGTTTGCAGAGCCAGTTGATCAATGCCGGCTATCAGGCCCAGGTGGTGCTGAACAATGCCGTGCAGCCTGCGATGTATCGTGTGGTGGCTACCACTTTCGATACAAAGGTGGAGGCTGCTGCCAGCCGCAACGACCTGCAGACGAAGTATCCCGGAGCCTGGCTGCTGTACGCAAAATAAGCTGTGGCAAGGATACTTTCTATAGATTACGGAAAGAAACGAACAGGATTGGCAGTCACCGACCCGTTGCAACTGATTGCTGGCGGGTTGGCGACTGTCGCCACATCTGAGCTGTTCGATTATCTGCTGCGCTATGTGGCCAGCGAGGAGGTGGAGCGTATCGTCATCGGCGAGCCGCGCCAGCCCAACGGTGCGCCCAGCGAGAACCTCGTGCGCGTGCAGCAGTTTGTGAACCGATGGCGCAAGCAGATGCCCCAGATACCGATAGAATATTACGACGAGCGCTTCACCTCGGTGCTGGCCCATCAGGCGATGCTGGCCGGAGGACTGAAGAAGAAAGCCCGACAGGACAAGGCGCTGGTAGACGAAATCTCGGCTACCATCATCCTGGAGGACTATATGCGCTCGCGCAAATTGTAAATCGAAAATCGAAAATCGTAAATCGTAAATAGTAAATAGTAAATGATATTACCTATTTATATATATGGCCAACCCGTACTGCGCAAGGTGGCCGAGGATATCACACCCGAATATCCGCAGCTGAAGGAGCTGATAGCAGACATGTGGGAGACGCTGGCCGACAGCGAAGGCATCGGGCTGGCTGCTCCGCAGATAGGACGCGCCATCCGACTGGTGGTGATCGACCTGGACGTCATCAGCGACGACCTGCCTGAGTATAAAGGCTTCCGGCAGGTGTACATCAATCCGCACATCGTGGAGTATGACGAATCGAAGACCGACTCGTCGGAGGAGGGCTGTCTGTCGCTGCCTGCCATCCGCGAGAAGGTGGTGCGCCCCACACGCATCCATGTGGAGTGGGACGACGAGCAGTTTGAGCATCACGACGAGTGGATAGAAGGCTATCTGGCAAGGGTGATGCAGCACGAGTTTGACCATCTGGACGGCAGGATGTTCGTAGACCGTATCTCGCCGCTGCGCAAGCAGTTGATAAAGAGCAAGCTGAAAGCGCTGCTTCAGGGTCGGTTCCGCTGTGGATACCGGACGAAGAGCGTGAGAAAATAAGTAACAGAAGGGCACTCAAGGTAAAAAGAATGGTAAGGATGATTTCCCACTCGGACGGATGGGGCAGAAGGCTGTGTGGCATTTTGCTCTTTACGCTCTTTGCCTTGTTGCCCCTGCGTGCCCAGTATAATACGGAGCGGCTGATGATGATAGGGCGCTCGGCGCTCTATTATGAGGACTACGTGCTCTCGATGCAGTACTTCAACCAGGTGATTGCAGCCAAGCCCTATCTCTACGAGCCCTGGTATCTGAGAGCGGTGGCCAAATACTATCTGGACGACTATGTGGGGTCGGAGAGCGACTGCTCGGAGGCGCTGGGCAAGAATCCCTTTGTGGTGGGCATCTACGAGCTGCGCGGACTGTGCCGTATCCAGCAGAAACGCTACGACGAAGCCATCAGCGACTATAATCAGGCGCTGCGCTATGCCCCTGAGTCGGTGAACCTGTGGCACAACAGGGCGCTCTGCCGGATACAGAAGAAAGACTATGACGGCGCGCTGGCCGATCTGGACACGATGGCAGTGAGGTGGAGCCGGCATGCGAGCGTCTATGCGATGAAGGCCGAGGCCTATCTGCAGAAAACGGATACGACGGCAGCCATCGAGGCGCTGGACAAGAGTCTGGAGCTCGATGCCTATAACGGTAATGTGTGGGCGCAGCGGGCGGTCATCAGTCTGGCCCGCGAGCAGTGGAAAGAGGGTGAGGGGTATCTGGACAAGGCCGTTCACCTGTTGCCCAAGAATGCCAACCTCTACATCAACCGCGCGCTGGCACGCTTCAACCAGAGCAATCTGCGCGGCGCGATGGCCGACTATGATATGGCGCTCGACTACGACCCCAACAACTTCCTCGGACACTACAACCGCGGACTGCTGCGCGCCCAGGTGGGCGACGACAACCGTGCGATTACGGACTTCGACTTTGTGCTGAAAATGGAGCCCGACAACCTGATGGCCCTCTACAACCGCGCGCTGCTGTTGGAGCAGACGGGAAACCCGAGGGCTGCCATCCGCGACTATTCGAAGGTCATAGAACAGTATCCTAACTTCTGGACTGGACTGCACCAGCGGGCCCAGTGCTATCGGAAACTGGGGATGACAAGACAGGCAGAACTGGACGAGTTCCGCATCCTGAAAGCCCAGATAGACAAACGCTTCGGAAAACAGCCGAGACTGTCGAAGCAGCAGATGCGCAAGCGCAGCGACGAGGATATCGAGAAATACAACCAGCTGGCTGTGGCCGACGAGCAGGAGTCGGTGCATGAATATCAGAGCGAGTATCGCGGCAGAGTGCAGAACCGCAGGGTGGGGATGGACTATCAGCCGATGTACGTATTGTCGACACGTCCGCAACAGAGCAGCGTGAGACGCTATATGGCCTACGACCGGCAGGTGGACTCGCTGAACCGCACGCTGCCCGCAGACCGCCATCTGTATATCGTATGCGGCGAAAGCACGATTACCGACCCTGCCCCCTGGCTGAAGAACGATTCCGCATCGGCGGTGGAATGCTGGCTGCGAGCCATCTGTCAGGCTCAGCAGGAGAGCGAGAACGTGCCCCTCAGAACGGCCAACCTGCTGGACAACCTGACAAGGGCCATCGCGCTGGCTCCCGCTAACCCCTACCTCTACTACGACAGGGCATACGCCTATGTGCAGTGCCTGGAGATGGACAAGGCCGTCGCCGACTATACGCGGGCTATCGAACTGGACCCCAATCTGCCCGAAGCCTACTATAATCGCGGCTTGGTGTATATGGCGCAGAAACGCTACGATGCAGCTGTCAGCGACCTCTCGAAGGCGGGTGAGCTGGGGCTTTATACGGCCTATAGTCTCATCAAACGGGCCAGAAAGTGAAAATATATGAGGGTAAAGAGAAAATTTCTTGATGTGGAAACTCTAAACTCTAAACTTTTTTGTACCTTTGCAGACGATTTAAACTTAAACATATATTGTAGATATGATTCAGATTACTTTTCCAGACGGATCTGTTCGCTCGTATGAGCAGGGCGTTACTGGACTTCAGATTGCCGAGAGCATCTCACCGGCTCTGGCACGCAGCGTAATAGCTTGCGGAGTGAATGGTGAAACAGTGGAACTTAATCGCCCCATCAACGAGGATGCTACCATCGCTCTTTACAAGTTTGAGGACGAGGAGGGTAAGCACACCTTCTGGCACACCTCTGCACACTTGCTGGCCGAGGCTCTGCAGGAGTTGTATCCTGGCATTCAGTTCGGCTTTGGCCCTGCTGTAGAGAATGGCTTCTTCTACGACGTGCTGCTGCCCGACGGACAGATGATCAAGGAGAGCGATTTCCCCACGATAGAAGCAAAGATGAAGGAGCTGGCTTCCAAGAAGGAGCCTGTAGTCCGCAAGGAGGTGGCCAAAGCCGACGCCCTGAAGGAGTTTGCTGCCGACGGTCAGACCTACAAGTGCGAACACATAGAACAGGACCTGGAAGACGGCTCGATTACCACTTATACACAAGGTAACTTCACAGACCTCTGCCGCGGTCCGCACCTGATGGATACGGGCGAAATCAAGGCCGTGAAGCTGACGAGTGTGGCCGGTGCCTTCTGGCGCGGCGATGCTAACCGTGAGCAGATGCAGCGTCTGTATGGTATCTCGTTCCCCAAGAAGAAGATGCTGGACGAGTATCTCGTGATGCTGGAGGAAGCCAAGAAGCGCGACCACCGCAAGATAGGCAAGGAGATGGAGCTCTTTATGTTCAGCGACAAGGTGGGCAAGGGCCTGCCCATCTGGCTGCCGAAGGGTACAGACCTGCGTCTGCGCCTGCAGGACCATCTGCGCAAGGTGCAGCGCCGTTTCGGCTATCAGGAGGTCATCACCCCGCATATCGGGTCGAAGAGTCTCTATGTCACCTCAGGCCACTATGCTCACTACGGCAAGGACTCATTCCAGCCCATCCATACGCCCGAGGAGGATGAGGAATACATGCTGAAACCCATGAACTGTCCGCACCACTGCGAGATCTTCGCGTGGAAGCCCCGCTCGTATCGCGACCTGCCGCTGCGCATCGCAGAGTTTGGCACTGTCTATCGCTATGAGCAGTCGGGCGAGCTGCACGGACTGACGCGTGTACGCTCGTTCACGCAGGATGATGCCCACCTCTTCTGCCGTCCGGACCAGGTGAAGCAGGAGTTCCTCAACGTGATGGACATCATCGGCATCGTGCTGAAGGCTTTCGGATTTAACTTTGAGGCACAAATATCATTGCGCGACCCCAACGACCACGATAAGTATGTAGGTACGGACGAGGACTGGGCGCTGGCAGAGAAGGCTATCGTTGAGGCCTGTCAGGAGAAGGGCCTGCACGCTAAGGTGGAATACGGCGAGGCTGCTTTCTATGGTCCGAAACTCGACTTCATGATTAAGGACGCCATCGGTCGCCGCTGGCAGTTGGGCACCATTCAGGTGGACTACAACCTGCCGAAGCGTTTCCAGCTGGAGTACACCGACGAGGACAACCAGAAGAAGACGCCTGTGATGATTCACCGCGCACCCTTTGGTTCGCTGGAGCGTTTCACCGCTGTGCTCATCGAGCATACCAGCGGTCACTTCCCCCTCTGGCTGACACCAGAGCAGGTGGCTATTCTGCCCCTGTCGGAGAAGTATAACGACTATGCCAAGCAGGTGGCCAAGCAGTTTGAGCAGAGTGGGGTGCGTCCCACTATTGACCTGCGTAACGAGAAGCTGGGCCGCAAGATTCGCGACAACGAGTTGAAGCGTATTCCCTATATGGTGATTGTCGGTGAGAAGGAACAGCAGGACGGCACCGTTGCCGTACGTCCTCAGGGCGGCGGCGAGCAGAAGGTGATGACCATCAAGGAGTTCACCGACCATATCAATGCCGAGGTGGCGGAAATGACGAAGGATTTCTAAACAAACTACTTAATCTACTTGCGACGGATGTCTCAGGGCTTGGCCTCTGGGGCATCTGTCTTTTTGATGCGTAGTTGCCAGCAGGCGACGGCGGCGGCAGCGGCGACATTGAGCGAGTCGACTCCATGCGACATCGGGATGCGAACGGTATAGTCGGCATCCGAGATGGTCTGCTGGGGCAGCCCGTCACCCTCGGTGCCCATGATGATGGCCAGTCGGGGCTCTTGTGCCAGCTGGGGATGATCCAGGGGGATGGAGTCGTCGCGGAGTGCCATTGCTGCTGTGCGGAATCCATAGTCGCGGAGCGAGGAAACGGTGGCGTCGAGCCAAGTCCAGGGTACTTGGAATACGGTGCCCATCGATACGCGTACGGCCCGTCGGTTCAGCGGGTCACAGGTGTCACGGGTTAGCAGTACGGCATCCATATCCAGTGCTGCTGCCGAACGGAAGATGGCTCCGATATTGGTGGTGTCGGTAACGGCCTCAAGGACGACTATGCGGCGTGCGTCCCTTACCACCTCTTCGACTGTCGGCACGGGCTTACGGCGCATCGCACACAGCACACCGCGGGTGAGGGTGTAGCCCGTCAGCTGTGCCAGCAGTTCACGGCGGCCTACGTAGACAGGTACGCTGCTGCCCAGTCGTTCTACTATATCTTTCGCATCGCCCGTGATGTGCTTGTGCTCACAGAGCAGTGCAACGGGCTCCCATCCGGCATCCAAAGCGATGCGGATGACTTTGGGACTTTCGGCAATGAATAGTCCCCTTTCGGGTTCTATTGTCATACGCAGCTGAGCTTCTGTCAGTTGGCTGAACATGCTCACGCGTGAATCGTCAAGGGAAGTAATCTCTATCATAATGAATGGCAAAGGTACAAAATAAAATTGAATAAACATTTGTGTGTTCACATTTTTTTTTGTACCTTTGCAGCCGCAAAGTGGGGTCCGGTAGCTCAGCTGGATAGAGCAACAGCCTTCTAAGCTGTGGGTCTCGGGTTCGAATCCCGACCGGATCACATTTTATTTTTGCTTGTTGCTTGGTTTGCATAACCCTTGCACCCAGAATGGAAAAGATGAGAGAAATAAAGGCTGCTTTGTTTGACCTGGATGGTGTCGTATTCGACACGGAACCGCAATATACTGTTTTTTGGGGCGAACAATGTCGTGAATTCCATCCTGAACACCCAGGACTGGAATACGAGATTAAAGGTCAGACACTCGTACAAATATATGATGCTTGGTTTTCCGGACCTTTGGCTGATGTCCGACCGCTGCTGACAGAACGGCTGAATCGTTTTGAACAGCAGATGCAGTATGTGTATATTGATGGATTTGAGCATTTTCTGGCTTGTCTTCATGAGAAAGGAGTGAAGACTGCGGTGGTGACAAGCTCGAACCAACCCAAGATGGAGGCTGTCTACGCGCGTCATCCGGAATTTAAGGATATGTTTGATGCTATTCTGACCTCTGAGGACTTCTCGGCCTCGAAGCCTGATCCGGATTGTTACCTCAAGGCTGCCCAGCGGCTCGGGGTTGATCATGAGCATTGTGTGGTGTTTGAAGATTCGTTCAATGGGCTGAAGTCCGGTAGGGCCGCAGAGATGTATGTCGTCGGGCTGGCAACAACCAATCCGGCAGACAGCATTCGTCCTTTATGCGATGAAGTGATAAAAGATTATATACATTTTAAACTTTAATAAATAGAATAAGGAAAATAGATTATGGCAGGATATTTGGTAAGTGACAATCGTAAGGTGACAACACACCGACTGATGGAGATGAAACAGAATGGTGAGAAGATTGCTATGCTCACCTCGTATGATTATACAATGGCAGGATTGGTGGATAAGGCAGGAGTGGATGTTGTCCTGATTGGTGACTCGGCATCGAACGTGATGGCGGGCAACGTGACAACGCTGCCCATCACTGTGGAGCAGATGATCTATCATGCCAAGAGCGTGGTGCGGGCCGTCAATCGTGCATTGGTGATATGCGACATGCCCTTCGGTTCTTATCAGGTGAATGCCGCCGAGGGTGTCAGCAATGCTATCCGCATCATGAAGGAGAGCGGCTGTGATGCCCTGAAACTGGAGGGAGGCGTTGAGATTATCGATACGGTGAAGCGCATTCTGGATGCCGGCATTCCCGTAATGGGACACTTAGGCCTGACCCCGCAGTCGATCAACAAGTTCGGCACCTATGCCGTTCGTGCCAAAGAAGAGGCAGAGGCGGAGAAACTGATAAGCGATGCGAAACTGCTGGCTGATACGGGCTGCTTCGGTGTCGTACTGGAGAAGGTGCCTGCTGAGCTGGCTGTCCGCGTGACACGGGAGATATGCTGTCCGACCATCGGTATTGGTGCTGGTGGCGGTTGCGACGGTCAGGTGCTTGTGGTGGCCGACATGCTGGGGATGACGCAGGGCTTCTCGCCCCGTTTCCTGCGCCGCTATGCCGACCTGAACACGGTGATTACCGACGCAGTGGGACATTATGTGGAAGATGTCAAGAGTGGCGACTTCCCTAATGAGAACGAATCTTACTGATGGATGAATACACAGAACACTCCTGTACATATAAAATTGTGGCATCGTGACTTCTGGATGTTAGTGGTAGCTAATCTGCTGCTGACAATGACAGTCTATGTGCTGATTCCTGTCTTCCCACTGTGGCTGATGCAAACTGAGAACTTCACGCCTCTGGAGACGGGACTGTCGATGGGAGCCTTCGGGTTGGGACTCTATTTGTTGGGGTCTCAGTGTTCTTGGTTGGTGCAGCGCTTCAGGCGTAATGTGGTCTGCATGTGGGCTATTGCGGCTATTGCAGCTGATGTGATGCTACTTTGGTATATTGACGGACTGCGGTCTGAGTTTGTAGAGTTTTGGGTTATCTTGCTGCATCGCTTAACGCTTGGCGCTGCCTTCGGACTGGCCCAGATGGTGCTGTCGTCAACGTTGATTATTGATACTTGTGAGTCTTTCCAACGTACTGAGGCCAACCATAGTGCAGCGTGGTTTTCGCGGTTTGCTCTCTCATTAGGACCACTCGCAGGGGGAGTAGTATATGAGATGTATGGATTCGATAAGGTGTTGTGGGTGGTTTTTGCTTGCGCACTACTGAGTATTATCATGATACAACACGTACACTTCCCATTCCGGGCTCCGGAAGAGGGAGTACAAGTAGCATCGTTGGACCGGTTCCTGTTGCCGGAGGGCTTTGTGCTTTTTGTGAACCTTTTCATGGTGAGTGTGGTAATGGGGCTCTTGCTTTCTTTACCTCTTGGTGTCCTATTCTATAGTTTGATGATGACAGGTTTTCTGCTGGCTTTGATGGCCCAGCGCTTCGTGTTTCGTGATGCGGAACTGAAGAGTGAGGTGATTTGTGGACTGATTCTGATGATTGCTTCTTTATTGATTCTGCTGAGCTATCCGAATAGTCCAGTCGCACCCGTGTTGATAGGTCTTGCTATGGGAATTATCAGCTCACGATTCCTGCTGTTCTTTATAAAACTGAGCCGGCATTGCAAACGTGGTACGTCTCAGAGCACTTTCTTCCTTAGCTGGGAAACGGGCTTGGCCGTAGGACTTTGTCTGGGCTTTGCCGCATTCTACAATAAGCGAGACAACTTATTGTATTGTTGTCTCGCCTTGACAATTGTTGCGTTGTTGATGTATCACCTCTATACGCATGCTTGGTTTATACGCAACAAGAACCGATAGAAGTATGCTTCAGAAGCAGCAGGGTAGGGCACTGAGTTGGTAATAAAGTGTTCGTGCTATGCGCTGGTGGCCTTTGTCGCTTGGATGAAGACGGTCTACAGCCCCATCTTTGAAGTAAGGAACATGCTCGTCCATCATCGGATATAGTCCGCTTATGGCGTTTAGGTCGATGACAGGCAGAGCCCAAATGTTACCGGCTTCCTTCACGGCGTTGATGTATTCTTCAAGATAGATACCGCACTGGTTGGTGTAGTCTTCTGTGCATTGCCAATTCTTTTCGCTGCGATAGAATCCTGCGCGATGGATGGGGGTCAGTAGCACGATTTGTTTGGTGGGATACATGCGCTTTACTTTGTCTAAAGCGATGTTGATGCGTCCTCGATAGGTGTCTGGATCCATCTTCATATAGCGCCGCTGGCGCTCAACAAGCTTCTTGGGTTGACCGTGCCCATACATCACCTGCTCTTGTTTAACATCATACCATTCACCAATAGGAACACCGTTGTTATAGTCGTTGGTGCCGATAAATATCAGGATTGCATCAACGGAGTCACCGTGTTCTTTTTGCAGCAGATCGGCCTGACGAGGAATATCGTTCCATTGGCGGCCGCTTACGGCGTAAACATAAGGAGTTATGCCCAGCCATTCTTGCAGGAAATTCCAATATTTTAGCTTTGAACCGTTATTCCTCGGGTCTGTGATGGAATCGCCAAAGTAGGCAACACGTTTTTGCATCCACGGATGAGTGAATGTTGTCTGTGCCTTGGTGGCTCCGCATAGCAGGGCCACCAAGGTCAGTAGTAAGAGCCGGTATTTTATCATTTCTGAATAATCTGTGTGCACTTAATATTCCATCATTGCAGGTAGTTCTTTCGCCTGATCTATCATCTTCTGAATCTCTGTGGCAGCAGGAACGCGGTTTGTCAGATTCTTCTGGGCGTTCACCTCTTCCAGCTTCTTTTGAAGATTCTCGGCGACACGATGCTTTAACTCCTTCACGGTGTCTACGCCAGCTGCCTCCAGCAATTCGGCGAATTGGGGACCGACACCGTTGATGCGGTACAAATCACAATGGTTAGCCCACTTCAGTATGAGCTTTCCGCTGATGCCCGTTTCGGCTTCCAGCGCCTTGCGCCCTGCGGGCTTTGCGCATTTCTCCAGCAGTTCTGCATCTGTCTTGATGCCTGCTGCAATGAGTTTCTCGGCGTATACGTCGCCTACTCCTTCAATGTCAATTACCTTGTAAGTCATAAGTTTGTTGAATTTAGTTATCTGTTGCATGGAAGTGCACTTTGCACGCTGCAAGTGCAAATATACAAACTTTTGTTCAAGAAAACAATGTTTTTATTCTTTTTTAATACAAAAATTATGCCTCACACGAAATAATTGCTTAACTTTGCCGCGTTTTCTTAAAGTAAAAATATATAAACCAAAAGAAAGGAATAAACAATGGATTACAAGGAATTAAACTTTCAGGGAATATCTGCAGAACGTCAGTGGGATGTTTCAGCTGCTTTCCCTGTCTTAATGCGAAAGGTATATGTATGGATGACGTTGGCGCTGGTCATTACGGGTATTACGGCCTACGGAGTGGCGAATAGCCCGGGAATCCTGCAGGCAATCTATACCAATAAGATACTCTTTTTCGGAATGATTATTGCTGAGTTTGCTTTGGTCATTGGTGTCAGTGCTGCTATCAATAAACTGTCGCTTGCCACTGCTACACTGATGTTTATTCTCTACTCTGTCATCAATGGAGCGCTCATGTCGTATATCTTTCTGGCATATACTGCCTCTTCTGTTGCTACCGTATTCTTTATTACGGCAGGAACTTTTGCGGCAATGGCGGTTATTGGATATACTACCAAGACAGACCTCTCTTCGATGGGGAAATATCTCTTTATGGCGCTTATCGGACTGATTATCGCTACCGTTGTCAACCTCTTTGTCAAGAGTGATGGAATGACGCTCATCCTGAGCTATATTGGTGTGCTTGTCTTTGTAGGCCTTACTGCCTGGGATTCCCAGAAAATAAAACAAATGTTGCTGCAGGCACCCGATGCTGGAGAAGGAGCACAGAAATTAGCTCTTCTCGGAGCACTGACGTTATACCTCGATTTCATAAATCTCTTTATTTATCTGCTGCGCATATTTGGAAAGAGAGAATAACTCTTAATATAATAAGGTATACAGTTTTCGCATTGTCAATAAATGCGAAAACTTTTTGTTTTTTATGGAAAAAAGTGCGGAAAAAGTTTGGTGATTCGGAAAATAGTCGTACCTTTGCATCCGCTTTCGCTCAGAAAGGAAAAGCGGAGCGATGAAAGAAGAGTTCTTTGAAAGACTTACATAGACAGAGAAAGAAGTAGTACAAGAAGCGTGGAGTACATCTTATGATGGCTCTACGGGTAATGAGAAGTCAAACCGTCAAATTCGAATACTACCGGAGCGTTCTGAGACAGAGCAAGCATCAGTGCATCGGGTTTATGTCCGATGTCTGGCTAAAGAATAAAGATTATACAATGTAGAGTTTGATCCTG
>DDPY01000039.1:16468-16683 GCA_002342415.1 Prevotella sp. UBA2456 | reverse complement strand
GTCCGTTGTCCAGCTTACCTATTCTCACAGCAGGGTCAACGGGAATCGGTGGCATCTGCATTTGTTGCGCCGCCATAGCTGTCGTGATGAACATCATCAGCGCAGCCGCAAAAACTCTTTTAAGCTTCATAATCTTTATGGTAATTAAATAATGATAAGTATTCAAACATTTTGTCGCGCAAAGTTAGTTAAAAACTACGCTGATTGTATCAAAA
>DDPY01000039.1:16333-16461 GCA_002342415.1 Prevotella sp. UBA2456 | reverse complement strand
AATATTAAACTTTTTTTACACTTCCCGTCAGTACCATCAATCATCTTGTTCTAAGCATACGCCTTCACTCTTCTTGTCAAACTTCAACAGCCTCTCCACTGCCTTTACTTTCATTGCCATAGTCTAAA
>DDPY01000039.1:0-16180 GCA_002342415.1 Prevotella sp. UBA2456 | reverse complement strand
AAAGGTACGAATATTTCATGGTTTTTCTGACTTCTGACGTTTTGGTGTTGGGGAGCGCGTCAAGCAGGGAAGGTACAAGAAGGTGATGAAGGAAATCGTTGTTTAATGCTTAAAATAAGAAAGAGTGTTCGCAAGAATCTTTTGCGAACACTCTCTATGCTACTGCTGAGGACTTGGTGCCTCAGACTAGAACGTTGTCTTTGGCCTGAATGATTACAGGTTGGGATTGATCTTGCTCCACTCTGAGATGGGAGGAACGATGTTCAGCGTTACCAGTTCGTCGCGCATCTTGCACAGGTGCTCGTAGCTCTGGTCCAGCTTGGCGTTCTCTTCAGCGGTACCCTGGGGAACCTCGAACTTAGCACCATCCTGGGTCATGGTGGTCTTCATGGCCATCATGATGTGGTCGTACTTGTCGGTCTTGACATAGGTGCCAACGGGGAAACGGAAGGGCTCGCCACCCATAGCGGCACGAATCATCTCTACCGAGAGGTAAGAGGGGCTCTGGAACGACGAGCGACCACGAAGCTCGATAATCTTGGCACCGCCCTTCGTCACATCTACCTTCATCTGCTCCCATTCCTCTGCGGGGAACTCGGCAGTGCCGATGATGTCGGTCAGCTTGCGTCCGGCAATCTCAACGTGGCTGCCGAAGACTGCCATCTGCTCACCATGACCGCCGTAGGTAGCGCAACCAGTAATCTGATTCTGCATCACGCCGAACTTCTTGGCCAATGCCGACTGCAGACGAGTGGTGTCCAGACCAGCGAGAGTGGTGACCTGTCCGGGTTTCAAACCAGAGTAGAGCAGAGTGACCAGACCCGTCAGATCGGCGGGGTTGAAGATGATGACGACGTGCTTCACATCAGGGCAGTATTTCTTGATGTTCTGACCCAGCTCCTCGGCAATCTTGCAGTTGCCGGCCAGCAGGTCTTCGCGAGTCATGCCAGCCTTACGGGGAGCACCACCGCTGGAGATGATATACTTGGCGTTCTTGAAAGCCTCTTCGGCATTAGTGGTGGCCACGATGTTCACATCGTCGAAACCACTCTGACGCATCTCCTCGGCTACACCCTCAGGAGAAAAAACGTCGTAAAGACAAATCTCACTTGTCAGACCCATCATCAGGGCGGTCTGAGCCATGTTTGAACCAATCATGCCAGCAGCGCCGACAATGGTCAATTTCTCATTCGTTAAAAATGCCATAATCTCTTATTGTTTTAATTGTTGCTTTTATCAGTTGCTTGCAAAGGTACAAAATAAATTTCAAACCTCTGCTTTCGTTCTGCCAATTTAAATATTATTAAATATGTGTATGTCTCCTTTGCAAACTCAATGTGGCAAAATGTAGGAGGAAAAGTCTTGCGAACTATTTGGCTTACTTTTCTTGTTCATCCTTTCTCGTTTTCAATTTAATTGCTTACCTTTGCAGCATGGAATGGAATATTGTACATATCGCCGAGACCGATTCTACCAACCGCTGGCTGCGCGAGCAGGGACAGGGGGAGAATACGGTGGTGTGGGCAGACTATCAGACTTCGGGGCGCGGACAGGGCACTAACCACTGGGAAAGCGAACGCGGTAAGAACCTGACTTTCTCGATGCTGATACATCCTAAAACTCCGACATTGGACGCTCGTATCATAGACAGTCCCTTGCCAGCCAGCCGGCAGTTCTACCTCTCGATGGTGGTGTCGCTGGCCATCTGTGATGCCTTAGGACAGCATATTGGCGACTTGGCCATAAAGTGGCCTAACGATATCTACTGGCGCGATGCAAAAATCTGTGGAATCCTGATAGAGAACCGCCTGCATGGTGCTTCTATTCGCGACAGCATAGTAGGGGTAGGGTTGAATGTGAACCAACGCCAGTTTCTGAGCGATGCTCCCAACCCTGTGTCACTCTGGCAGATATGTGAGCACGAAACGGATCGCGAACAGCTGCTGAGGGACATTCTGCAGAGCTACGAGAAATACATTGGCAAGGAGGTGGGTGCGGAATATCGCTCCATGCTCTATCGCAAGAAGGGCTTTTATCCCTATGCCGACCGGCAGGGCGCCTTTATGGCAGAGCTGGTGGATGTCGAGGACAGCGGTCATCTCATACTGCGCGACGATAATGGCCAGCAAAGGCGTTATGCTTTCAAGGAAGTGGCCTTTATCTGAGGTAAGAGGTAAGAGGTGAGAGGTGAGTGATGAGAGGTGAGAGGTGAGAGAAATGCTGGCAAGCCCAGGCAAGAGAGACGAGTAGGATGCAGATAGAATATCGTAATATCGAAATGTCGAACAAAAATAAAACAAGTTGGAAAAATGGCAAGATTTAAGAGAATTCTCCTAAAACTCTCGGGTGAGAGTCTGATGGGTAGTCAAGGCTATGGTATAGACCCTGGGCGGCTGAGTGACTATGCTCGCCAGATCAAGGAAGTGAGCGAGATGGGCGTGCAGATTGGCATTGTCATCGGCGGTGGTAATATCTTCCGCGGACTGAGTGGAAGTCAGAAAGGCTTCGACCGTGTGAAAGGCGACCAGATGGGCATGTGTGCTACGGTTATCAATTCGCTGGCCCTGAGCTCCGCCTTAGGGGCTATCGGTGTGAAGAACCGTGTGATGACCGCTATCCGCATGGAGCCTATTGGCGAGTTCTATACCAAGTGGAAGGCCATCGAGGCTATGGAGGCAGGCTATGTCTGCATCTTCTCGGCAGGAACGGGTTCGCCCTATTTCACTACTGATACAGGAAGCAGTCTGCGCGGCATCGAGATTGAGGCCGATGTGATGCTGAAGGGTACTCGCGTGGATGGTGTCTATACCGCAGACCCGGAGAAGGACCCGACAGCCACCAAGTTTGATCAGATTACCTATAAAGAGGTGCTCGCGCGAGGGCTGAAGGTGATGGACCTGACCGCCATCTGTATGTGTCAGGACAACAATCTGCCCATCTATGTGTTTAATATGGATGTTGTCGGGAACTTAAAGAAAGTGATGGAAGGTAAGGAGATTGGCACGCTGGTGCACAACTAATCCTTCACCTCGACAAAATCAGTATATTCACCGTCTTCATCGTCGAAAATCTTTCGGTTTCCGCGTTTCTGGTGATGACGGTCGATAATGGTCTCGCCCGTTGCCGTTTCAGTGCGACGGGCTTCTTCTTGCCTAGGCTTGTCAGAAGTGGTGGCTTCCGACGTTTCTGCGTTGCTTGGTGATGGGTTGGAGCTGGTTGGTTGTCTGCGCTGGCTATACTGCTGGCGCTGGCGGCCTACCTCGTCGCGGAACTGTTGTTCACGTTTGTCAGCAGCTTGTTGGGCTGCCTTGTGAATCTTCTTGATGTTCTTGACCACACGTCCTCCTATGAGCATTCCTATAAATATAATGAGGACAAAGACGAATAGCAGTATTTCCATATAAGTAAGTTTAGGGTTAGTAGTTATGAGTTATGAATGGATTGTTTTATTTCTTTTTCTGAGTCTTGCTGACGATAGAGAGCAGGACATACCACGTGATAATGACTGATAGTCCGGCGATGCCCAACAGGAAGAGAATGGGAATGCAGGTTATCAGGAAGATGTACTTGACCTCATTGCCTTTCCAGCCCCAGTTCTTGAATTTAAGTGCAAACATAGGTATCTCGCTGACGAGGAGCCAGCAGCAGATAAACATGGCAGCGATGACACCGTAGTACAGATAGGGTGACGAGGCAAGCTGGTCGCCCACTCCTACCATCAGGGATGCCCAGAACAGCGCGTTGGCAGGGGTGGGCAGCCCGATGAATCCCAAGGCTTGACGCTCGTCGAGGTTGAACTTGGCGAGACGGAGCGCCGAGAAGGCAGCCATGATGAAGGCTATATAGATGAGATAGTGCCAGGGGAGATAGTGTATGCCCGTCTTGAGAAAGTCGAAGAGTATGGCTGATGGTGCAAAGCCAAAGGTGATGTCGTCGGCCAGCGAGTCGAGTTCCTTTCCAATGGGCGAGCTGACTCCCAAGAGCCTTGCCGACATTCCGTCAAAAAAGTCGAATATCGCTCCGATGACGATAAACAAGAGGGCGGTATCCCATACACCGCACAGGGCCCAATAGGTGGCAATACAGCCGGAGATGAGGTTGCAGCAGGTGATGGTATTGGGAATATGCTTTTTCATAAAGCCCTTGGTCTTAAATGGTTATTATACTAATTTTGCAATGACCGTCTGGTCGCCAGTAGTAGGCTGCCCCATCGTGACGCAGGGTTTGGCGCTGATGGGCAGATAGACATCGACGCGCGACCCCAGCTTGATAAATCCTAAGTGCTCGTCGATGTAGCATTCCTCGCCCTCCTTGGCATAGGTGACGATACGCCGGGCCATAGCGCCTGCAATCTGGCGTACCAGGATGTCTTCGCCTTCAGGGGTTGTAATCATCACGTCGGCATGTTCGTTCTCCTCGCTGGCCTTGGGGAGCCAGGCCTTGTGGTAGTTGCCGTTCTGATGGTGTACGAATTTTACCTTTCCGTCTACGGGAAACCAGTTGGCATGCACATTGAGAGGACTCATAAAGATGCTGATCATCAGTCGTTTCTCGTGGAAATACTCGTTTTCTTCGGCCTCCTCCACTACAACTATTTTCCCGTCGGCAGGAGCCACTACTAATTTTTCGGTGTCGCCGTTGAAATAGCGGATGGGGCATCGGTAGAAGTTCAGCATCGAGAGCCATACGAAAGCACCAATACCACAGGTGAAGGGCATCACGATATGTCGCGCATAGGGGTGGATGACATCAAGTCCGAAGTAGAGCAACAGGTTGATGCCCAGTACGGCAATGGCACCGTACAGCAGCTCGATATTTCCCTCTCTATGTATTCTTATCTTCTTGAGTTTCTTTATTCTTTCTCCCATGGGGTTGTAAGCGATAGTTCTATGTTTCAAGATGCAAAGGTACGTTTTTTTTGTTAATCTTACAAATTTTTCACTCGAATCTTTTGGTATTCTCGCCTTTTCGCCGTAACTTTACACCTCAAAAATTGAAAAAAGAGCATTTTATGGAAGATTTTGTACATCTTCATGTACACACCTATTACTCAATATTGGACGGTCAGTCGAGCATCAAACGGCTGGTGGACAAGGCTATTGGCAACGGCATGCGCGGCATGGCCATCACCGATCATGGCGACATGTTTGGTATCAAGGAATTTCATGACTATGTGGGCGGCATCAACAAGGGGCGTAAGAAGGAGGGACTTCCGCCTTTCGTTCCCATCTTTGGTTGTGAGATGTATGTGTCGCGCTATGGCTCCAAGTTGTTGAAGGACGATAAGCGCCATCAGAGTGGCTACCATTTGATAGTGCTGGCCAAGAACTATCAGGGATATAAGAATCTCATCAAGCTGGTCAGTCGTGCGTGGGTCGATGGCTTTTACATGCGTCCCCGTACTGACCGTGAAGATTTGGAAAAATACCATGAGGGTTTGATTGTCTGCTCGGCATGTATCGCCGGCGAGGTGCCTAAGAAGATACTCAATGGCGACATTGCTGGTGCGCGCGAGGCGATAGAGTGGTATCACCGCGTCTTTGGCGACGACTACTATCTGGAGTTGCAGCGCCACGAGGTGAAAGACCCCAACCAGCGTGCCAACCGCGAAACCTTCCCCTTGCAGCAGAAAGCCAACAAGGTGCTTGTCGAACTGGCTCACGAATACGGCATCAAGCTGGTGTGCTCCAATGATGCCCACTTTGTGGATCAGGAGAATGCTGAGGCCCACGACCATCTGTTGTGCCTCTCTACAGGCAAGGATTTGGACGACCCTACCCGTATGCTCTATTCCAAGCAGGAGTGGTTTAAGACGCGGGAGGAGATGAACGAGGTGTTCAGCGATATTCCAGAGGCGTTGGCCAACACCTGCGAGATTCTGGATAAGATTGAGATCTACAGCATTGACCACGATCCCATCATGCCGTTCTTCCCCATTCCCGAGAGCTTCGGTACGGAAGAGGAATGGCGCCAGAAGATTACCGAAGAACAGCTCTACGAGGAGTTCACCCGCGACGAAAACGGCGAGAATCCCTTGCCGCGCGAGGAAGGCGAGAAGAAAATCAAGAAATTGGGCGGCTATGATAAATTATATCGTATCAAGTTCGAGGCCGACTATCTGGCCGAGCTGGCCTATAAGGGAGCCAAGCAGCGCTATCTGCCCAACGACGAGCTGAAGATAGAGAAGGTGGAGGTGAAGCTGGAGGATGCAAATGCTTCATTCTTCATTCTTCACTCTTCATTACCCAAGGAGGTGGACGACCGCATCCGCTTTGAGCTGCACATCATGAAGACGATGGGTTTCCCGGGCTATTTCCTCATCGTGCAGGATTTTATCAACTCGGCACGCGACGAGCTTGATGTATGGGTCGGTCCCGGACGTGGCTCCGCTGCCGGCTCTGTGGTGGCCTATTGTCTGGGCATCACGAAGATAGACCCGTTGAAGTATGACCTGCTGTTTGAGCGTTTCCTGAACCCTGACCGTATTTCCCTGCCTGATATCGATACCGATTTCGATGACGATGGCCGAGGCAAGGTGTTGAAGTGGGTGGAGGATAAGTATGGACACGAAAACTGTGCCCACATTATCACCTATGCCACGATGGCTACCAAAAACTCTCTCAAGGATGTGGCACGAGTAGAGAAAGTGCCCATTGCGGTGTCCAATGCGCTCTGTAAGGCTATCCCCGACCGTTTGCCCGATGTGGATGGCAAGACGCCGAAGATGAATCTGGTGAACGCCATCAAGGCTGTGCCTGAGTTGCGCGATGCCGAGGCCAGCAGTGATCCCGCTCTGCGCAATACCATCAAGTATGCCAAAATGCTTGAAGGAACTGTTCGTGGTACGGGTATCCATGCCTGCGGTTTCATCATCTGTCGCGACCCTATCTCCGACTGGGTGCCGGTGTCGACAGCCGACGACCCCGACTTCAAGGATCAGAAGACCAATTGTACGCAATACGACGGACACGTCATCGAGTCTACGGGATTGATCAAGATGGACTTCCTGGGGCTCAAGACCTTGTCGGAGATGAAGGAGGCCTGTGCTGTCATTAAGCAGACTCGCGGTATTGATGTCGATCTGGACAATATTCCCATTGATGACCCCAAGACCTACGAACTGTATCAGCAGGGCCGTACCATTGGTACCTTCCAGTTCGAGTCGAACGGCATGCAGAAATATTTGCGTGAACTGCAACCCACCGTCTTTGAAGACCTGATAGCCATGAATGCGCTATACCGTCCGGGACCTATGGGCTACATACCTCAGTTTATTCGCCGTAAGCACGGTGAGGAGCCTATCACTTACGATATCCCCGTGATGGAGAAGTATCTGAAGGACACCTATGGCATCACCGTCTACCAGGAGCAGGTGATGCTGTTGTCGCGACTGCTGGCCGATTTCACCCGAGGCGAGAGCGATGCTCTTCGTAAGGCAATGGGTAAGAAGAAGAAGGACATCGTAGACGCGATGAAACCCAAGTTCATTGAGGGCGGAAAGAAGAACGGACACGACCCGAAAGTGCTGGAGAAGATTTGGAGCGACTGGGAGGCTTTTGCTTCCTATGCCTTCAACAAGTCGCATGCTGCCTGCTATTCGTGGGTGGCATTCCAGACGGCATACCTCAAGGCCAACTATCCTGCCGAGTTCATGGCAGCCATCATGAGCCGCCGTCGCGACCAAATATCTGAGATTACCAAGCTCATGGATGAGTGCAAGGCCATGAAGATAGCCACGCTGGGGCCTGATGTCAACGAGTCGTACCAGAAATTCGGTGTCAACAAGAAGGGAGAAATCCGTTTCGGCTTGGCTGCTATCAAGGGTATGGGTGACGGCGTGGCACAGGCTATCATCGACGAACGCACGAAGAACGGGCTTTACAAAGACATCTACGACTTCGTTCAGCGCATCAATTTCAGTCAGGTCAACCGTAAGGCTTTCGAATCGCTGGCATTAAGCGGAGCCTTCGATTCCTTTGGCATTCGTCGCGAAGACTTCTTTGCCCAGAATGCCAAGGGTGAGACATTTATCGACATCATCATACGCTATGGCCAGCTGTATCAGCAGGAGAAACAAGAGGCGCAGACATCGCTGTTCGGCGATATGGGCGACTTGACCATTCAGACACCTGCTGTGCCCAAGTCCGATATCCGCTGGAGCGATATCGAGCGACTGAACAAGGAGCGCGAGTTGGTAGGCATCTACCTGTCGGCCCATCCGCTGGACCAGTATAGAATCGTATTGGACAACCTGTGTAATGCCCACTGCGACGAATTGGCAGACCGTTGTGCAGCGCTGAAGGACAGGGAGGATATCACCCTGGGAGGAATCGTCACCAGTGTGCAGTCCCGCTTTGGCAAGAACAACAAGCCGTGGGGGATTGTCGGTCTGGAAGACTTCCACGGGTCGGGTGAACTGGTGTTGTTTGGCGACGACTGGCTGAATCTGAACGGCAAGTTCATCGAAGGGGCTGCGGTCTACATCACTGGCAAAATGTCAGCCCGATTCTATAATTCCGATCAGAAGGAGCTGAAAGTGAGTAATGTCGAGCTGCTGCAGAGTGTGAAGGAACGGGCCATCGAGCGCATCACGATATCGCTGGATACCGACATACTCGACGAAACCGTCGTCACCGAGCTCGACGAGCTGATTACTCATAGTCCTGGCAAGACACAGCTATACTTCATGATGCACGACTCTACAGGTAAGCGTCATGTGCTATTGCGCAGTGCCTCGAAGACGGTTGATGTCCGAAACGACCTGATAAGCTATATAGAGCAGACAGATGCTTTGGGTTACAAAATCAATTAGCGTCAGCGGGCTCAAGAAAAAGTGGCACGGAATTTGCTAAGGTTTAATTGAGAAATGAGAATTTAAATAATTTGTCAAATTGTAAATAAAACGATTATGGAAGTAACAATCACAAGCGAGAATTTTGAGAGTCTGAAGAATGGCGCTCAGCCATTAGTAGTTGATTTCTGGGCTACCTGGTGCGGTCCCTGCCGTATGGTTGCTCCCATTATTGCTGAGTTGGCCGAGGCTTACGACGGCAAGATTACTGTCGGAAAGTGCGATGTCGAGGACAATGAGGACTTGGCTCAGGAGTTTGGCATCCGCAACATCCCTACCATCCTGTTCTTCAAGGGCGGTCAGGTGGTCGACAAGATTGTGGGCGCTCAGTCCAAGGCTAAGCTTGAAGAGAAGTTCCAGACGCTCTTGTAAAGGAGGAAAGGTGAAAAATAAAAAAAGGTTGAACACAAGAAAGGTCTCTCTCAGAAGGAGACCTTTCTTGTTTTGTCTTCTTGTTCGGTAATGCTGACGCGCACCGTGTCGTCGGGCAGTATTTCCTCTATCAGTTCGGGCCATTCAATGAAGCATAGCGCATCGCTGTAGAAATAGTCCTCATATCCCATGTCGTAGACCTCTTCGAGTTTCTTGATGCGGTAGAAGTCGAAGTGGTAGATGGTGACCGACGTTGGAACAGTTGTATATTCGTTGATGATGGCAAAGGTGGGCGAGGTGATGATGTCGTCGACACCCAATTCTTCGCAGACAGCCTTGATAAAGGTGGTCTTGCCTACACCCATCTTTCCGTAGAAAGCGAATACGTGTGACTGGCCCATTTGGCTGATAAACTCGCGGGCGGCCTCGCGAATGTGGTCTGTATTAGTGATGATGATGTCCATTTCTATTGTTCTTTTTTGTTTTTTTCGATATTCCGATATTTTGATATTTCGAGGGCTCGATATCTTGATGTTTTGTCTCTATCTCTTCTTCCCTTTCATGGTTACGATGGGTATGATCATCTCCTCCATCGAGATGCCTCCATGCTGGAAGGTGTTGCGATAGTAGGAAACGTAGTAGTTGTAGTTGTTAGGATAGGCAAAGAAGTCGTCGCCAGTGGCAAAGACATAGGATGTCGACAGGTTGGGGGCAGGAAGATGGGCCTTCTGGGGCTCGCGAATGACGAAGAGGTCTTTCGAGTCGTAGCTCAGGTTCTTGCCCAGCTTGTAGCGCAGGTTGGTGTTGGTGTTGCGGTCGCCTACGATTTTCACTGGTGTATTGGTGCGTATCGACCCGTGGTCGGTAGTGATGATGACGCGATAGTCGCTTTGTGCCAACTGTCTGAACAGGTCGGCAATGACAGAGTGTCGGAACCACGACAGCGTGATGGAGCGGTAGGCCGATTCGTTGTTGGCCAGCTCGCGTACCATCTTTGATTCCGTGCGCGCGTGCGAGAGCATATCGATAAAGTTGAACACTACCACGTTCAGGTCGTTGCGCTCCAGTTGGTTCAGTTGCTGCATGAAACGCTCTGCCTCTGTCGAGGTGTTGATTTTGTGATACGAGAAGGTGTTTTTCCTGCGGTAGCGTTCCAACTGGGTGCGTATCAGTGGCTCCTCGTTCAGGTTCTTGCCTTCCTCCTCGTCTTCGTCCACCCACAGCTCCGGAAACATCTGGGCAATCTGTGTGGGCATCAGCCCTGAGAAGATGGCGTTGCGGGCATACTGGGTGGCGGTGGGGAGGATGCTGCAATACAGGTCTTCTTCTATCTCGAACAGGTCGCCGATTTCGCGTTCCAGCATTTTCCATTGGTCGTAGCGGAAGTTGTCGAGCACCACGAGGAACACCTTTTCGCCCTTGTCGCTTCCCCGTCCTTCTGTCGTTGGAAGCAGGGGGAATATCTTGGTCTTGAACAGTTCGTTTGACAGCATGGGGTGTTCGTCGCCTTTCATCCAGTCCAGATAGTGCTTTTTTATATATTTGGCAAACCCTATGTTGGCCTCCTGCTTCTGCATGTCCAGCATCTCGGTCATCTGCGAGTCGGTGGCACTGAGCTCCAGCTCCCAGCGGACCAGTCGCTTGTAGATGTCGGTCCAGTCTGCCCATGTGCGACAGTCCATAATCTGCATCGCTATCTGCTGGAACTGCTGCTGGTAGCCTTGCTGCACGGTCTCGGTCACTATCTCGCGGCGGTGAATGTTCTTCTTCAGCGTCAGCAGTATCTGGTTCGGATTGACGGGTTTGATGAGATAGTCGGCTATCTGTTGTCCGATAGCTTGGTTCATGATGTCTTCTTCTTCGCTCTTGGTCACCATCACCACGGGTGTCTGTGGCGTAATCTCCTTAATACGCTGCAGGGTCTCCAGTCCGGAGAGTCCAGGCATCATCTCGTCGAGCAGCACCAGGTCGAAGGTACTGCGCTGGCACTCGTCGATGGCATCTGTTCCGTTGGTGACTGTCACCACTTCATAGCCTTTTTTCTCTAAGAACAGGAGGTGGGCACGCAGGAGTTCCATCTCGTCGTCGGCCCAGAGTAATCGTCCGTTGGTCATGATTATTTTCGATTTTTACTGATTTCCTATTTACTGTTTCGCCTGACGGCGTATATTCTTCACGCTTCACTTCTTTATCTCCAGAAGTCATCATCAAACTCTATGTACCCGTTGTTCTGCTGCTGAGGCTCATTGTTGAACAGGTCGTCGTCCGCGTTGGCGGGAGCCTGCTCGTCGGGTGTCGCGCTCTCTGGCGTCTCCTCGGTGGTGATGCTCTCCGGTTCGTCCAGCAGCGGTTGGGTGGATATCTTGACGGGAGCCATCTGCCGCTCGAAGAATACCTCGTAGTCGCGGTAGCTGTAGGCGGTGCCCAACAGTCGTAGGTTCTGCTCGCTGACAATGATGCTCCTACAGCGCTCCAGATAGCTCTGCATGGCTTTGTTGTCGTGCAGCTTTCGGGCATACTGGCGTGCTTCGTCGTAGTTCAGGAATCCGCTGATGAGCATACGGCACAGCCCATTGGGGTCTTGGTCGGTCACGATGTCGAAGTTGCGCACCAGAAAGTTCGAGAAGTTATACTTTGCCATTTCGTATAGCAGCTGGTTCTGGTTCACGGAGTCGGGCTGGTAGGCCAGCAGGAATACGTATTTGGTGTTGCGCTCAAAGGTTAGCGTGTCCACCTGTGTGGAGTCGCCGCTGCTCATCTCTGCCGACCGCCGAGACCATACATCGTCCATGTCGAACTTGCCGCCATAGAGCGTCCGTCCTTGCTGTATGCCGCGGAGTATCATGCCCGCCATCTCGCTCACCTCGCTCTGCGGATATTGTTCCACCACCTGCTTCATGCGGTCCGTACAGCCCTGTGCATCACCGTTGTTGAGCAGGCTCAGACCTTCTATAAACAAGAACTTCGGGCGGTGTTGCCCCAGTGGGAATCGGGTTTCCGACAGCTGGGTGTTGTTTCTTACCTCCTGATGACGGTCGGCCTTGAAGGCATCGTAGGTGGCGGCATAGATAGAGTCCTCTATGTGTATGCCAAAGCGCTGGTTCTCAGCATAGTGGGGGTCTGAGAGCAGGATGGTCCACTGGCTCTCCGCATAGTTGGATTTCAGCATGGCCAGACAGTGCTCGGCTTCTTCCGTGCGGCCTAAGCGTGAGTATAGCAGGAACAGGTGATACCACGTTTCGTCGTTCTTCTCGTATTCGGGGAAGTCGTTGGTCAGTCGTGTCAGCCATTTCTCGCTCAGCCGCAGGTTGTCCATCTTGTCCTTGAAGATGATGCCCGCATGGAACAGACCGTCCTGTATCTTGGCATTGCTGGACGCTATCTGCTCGTCGGTAAAGGGCAGCTGTGCCAGATAGTACTCACGGTTGTGAGGGTCCAGGGCTGTGCTGTCGGCTGCAGTAGTGGTGTCGGCGATGCTGTCGTTGGCGGTGCTGTTGTCCGTGCTGTTGTCCATGTTGTTGTCAACGGTCGCGGCAAGGCTGTCGGCAGTCTCTGTGGACTCGGGTGTATCGAGACTGGCCACCACCGTACGGTTTGTACGCTGCCAGTCGTCCACATTCTCGCGCTTGCCCCATTGCTGCTCAAAGGTGCGCTTGCCCTGGCTCACCGCTTGCGGATTGTAGAAGTACCAGGCTCCGTTGCCTGGCGTGGGGACGGTGGGGGTTGGCACGGTGGTCTGCTGGCGGTTGCCGATGGCCGACTGCTGTTGTAGTATTTGTTCGGCTTCGGCCTCTTCGCGGGCTCGCTGCTCCTCCTTCTCTTTCTTCTTTAGTTCGTCGATGATGTGGCCTATCACCTTCAGCCGCTCTTCCTCGGGCATGCGTGCCAGCCGTTGCAGCGAGTCTTGCAGCTCTACGCTGCTGGTGTGAGGCACCAGTTCGTCGAGTATCTTCGAGCGTTGCGACAGCTGTTCATAGTCGGGGCGGTCCTTGTCCAGCAGTCCGATGGCTTCGCCATAGCATCGCTGGGCATCGGCATATTTCTCCTTGGTCCAGTAGAGATTGCCGAGCGATAGCAGCAGCACGCCTTTTTCTATGCCGTTGCGTGTCGATTTCTTGTTTCCCTCCTCGTAGGCCTCGATGGCTTTCAGGGTGTCGCGCTCTGCCAGCCAGATGTTGCCGATGGCATAGTACACCTGGTCCAGATAGTCCTTGTTGTTGTCCGATGCTGCCATTCTTCTCAGCCGCTTCACCATCTGGCGGGCATTCTTGCCTCCACGGGCCATCACCTCTGTCTGGGCGATGCGGGCGTTGAACTCCAGTTCGTAGGGTGGGTTCAGCCTCACGGTATGCTTGAAGGCGTCGTAGGCCTGCTGCTTATGTCCTAACAGTGCTTGCAGTTGTCCGTAGAGAAACCACTCGCGGGCACGCTGCTTGCGGCGACTCTCGTGCTTGATCACCTTGCGCAGATAGGGTAGGGCCTCCTCGTAGCGCTGGCTGTGCAGGTAGTAGTCGGCCATCGTGTAGTCCCAGTCTTTTACGGCCCTGAAGTGCATCGTGTCGCGACGCTGCTTGCTAATCACGTCCTCGGCATCGTAGAGCCACCCCAGCTCGGCGTAGCTCTTGGCAAGCCAGGCGCGGGCTATGCCCAAGATGGCGGGTTGTGTGTGGTAGAGTCGCGTCATATAGGAGAAGGTGGCTGCTGCCTCTTCAAACTCGCCTTTCTGGAATTGCGACTTGCCCATCAGCAGCCAGGCTCGCCACAGGAAGGGATTATACTCGCGGCGGTTCAGCCATTCGATGTCTTTCTGCGTCTTGCGGCGGCTCTTGTTCCATACGGGGCGTGCCTTGATGCTGTGTTGCTTGATGGCCTTGGCCGACTTCTCGATGGCGCGGTCGAAGTTGGCTTTGCCCAGATCGCGGCTCTGCTTGTTGCCTACGGTGTACAGGGGGATTAGTTCGGTGCAGTTGTCGCGGTTGCCCTGCTCCTTCTCCAGACTGCCCTCGATGAAGGCCTGCGAACCGTTGAAGTAGGTGTTGTAGCGGGCATTGAAGGCATGCCACCAGCGCGTTTTGGCTGTGTTGTTCTTTGTCGAGCACGAGGCCGTCAGCAACAGCCCGCCCATCAGCAGCGCGACAAGGCTCTTGCCCGTATGGCATTTCTCTCTCCACTCTCCTCTTTCCTCCTTCCTCTCTTCTCTCTCCTCTTTCCTCTTTTTCAACTCTGCCAGCTTGCAGTCGGCTCTGCTGCTGCACGAGGTGCAGTTGCCGTCGTCTTCGCTGGGAGCCACGGGCTCATTGTCGCCACCCGACAGGATAGCGGCAACCACACCCAGCACGACGAGTGCTATGACTACAATCAGCAGAAAACTCATTTATATTTCCTAATATGCAATCACTACGCCAGTAGTCATCACTCCTTCATTTCTTAATTTCTTTCATTTCTCAATGTGGAAGCCGCATCGAGACAGGTCTTCCCAATATTGGGGATACGACTTGGTGACCACCTCAGGATGGTTGATGCGCAGGCTCTCCACGCGGAGGGAGGCAGGGGCAAAAGCCAGTGCCATGCGATGGTCCTCATACGTGTCGATGCCTTCCTCGATGTGGGCATTGCATCGCTCACCGTCCCATATCAGTTCCGAGTTGTTAAGGTCGCGCAGCACGTAGCCCAGCTTGTTCATCTCCTTCTTCAGCGCCTCTATGCGGTCGGTCTCCTTAATCTTCAGTGTCGACAAGCCGCGGAAGTGGAATTTTACTCCTAACAGCGCACAGCATACCGCGAAGGTCTGAGCCAGGTCGGGACAGTTCACGAAGTCGTATTCCAGCCTTGGCACGCATCGGCCCGAGTGCTTCAGCGTGATGGTGGTGGGTACGCCGGACTGCGTGTCGGCAAACGTCGTCTTCACACCCAGCAGGCTGAACAGGTAGCGCACCTGCGAGTCACCCTGCTTCGAACCGTCCATCAGTCCTGTCAGCACCACCTCGTCATCCTCACCTTTCGACAGTGCCAGCATTTCATACCAGTAGGAAGCCGCGCTCCAGTCGTTCTCAATGTAGTATTCGCGCCCCTGATAACCCTTGGGCTCTACCCTTATCGTGTCGTAGTCGCTCCAGTCGGCATCCGCGCCAAACTCGCGCATCGTCCACAGTGTCAGGTCGATATAAGGACGGGAGATGATGTCGCCGGTGAGATGGAGTGTCAGACCCTTGCCCAACATCGGACCAATCATCAGCAATGCCGAGATATACTGCGAGCTGATGTTGCCTGCCGTATCCAGCAGTCCGCCATCCAGTGCCCGGCCACGAATGCGCAGCGGGGGGAATCCCTCTTCACCGACATAGTCTATCTCGGCACCCAGCGAGCGCAGGGCCTCCACCAGCGTGCCGATAGGGCGGTGGCGCATCCGCTCCGTGCCCGTCAGCACGTGTTCCTCGCCCTCGCGCACGGCCAGCAGGGCTGTCATGAAACGCATGGCCGTGCCGGCTGCCTTGATGTTGATTTCATAGGGATTGTCGTTCAGGGCGTTCACGATGACTTCTGTGTCGTCGCAGTCCGACAGGTTGTCGGGCACTATCGTGCTTCCCGACAGGGCGTGAATAATCAGTGCACGGTTCGAGATACTCTTCGAGGCAGGCAGATGAGCCGTGTGCTTCAGAACCGTCGGGGCAGTAATCTTATATTGCATATTTATTTTTGTTTCTGTACCTATTTTTATACAAACTTATTCTATTAACGTGCGAAAGTACTAATTATTTGTCAACTATGCAAGGAAATAACAATAATTATATCTTTTTTCTGCAAAAATTGGGTTAAAAATTTGCAGGATTCAAAAAAACGTTGTACCTTTGCACTCGCATTTCGAGAAATGCATATATTTGTTCGGGATTTAGCGCAGTTGGTAGCGCACACGTCTGGGGGGCGCGAGGTCGCTGGTTCGAGTCCAGTAATCCCGAC
>DDPY01000023.1 GCA_002342415.1 Prevotella sp. UBA2456 | reverse complement strand
TATGCACTAGCAGAGGATGCTTTCCACGCTCTATGAGCCGCTGATAATAACTGTGTACGTTTATGTCAAACTTAATTGCAGCTAGTGCTGCTTGCGAGAGCAAGGACTTAATCATCCTGTTGGCAAAAGGACTGACCTGAGGCCTGCTGTTGACGCTAGTACCCGACTGACGTCCGAATGGAGCTATACCATAATAGCAGGCTATCTTCCTTGAGTCCAAATCAAATTTCTGGAAGTTGTCTGTATAGACCATCAGACACGTCGCATTCTGTATGCCAATACCAGGCATGGAGGTGATGATGTCGAAGACCTCCCTGAGTTCGTCATCAGAAGCGATAATCTCCTTGATCTTCTCGTCGCACTTGGCGATGGCCTTGTTTACCTCTGTAATAAGGTGCTTGCTGGTGAAGGACATAAAAGCCCTGGCATCCGACTTTTCCTGTGTGAGCCGTTTCTCGTCTCTCCTGACCGTCAGTGCCACCTTCTGCCTGACAAGACTGTGACGGTAAAGGAAGACTTCTCTCAGACACGTCAGTGAGGCACTCTGAGGCTTATGCAGTGTCATCTTGTCGTAGTTACGCATGGCGTACTCTGCAATGGCCCGTGAGTCTGCCTTGTCGTTCTTCACGCGCTGGATACCAGCTGAATGCTTGATCTTGTAGGCACACTCCAGCCACATGTCGTAACCCGAGGCATAAAGATAGTTGCTAAGCCCTATACTATACCCACCGGTATTCTCCCCGCAGAAGAGCCAGGCATCTGCCGCAAAGCCCTCTGTATGAGCCTTTACCCATTTCACCAGACGACGGTAGCCCGATGTCTTGTTGTCAAAAACTTCGTGCACACTGGGGGCACATTCCTTCAATCCCTCAGCCTTAATGAGGGTCGCATCAAACTTTTCTTTAGAGAAATCGATGCCGATAAAGATTTTTTTCATACCTTTGTACCGTTTAAGAATGAAGGAATTGGCCAATAGTTGTCTGGTCTTGGACTCTAAATAGGCTGTCATGCCGCTGGCATTCTATCTGGACTTTGCAACTAAGCAGGAAGGACTAAGACGGTTCATAGACTCTGAAGGACTGTTGTCCCCCGAATAGGTTCCCTTTCCTGCCGGCCTCTTCCTCCTTCTGACAACAAAGGTAAGGATTTGGCCGTGATAAAGCAAATTCTTCACTGATATATTCTATCAGAGCGCAAAATTAGAGTCCCCTGATCTATCCGTGGCAACAAGTCTATGCTTGCTGCCTTGCAGAAAAAGGATTGGCCTACGTTCGCACGCCTCTACAACGGCCCTGCGTATGCTCAGAACCGCTATGACGATAAACTCTCTAAGGCTTATTTCTCATTCTGTAAGTAGTGACTTGCTATTTCAAAAAGGCGCTCTTTGACTTGTTGCAACAATTCTGTCTTCCCTTTCCCTTCCATCCATACAGTTGCGGACAGACCCACAAGAAATTCTTGAAGTTCACGATGGTGACATCATGACAACCGTGACTGTTATGGATGATGAGGGGGACACAGAGGTCAAGAGGTCAGAAATGCCCCCTTTCATCAATAATTTAGGAGAATTCCTGCGGTAATTTGAATTATTTTTTGTACTTTTGCACCCGAAAATTCAATGTTAAATACGTAGTTATTTATGGCAAGACCAATCAAAGAAACCCCCATCCTCTACGGTGAGGATGCACGACGTTTTGAGGCACGGATGCAGGAGCGGCGGCGTATCTCTATGGAGGAACGTACACGAATCAATGCTGCTTACGAAGCAGTAAAGAGTGTTTGCGACTTTATGTAACCATGAGTTTCGACGAGTTCAGGCAAACATATGCCGTCCTTCGACCTTAACGACTTGGACGAAGACTAATCATTTTACAAGGTACCGAAACCCCCAGCAGAGTAATCCCCATGCCCCGCAGAGAGTTAAATAATGCAAACGCAGTGAAAAGAATGACCGATTTCCTTGACCATTCCAATAATTTTGCTACTCTCTCTCTCTCTCTCTCTCTCTCTCTCTCTCTCAGGCACTCACCTACAATAAGATTTCTACGGTCAGCCCGCTTGCGGGCGCGTCAATATACGGCTTTTCTTGGATAAAACCAAGGGAGGCCGGATTGTTTTTATCCCCCATTAGAAACCAATAGAATGATATATAGCATTAACAACAAAGTTAAAAATGACAGTATGAGAAAGAAAGCATTTCTTTTCATCGCCTTCCTGTTTGCGATAGCACAGGGGGCATGGGCCGACGGCTTCGGCGGCGGCAGCGGTTCCATAGAGGACCCGTACATCATCAGTACCACCGACCACTGGAACGAGTTGGCCAGCAATGTGAATGCAGGCAACCGCTACAGCGGCCAGTTTTTCAAAATGGGAGATGACATCACGGTCACAACGATGGTGGGCATCCCGAACAATTGGTTTTCCGGCGACTTCAACGGCGACAACCACACGCTGACCTTCAACTACGGCACGGCGGAGGCGCCCTACACTGAGAAGTATTGCGCCCCGTTCTTCAACATCGATGGTGCGTCCATCCACGACCTCCATGTCGCCGGCGACATCTACACAGCAAATAACTTTGCCTCCGGCCTCGTTGCCTTCTCCGATGGCAACCTCTATATCTATCGTTGCCGTGTCAGCGTCAACATTCATAGCAGCGTCGATGGCGACGGCACCCACGGCGGCTTCTTAGCCAGAACAATCCATGGACAGTGCAAAATCGAGGATAGCGTCTTTGACGGCAGCATGACGGGCAGCAGCACCCATCACTGCGGCGGTTTCGTGGGCTGGCTTGAGACTTCTTCTTCGGACAAAATATCATGGGTCAAAATCAAGAATTGCCTCTTTGCTCCAACCAGTATGACTTTTGGCAGCGAAGGTAGTGCCACGTTAGGTCGTGGCAATGCATATTCTCTTTACATAGATATTGATTTTTACTATACCACTCCGCTTGGCTCTACTAATGGCACAAAGGTTTACACCTCTGCTCCCGCCGACTTGTACTCTACAAAAAAGACTATAGCCGGTGTAGATTTCTACTTGGACAAGTGGATAGTGTTTGGTTTCACTGTCTCAAGCTCTACTCCTAACGATGCCACCATCGGCTGGTCGGCTTATTCAGCATGTTGGGGCTTCTCGCTGCGCTATCGTCAGGCCGGCAGCGACGGTGCCTGGACTACCATTGACAATGCAAACGACGACGGAACCTACATCAGCGGCCTACAGTCCGACATCATCTACGAATACCAGGTGGGGTATTATTATCAAGGAAACCATTATTATTCCCACACCCAAACCTTCGCCACGGCACCACGCTACGTCGCCCCTTCAGACCTCAGCGTGAACGAAGCCACCGCTACTGCGGCCACTCTCCTTTGGACCGGCTATGCCGACACATACAACGTGCAATACCGCAGTTATGTGCAGGACGAAAATGGCAATATCGACTACAGCGGTTGGACCACAAGAAGCGGCGTTCCTCGGACAACAGCAACGCTGACAGCACTTCGGCCTGGTACCAGCTACATGGTTCAGGTGCAGTCGGTGGTAGGTGACAATACATCAGACTGGACTACGTTGTATTTCACCACTCCCGCCTTCCTACTGGCCGACGATGCCGACAATAGTGCCCTCATCGAAGACAGGAGCACATCATTTGACGTCACCCTCGCCGACCGCACCCTCTATCGCGACGGCTCGTGGAACACGCTCTGCCTGCCCTTCGCAGTCAGCGATTTCACAGGCACACCGCTCGAAGGGGCCACGGTGAAGACGCTCTCGTCGTCATCATTCTCCGACGGCACGCTGACGCTGAACTTCACCGACGCTAACAGCATCGAGGCCGGCAAGCCCTACATCGTGAAGTGGGCCACCGCGAGCGACAACATCAAAGACCCGACTTTCCAGAATGTCACCATCAGCAGCACCGTAAGCCCCGTCACGACCGGCTACGTGAACTTCTCCGGCTGGTTCTCGCCATTCACGCTAGAGGCAGGCAACAAGACCGTGCTCTACCTCGGTGCCGACAACAAGCTCTACTATCCCCTGGCCGCGATGACCGTCGGCTCCTGCCGCGCCGTGTTCTATCTGAACGGCATCACTGCCGGCGACCTGCCCGCTCCCGGTCAGGCTGCTGCCCGCCGCTTCGTGCTCAACTTCGGCGACGGTGACGAGACCACAGGCATCATTTCAATTGACAATGGACAATTGATAATTGACAATTCCATGGATGCATGGTACTCCCTCGACGGTCGCCGCCTCACGGGCAAGCCCACCGCCAAGGGGCTCTACATCGTGAACGGAAAAAAGATTATCATCAAATAACGTAAGGAGGACAAAGCAATGAAGAAGACATACGAGAACCCACCATGCACGTCGTGCTATTACAGCAACAGCAGCACCTTCTCAGAGGCAGCAATGAAGTGCAATCCCTTCGTGGCGGTTACTTCGATTACGGCGGCAGTGACGAAGGTTATACTGACGATGCCCGCTAATTTAGTAGCCACATAACTATTGGATAACAGAAAGTGATTATGAAAAAGAATTTCCTTTTATTGACAGTCGCCCTGCTGTGCGCGGTCGTGCAGGGGGCATGGGCCGAGAGCGTGACGTTCAACGTGCGCTCATGGGATGCCACGACCAAACAGGTGGTCACCACCGCCACTACCAAGGACTGCACCGTGCTGACGGGTAGTCATTCCGACGACTGGCTGGGCTTGGGCGGCGGCGATGACCAGGACTACTACTACGTGGCGAAGGGCAACGTGTCGTACCTTACGCTGAACTGTTTCGGACGCGTACACCTCATCCTCGCCGACGGTGCCACGCTGACCTGCACGGGCGGACTGAAGGTGGAAGAAGACAACAACAACGCCCACCTGTTCATCTACAGCCAGAGCAATGGCGACCAGGAGGGCAAACTCATTGTGACCAACAGCTACGAAGAGACTGCAGGCATTGGCAGTTCAATTAGTAAACACAGCGGTACTATTGAGATTCACGGCGGCAATCTCGATGTCACAGGCGGCAAATATGGCGCCGGTATCGGTGCAGGTAAGTGTTATGGATCGATGGCCACCAAAGCAGGTACAATATCAGTCTTTGGCGGCACGATCAAGGCGCAGGGTGGCCTTCGCGGTGCAGGCATCGGTGGCGGTGCGGGTGGTCAGTCTTCTGATGGTGAAGACTCTTTTTCTGACGGTGCCAATTTCTTCCTTTATGGCGGTACCGTCACTGCTACGGGCGGCGAACTGGCGGCGGGTGTCGGTGGCGGCGGCGGAGTTTCTAAAGACAACTGGCTTCCCGACATAACAGCCAATGGAGGCGGGGGTGGCAAATGCCATATCTATGGTGGAAACCTTACTGCACAGGGAGGCCGTCGCGGTGCAGGCATCGGCGGAGGCAATAAGTATGAAAGTGGTTGGGTTCATCGGATAAACGATGGCGAGGTTAACATTGAGGGCGGCACGGTCACTGCCACGGGCGGCGATTATGGCGCAGGCATCGGCGGCGGCTGTAATTGCACCGGCGGCACCGTCAACATCTCTGGTGGCAACATTACAGCCAAGGGCGGAACTGACGGTGCCGGCATCGGCGGAGGCGAGAGCGGCTGGTGCCAAGCCGTTACCATCAGTGGCGGCTATGTGCGTGCCGAGGGAACAAGTTACGGTGCAGGCATCGGTGGAGGCGAGGACGCTCATGGCGGCACCGTCACCATCACTGGCGGCACGGTCATAGCCATAGCGGGTGGCGACTGCACGGGGAGTGATGACAAGGGTGGCAGTGCCATCGGCTGCGGTCAGGGCGTGAAAAGCAAGGATGCAAGCGAGAATCGTGGGTCATTGTCAATACCCGATGACTATATGGTGACGGGCGGCGACGCCGAGGACAACATCGAGCGTGTCTTCACTACCGTGGAGCGCGAGGGTGCCTGCATCTGGCGCAACTACGTGAAGATAGAGCCGTGCCAGCACACGACGCCCACCGTGGGCAGCGACCAGAAAGAGGCTGTCAGTTATACCAGCGACAACGAAACGCACACCAAGCACTGCCGCTACTGCGCCTATACGCTTCAGGAGAATCATGCCTACGCGGAAAACATCTGCACCTCGTGTGGGAAGAATCAAAACGAGAACGATGACATGTGGAGTGTGACGATGTTACGTGCATCGGCAGCGGGCAGCACGAGCTATGCCGACCGCGTGGTGATGAAGGTGGTGAAAGGCCAGACGTTCACCATCCCTGCCGTCAGCGCCACCGAGGGTCTCACGCTGATGGGCTACACTACGTCATGGAACGACGGCGACGGCATAGAGATGAAGGATGGCGAGACGCTGACTACAGCTGGTGCGGTCGTAACACCCACGTCCGACATGAACTACTACTCCCGTTATCGCTACCGCTACGTGCCCACATGGACGTGGGACGAAGCCACGGCCACGGCCACGCTCACCATCACATGCAGCGCACTGAGCAGCGAGGCTGTCACAGTCAGCAATATCACCTACAACACCGACGGAGAGGTCAAGACCGCCACAGGCACCTACAGCCACAACGGGGCCACCTATACCTTCACCGACACCTATCTGCTGCCGGTGAGCAGTCTTGCGCTGCAGGATAATGCCAGCAACGATGAAACCTTGGAAAGCTATTGGGGCAGACGCGTGAACACGCTCATGCTCAGCGGTCGCACGCTCTATGCCGACGGCTCGTGGAACACGCTCTGCCTGCCCTTCAGTATCAGTGCGGAAGACATATATACGAATCTCGGCTCCTGCACGCTGAAGACCCTCAGCTCGTCAGAATACAACAGCACGACAGGCACGCTGACGCTGAACTTCATCGATGCCACCAGCATCGAGGCGGGCAAGCCCTATCTCATCATGTGGGCCTCAGGTAGTGGCAACAGGACGAATCCCTCGTTCACGGGCGTCACCATCAGCGACATCCTTGCGCCCGTCGAGACCGACTACGTGGACTTCGTCGGATTCTTCTCGCCCGTCAGCCTGACGGGAGGCGACAAGAGCGTGCTCTATCTCGGTGCCGACAACACGCTCTACTATCCCTCGACCGACATGACCGTCGGCTCCTGCCGCGCCGTCTTCCGTCTGAAGGACATCACCGCCGGCGACCTGCCTCAGCAGGCTCGCCGTTTCGTGCTGAACTTCGGCGACGGCGACGAGACCACAGGCATCATTTCAATTGACAATGGACAATTGATAATTGACAATTCCATGGATGCATGGTACTCCCTCGACGGTCGCCGCCTCACGGGCAAGCCCTCACGCGCAGGCGTGTATATAAATAATGGTAAGAAGATTGTAATTAAATAAACTGTTAGCAATATGAACAAGAAAGATTATCAGAAGCCCGCCATGCGGGTAGTATTACTCCAGCACCAGCAGCACCTGCTGGCTGACAGCTATGGAGTGAATAGCGTTGACTCGAACCTCGACGATGCGGACGACTTCATCTTCGGCGGCAGCGACACAGGCTACACCGGCGGCGCAAGATGAAGCAGAGACAAAACAAACCACAGTATTAACATCCACTAGTCATGGGGACAGGCACCTGGGTCATAGCAGTCATCATACCCAAGTACCTGTCCCAGTGACTAATCCGATTTTGGCGGCAGCGACGAAGGTTATACTGACGGTGCCCGCTAATTTAGTAGCCACATAACTATTGGATAACAGAAAGTGATTATGAAAAAGAATTTCCTTTTATTGACAGTCGCCCTGCTCTGCACATCTAATAGGAATTACCTCAATCTATTTACGGTTGTCTAAAGGAACTGTACCCTCTTCGTTGTAAGTGACAATCACCACGCTCTCCAACGAAAGAAAAGCATCTAACTATTAATGCCTTCGTCTCACGTTCGAAAGTTTCTTGTATGCCCTCACCATAGATGGAATAAGAGGTTTGTAATCCATATGGATTATCTGAAAACTTGTCATCGGTTTTCTTGCGGGTATTAACCTAATCTAACTGAATGAAATCTCATTGAAATACAGATAAATAAAAGTTACGCATGGCTGGGAAATAGTACTATTTTTTTCTTGGCAGTATGGATGATTTCCCCTACCTTTGCGTTGTCTGAGGTGCCAAAACGTGACGTAAGTTAGCAAGAGGTTTTTTCGTGATACGAGAAACTCTTGAACACTCGGCGACAAGTGTTGATGGCTGAGTACTCGCAGGCTCGCACCTCTTATGTTGAACATTAATCGTATTTAATTATGCAGGATAGCACCAACGAAAAGAGAATTATGAGGCGCAGGGGAAGACCGCGCAAGTCAGAAATGGAGAAATCGACGGTTAGGAAACCGAGGGCTTTGAGACTGTCGGACGAGGAAGAGAAGTACATTGCTGGCAATGCCAGGAAGTGCCGGATGAACTTCAGTGAGTATTGCAGACAGGTGTTGATGGACTATAAACCTAAGATGCCTGACTCATTGTTCCGGGACGAGTTGTTTGCTGCCCGTAAGGACATAGTGAACTTCATCAACAACATCAAGGGACTCAAAATGGGGAGTGAAGAACGGAAGGAGTTCCTCAGGTCGATGCCCGTGATTCAGCAGTGGTGGAAGAGACTGTTCCCGATGATTGAGTTTCTCGACAAAAGGATTGAAAGGGGGTAAGCGATGATAGCAAGAGCAAGAGCCGTGGCGCACGGCAGCGCCTATACGACGTATGCCACACTGAAAAGGGATGCAGAGTTCGTCTGCTGTGAAAATATGGCGGGGGATATGACCGCTGCCGTGACGGATGATGACCTGGACAACATCTGGATGCAGTTCAAGTATGCCGGGGAGAACTATATCGCCAAAGGTAAGCCCGTGTCCAGAAACTTGATAGCAATGGAGGTGTCGCCCACTAAGGAAGAGTCGAAAGGGTGGACACTGGAGCAATGGAAGTGGTTTGCACATCGATTCATTGAAGAAATGGATAAGATTGAGTTTAGGGATAAGAATGGAAAAGTGTCGTCGAAACGGATGGACTTGGCGCATAGCAAATGGATTGCCATGCTGCACCATGATGCCAAGAGTGGGATTCTACATCTGCATTTTATGGTGTCTCGCTTCACCGTCGATGGTAAAATCAATGACACCAATCTCATAGGATTGAAGGCAACGATGGCCGCAAACAGCATCAACCAGAGCATGGGTTGGAAACAATCAAAGGAAATCTGTGAGGAACACAAGCGAGAGATTAAGGATGCCATCTATGACATTCTTAGGTCAATGGATCGTTTCGGTTGGGACGTGTTTTCACTGGAAATGAAGAAACATGGTTATTCAACAAAATTACGAAGAAACGAGAACGGGCAAGTGATAGGATATAGGATTCTGAGAGGTAACTCCCGATATAATGCCTCTGAGATAGGCCGTCAACTAACTGCCAGTAGGATAAAGAATACCTGGGCAGAGTTGCACAAGGAGATGGATGCAGAGGCTGCAAGAGTGAAAGCTGAAGAACAGAAGGCTAAAGAGGAATACGCCCAAAGACATCACTTCGTATGTGAGCCTGTAAGTCCTGATA
>DDPY01000015.1:217226-242329 GCA_002342415.1 Prevotella sp. UBA2456 | reverse complement strand
AGGCCTTCGGCATCGACAGCATAATCTTCGCCTCAGACTATCCCTACGAGTGTCTGGCAAACATGATGAAGTTCGTGAAGACGCTGGATCTGACAGAAGAGGAAAAAGAAAAGCTCTTCCACTTGAATGCCGAGAAGTACATTTTAAGCTTATCATAAGAGGTACATCAAACAAGAAAGAGAGCAGTATCCTCTAATTCAGTTGTTCTTCTTATAGCTCCGAACGGCCCAGGTGGCCATGAACAGACCGATGGCGAGGAGGGCCAGCACCTGATGAGCCACCTCGCGGAATCCGCCGCCACGAATGAAGACGGTGCGGATGGCATCGATGAAGTAGTGCATGGGGTTGACGTAGGTGGTCAGGTAGGCCCAGTCGGGCATGGAGCGCGTAGGGGTGAAGAGTCCGCTGAGCAGTAAGATGCAGACGATGAAGAACCACATGACGAACATGGCCTGCTGCATGGTGTCGCTGTAGTTGGAGATGATAAGTCCGAACGAGGAAAAGAACAGCGCCAACAGCATAGCGAGCACATAGATGAGCCAAATCGGCCCTGCAGGGGTGAGGCCATAGACGAGCCAGGCCAACAGCAGGCAGACGGTGACCACGAAGAGGGCAATCAGCCAATAGGGAATGAGTTTGGAGAGGATGAAGGCCCATTTTGACACAGGTGTGACATTGATCTGTTCGATGGTGCCGCTCTCTTTCTCACCCACGATGTTGAGCGTGGGCAGGAATCCCGTCATCAGCATCATCACGATGGCCAGCAGGGCTGGAATCATGTAGAGCTTGTAGTTCTGGTGCTTGTTGTATAAGTTCTTTGACCTGAAGGTCAAAGCGAGCGGAGCTCGTGGGAGAGTTGAGAGTTCTCTCTTCGAGAGTGTGGCGTTGCAATGAGAGTTGACAATCTGCGAGAGGTAGGCCGAGCCCATCGAGCCCTTGGTGCCATTGACAGCATTGGCAGCAATGAGATACTGGCCGTCGCGAATCTCCAGGATGATGTCGGCCCTACCCTTCTCAATGTCCTTCATGGCCTCTGCATAGGTAGCCTTCTGTCCGTTGAAGATGAAATAGTTGCTGGCCGCTATCTGGCTGACCAGCCGTTGTGACTCGACGGTATGGTCGATGTCTACCACCTCCACCACAATATTCTTCACCTCCATGCTCATGACCCACGGCATGACGCACATAATCACAATAGGAAACAGGATGATGAGTCGCGGCAGAAAGGCATTGCGGCGAATCTGCAGGAATTCTTTTTGTATGAGAAACCTTATCATATTGGACATTGAACATTGAATATTGAACATTGGACATTGAACATTGAATATTGAACATTGAACATTGAACATTGAACATTAAATAATGAACATTACTCCAGCCTGACATTAAACTTCTTTAGGGCAATGGTGAGCAGCAGGACGGTCATGGCGACGAGGATGGTGACCTCCTTCATGACTTCGCCGATACCCACACCCATAATCATCAGCTTGCGCATGGCGTCGATGTAGTAGCGGGGTGGTATGACGGCGGCTATCCACTGCAAAATCTCAGGCATCGACTCCACAGGGAACATCATGCCCGAGAGCATGACCACAGGCATCAATAGCACCATCGCCGAGAGGAGCAGGGCAACGAGCTGTGTCTGGGCGACGTTGGAGATGAGCAGTCCGAGTGAGAGCGCCAACAAGATGTAGATGATGCTCACCATAACAATCCAGAACAGGGAGCCGGCAAGTGGCACACCCAGCAAATAGCGGGCCATGAGCAGGATGACGATGAGAATCACAAAAGCCAATACCAGATAGGGCACGGCCTTGGCGATAATCACCATCAGCGGACGCACGGGTGATACGAGCAGCACCTCCATCGTGCCCCGTTCCTTCTCGCGGACAATAGAGATGGAAGTCATCATGGCACAGATGAGCATCAGCAGCATGCCCATGATGGCCGGCACGAAGTTGTAGGCCGACTTCATCTGGGGGTTGTAGAGCATCTTGACATTGATCATTGAAGATTGATCATTGAAGATTGAAGATTGAACATTGAACATTGTCTGCTGCGCATAGTTGGTCCACTGCTGGGCCATGTTGGGGTCGGAGCCGTCGACTATCAGTTGCAGGCCATTCTTCTTGCTGGCAAAGTCACTGGCGAACACTACGGCCAAATCGGCCTGCTGACTGCGGATAAGCCGCTCGGCTTCCTGTGGCGTATGGACGGTGGAGGTGATGGTGAAGTACTCCGACTGCGAGAGCCGTTCTACGACCTGTTGCGTCTGAGGGTCCATCTGCGACGTGACCACCACCGTCCGCACATTCTTTACATCCGTTGTGATGGCAAAGCCGAAGAGGAGCATCATCACTACCGGCATACCAAAGAGTATCAGCATCGTACGCTTGTCGCGCAGGATGTGCTTGGTTTCTTTGATGACAAAACTGACAAACTGTTTCATAATTTAATCGCTTGAACGGGTGGCCTGTCGTGCCAGATAGGTGAATACGTGGTCCATATCGGGCTGATGGAATTGCTCTTTCAATTCGTCGGGCGTGCCGAGTGCACTGATCTTGCCGTCCACCATGATGGAGATGCGGTCGCAGTATTCGGCCTCGTCCATGTAGTGGGTGGTGACGAAGACGGTAATGCCGCGATGGGCTGCATCGTAGATGAGTTCCCAGAACTGGCGGCGCGTGGCAGGATCGACACCCCCCGTCGGCTCGTCGAGGAATACCACGCCTGGCTCGTGGAATATCGAAACGGAGAATGCCAACTTCTGCTTCCATCCTAACGGCAGACTCTTGACCAGGGTGTCTTTATGCTCAGTGAATTTTAGTTTGCGCAGCAATTCATCGGTCTTCCTGCATATCTCGTCGTCCTTCATACCATAGATGCCGGCAAAGAGTCGGATGTTCTCGCTGACGGTCAGGTCTTCGTAGAGCGAGAACTTCTGCGACATATAGCCGATATGCTTCTTAATCTGTTCGTGCTGGGTGCGAATGTCGTAGCCACAGACGGTGCCCGTGCCGCTGGTAGGTTGGTTCAGACCCGTCAGCATGTGCATAGCGGTGGTCTTGCCGGCACCATTGGCGCCAAGGAAACCGAAAATCTCGCCACGCCTGACACTGAACGAGATGTCATCGACAGCGTGGAACGAGCCAAAGGCTTTCACCAAGTGCTCCACCTCAATCACGTTCTCCTGCTCCGTCTGTTGCGACTCAGTCGCAACCTTCTCTATGCCCGGCGGATTGAAGATATCCCTGAACTCATCCAAGATGGCATCGGGCGCACCGACACCCCTTAGCCGTCCGTGGTCAAGAAAAGCCACGCGCTCGCAGCAGCGCACTTCGTCGAGATAAGGCGTGGAGGCCACGATGGTGATGCCTCGTTCCTTCAGCGTCAGAAGCATCTCCCAGAACTCCTTGCGGCTCACGGGATCGACACCCGTGGTGGGCTCGTCGAGGAAGAGCACGCTGGGCGAGTGGACCAACGCACAGGAGAGCGCTAACTTCTGTTTCATGCCGCCCGACAGCGCACCGGCTTTACGGTCGCGGAACCGTTCTATCTGCGAGTAGATGGCCTTGATCGAGTCGTAGCCCGCCTCCACGGTCGTGCCAAACAGCGTGGCGAAGAACTTCAGATTCTCCTCGACAGTCAGATCCTGATAGAGCGAGAACTTGCCCGGCATGTAGCCTACACGGCAGCGCACCTCGCGCATCTGGCGGACGACATCGAAGCCATCTACCGATGCCGTGCCCGTCTCTGGCAATAGCAGCGAACAGAGTATGCGGAACATCGAGGTCTTGCCTGCGCCGTCAGGACCGATGAGTCCGAACACCTCGCCCTTCGAGACTGCGAACGACACATCGTCGAGCGCCTTTACCTCGCCGTACGACTTGGAAATGTGATTTACTTCTATAGTATTCATAGTTTTACTTCCCCGTACATACCTATTTTTATATAACCATCGTTTCTAATGGCTATTTTTACGGCATATACTAAATCGGCACGCTCGTCGTCGGTCAGGATGGTCTTGGGGGTGAACTCCGAGCGCGAGGAAATCCATGCAACCGTGCCGTCATACTCCTTTTTCTGTTGGTCGCCATAGTCGGCAAACACCTTCACCTGCTGACCTATCTTGACAGTTTGCAGTTGAGCCGAGGTGACGTAGGCACGAAGATACATGTCCTGCGTGTCGGCCACCTTGAACAGCGGCTTGCCCGTTGCCACAAACTCGCCACGCTCCACATATTTCTCCAAGACGGTACCCTTGGTGGGTGCAGTGATGTGGCATTTGCGAAGCATGTCGCGCAATTGTTCTATCTGTACATCGGCTGTCGAAAGTTGAGAGTTGAGCGTTGAAAGTTGAGTATTGAGCGTTGATACTTGCGCATCTAACTGTTTCTGCAACACCTTTACCTGACTGGTTGCATCGTCGAGCATCTTCGAGGGAGCCGCACCGTCGGCCACCAGTTCGCGGTAGCGCTGCTCGTCCTGCTGAGCCTTTGCCAGTTGTTGGCGCGTGGCGGCTATCTGCCGTTCCATGTCGGGCTTTTGGCTCTGATACACCTGCTTGGTGGCTCCCAACTGCTGTATCTTCAACCATGTCTGAGTGGTGTCTATCAGTCCTACCTCCTGGTCTTGGCCGATGGTGTCGCCCTCGTTGACATTGAACGTCAGCAAGGCACCGCTCTGCTCCGCAAACACGGTGGTTTCCGTGGCCTCAAACGTGCCAGTGGCATCATACGCTTTCTCGTTTCCTCCGCAGGCGGCCATCATCAGTGCCGTACCTGCCAGTACATATATCTTTTTCATACTACTATTGATTTGTCGTGAATTTATTGTCGTATATCTCCTTCAGCATTTCTATCTCATGCATCGACTGTTGCACACGGGCAGCGTTCTCCTGGTTGATTTCGCGCAACAGGTCGTTCACGTCGATGATGCCGTGCGCGAGTTTCGATTCGGCAGCCTTCCTCACAGCCGAGCGCAGCGAGATGATTTCTTCGTCTTCAGCCATCAGTTTCCTGTAGCGGACTATCTCCTCCTGCTGCTGAATCTGCTCTAAACGGTTGTTGAAGAGAAATACCTCGCGGTTCGACTCCGTTACTTCGCGCTGCAACTTCAGCTTTGCCTTGTCGTTCTTGCGCGTATAGAGTGCTCCGATATTCCAAGTGAGACGGGCACCAATCACGCCATTCAGACTCCATCGGTGGCGCATCATGTCCTCGAACATGTTCAGGCCGGGATAGCCGTAATAGCCCTGGGCAAACACGCCAAGCCGCGGCATCAGTGCCGAATTGAGCCCTTTCTCCTGTGCATCAGCCAATCGCAGCTGGGCATCGAAGAGTCGCATCTCCGGCCTCTGTCCCGTATTCTGCAACTGAGTCGCAGTACCCTCTGGTTTCTGCACACTTTTCACCTCCATGCCGCAGAAGGTTGAGAGCATGGCTGTCAGCATCCGCTTCTGCGATGCAAGACTGGTAGCCTGTTGAACCACGTTCAGCCGTTCTGCCCTGACGTTCTGCCAGTCGCTCTCTGCCGCCGTGCCGCCCTTCACCATGGCCTGCAGTTTCCGTTCGTTGCCAGCCAGCAGTTCCTGCAGGTCGCGGTTCAGCAGCATCTGCTCTTCCAGCATGAGCAGCGAGAAATACAGCTCGTTCACACGGCGGCGCACGGCATACAGATTCACTTCCGTCTGTGCTTCCTGCACCTTGCCCTGGCTCCGTGCTATCTGCTTCTGACTGCTGATGGCACCACCGTCGTAGACGGTCTGCTGCACGTCGATTCCTACGCGGTACTGGTCTTTCTTCAATCCTTTCATGTCGATGCCCATACCCGTCATCATGGTCTTCATCTCGTCGGGCCATGCCGTTACATCGCTCTGATAGGTTGCCTGTGCCTGTGCCGACACTTGCGGTAGCCAGCCCTTCTGGATGTTGGCCACTGTCAGCGCTGTGGTCTTCTCAATGAGGCCATACTGTCGGATCAGTGGATAATTCTTCTCCGCAGCCTGCCAGCACTCCTCTAATGTCTGCCCCTGTGCGGTCAAGCAGATGGAGCAAAAAATAAAAATGAACTTCCTTCTCTTCATAATCTAAGCCCTTAACTTATAGGACAATTCCATGTTGCAAATATACACCTTTATAGTGAGACATTGATTACTAACTTGTACGAAAAGATTATAAATTTGTACGATTTCCGTTGCTTCTGTTTGTTATTCTCCGCAGAATCCGCTAAATTTGCAATCGAATCGTACAAAACTGCAATTATGAGCGACAGCAAGAACATCAACTACTTCTCCATAGACTCCGTTGATCTGCAAAAGATGGCTGGAGCCGAGAGTCATGTTTTCAACAATGATGACATCAGTATCATCCTCAATGGGCGACCATCGGATAAGTTGTTCTTCCGTGAGGGTGAGGTCTATCAGTTGCCCGAACCTCGTTTATTGCTGTTCATGAACGGTGAAGCCGATGTACATTTAGACTTAGAACATGATCACTTTGAAAAAGGCATGGTGATACTCACTACGCCCGATGCCATCTTGGAGTTTGAACGTATAGGGCAGGATGTAGAGGTATGTGGCATCGCCATGAAAGAGGCCGTTCATGTCGCTGAGGGCGTCGTCACCAGTGCTCCTGCTAAGGATTTTGGATTGCTGTTGCGTATGATGTATCTGCTTTGGGACGTTGCCTCGCAAACGCCCTACCGCCGCGAGGCTGTACTGCAGATGGTCAGGGCGATGGTGGCCGATGTGCAGTACGTCAAGCAAGCACGTGACAGTACGGTGGATAAGTCAGCCGTTTCCCGCCACCAGGAGCTGTTCCAGCAGTTCAAGACGCTGGTAAGCCGCCATTGCGAACGGGAGCGCAACATTCCTTTTTATGCAGACCTACTCCACATCACGCCACACCATCTCTCGGCAGTGATCAGTCGGGCCAGCGGACGCAGTGCGATGTACTGGATCAACCGTGCTGTCGTGCTTCGTGCCAAGGTGCTTCTGCACACCAGCGCTCTGCTGACCTACGAGATTGCAGAACGGCTGAACTTTGCCAACCCTCCCGCCTTCAACAACTTCTTTAAGCGCGAGACGGGCTTTACGCCCAAAGAGTATCGGGATAGGAAATAGTTTAGAACGAAAACAATAAAGCCTTCCACCTTTGCTGCGCCGTATCGGCGAGCCGATAGCCCACTTCGAGTGCATTCTGTGTTTCCACTTTATTTAAAGGCTTTTTATAGTCTAAGGTTCCTGTGCATAATGGGTAAAAATACCTAAAATATTTAAAATTTCGGATGTCTTCCTCGCTTTGTCATTTTTATGTCGTACCTTTGTAGCAATATCTAAATAGTAAGGATATGCGTATGAGACGTAAACTGATCCTGTTGATGGCAGCACTGCTGCTTATACCTATGGGAGTGAAAGGTCAGACATATCAACAAATGTGGAAGCAGGTGGACGAGGCCCAGCAGAAGGACTTGCCCCAGACGGCCATTCGCCACTTGCAAAAGATAGAGGCGCGGGCACAGAAAGAACGTGCCTACGGACAACTGCTCAAGTCGACGCTGCTGCATGCACGGCTGCAGGCGGAGGTGGCTCCCGACAGCCTGCCTATGGCCGTCGGGAGGCTGGAACAGTCGTTCCGGCATATTCAGGAAGAAGCCTTAAGAGCCGTCTATGCTACGGTGCTGAGCAAGATTTATGACGGCAACCGCCAGATAGCCGACGATGCGGAAGCCCGCAGCAAGGACTATCGCCAGCGTGCGATGGCCCATCCTGAGGTGTTGGCGCAGGTGAGGGCGGATGGCTATAAGCCCTTCGTCATCACGGGCAAGGACAGCGAGGCGTTCGGCGACGACCTGCTGAGTGTGGTGGGGAGTGAGTTGGACGAATGGCAGTGGCTGCAGGATTATTATACGCGGGTGGGCAACCGGCGCGCCCTCTGCCACTTAGCACTGCGCACGGCAGACAGCCTCGAGGAACTGGACTCGCTGATGAGGCTCTACGGCGACCTGCCCGAAGCTGCCGTCATCAGCAAGAAGCGCCAGAACTGCTGGATGGTGGCTACCAATCCACAGTTTCATGTTGCCATCCCTGAGCAGGTGGCGGTGCCTGGCGCGCCGCAGATGCTTAAACTGGAACACCTACGTAATATCTCCTCGCTGACGGTGTGCGTCTATCGTACCCGTCTGCATGGTGACACCCAGCTGAATCCCAACGACTCGAAAGACTATGCCACTATCCGGAAAGGGATGACGGAACTGCCGAGTCATCAGCGCATTGTCACCTTTGGCAAGCATGCGGAACGGGAGGTGTTTGAAGACTCCGTACAGCTCGACGGACTCACCCCCGGTGTCTATCTGATAGAGTGTCATAGTCTGCCCGTCATCGCTCCCCAGCGCGCCCTGCTCTTTGTGTCGGGGCTGCGCGTCATGTCGCAGGCCATGCCGCAGGACGTGATGCGCTATGTAGTGGTCGATGCGCGGACGGGACAGCCCGTCGCCGGTGCCTGTCTGCGATTGGACTACCGCCGTGGGTGGAACACGGCCAGCCGCAGCGAAGAGAAAGCCTGCAACCAGCAGGGCGAGCTGTTGGTCAAGACGGACAAACAACGCCCCACCGATGTCTATGCTTTTACATCCGACGACCACTATTGTCCGTCGGTCAACAGCTATGGGCGCTATAGTTACTATGAGCGCAAGTATGGTGACGAACATACCAACCTCTTCACCGACCGCAGCATCTATCGCCCAGGACAGACAGTACAGGTGACTGCCATCGTGTGGAAAGAGTGGTCGCCCGTCAACAATGAGGCTGTGGCGGGCAGACAACTGACCCTGCAGTTGCGCGATGCCAACTACGAGGTAGTGGCCGAACAGCAAGTGGTCACCGACAAGTACGGCAAGTGCAGCAGCCAGTTTACCCTGCCCACCGGACAGCTGAACGGCCACTTCACCATCCGTGCCAACGGCGGCAGCGTGGGCTTCAGTGTCGAGGAATATAAGCGTCCAACATTTCAGGTGGAGTTTGCAGAGTACAAGAAACCGTACCAGCAGGGCGATACCGTCAGGGCCGAGGCCAAGGCCTTGAGCTATGCCGGTGTGCCTGTGCAGGGAGCCAAGGTTCACTACACCGTGAAGCGCCGAGTGGCCTATTGGTGGCTCAGCTATTCTCGCTACTGGCAAGAGGGCTATGCTGGACGAGGTCTGCAGGAGGCTGTGCTGTATGAGGCCGATGCGATGACCGATGACGAGGGACGCTTTGAAGCCTTGATGCCCATGGCGCTGCCTGAAGAAGCGAAGGAGCACAGAATGTATTATCACTTCATCGTAGAAGCAGATGTGACCGATCAAGGCGGTGAGACCCATCACGGACAGATGTCGCTCCCGCTGGGTACCAAGCCTACGGCCCTGACCTGCAACTTGCCCCAGCAGGTGCGCCGCGACCAGATGCCTGAGGTCACCTTCACCCGCTGCAACGCTGCCGGACAGCCCATCGAGGGCACCGTAAAATATCGGATTGACAACGGCCCCTGGCACGAGGCACCCGTCCATGTTCCCTGTTCCATGTTCAATGTTCAATGTTCAATGCTCAATGTTCCATGTTCATCTGGTGAGCATCGGCTGGAGGCTGTCTGCGAGCAGGATACCATCGACATGCGGTTTGTGGTCTTTAGCCTTGACGACAAGGTGCCAGCCTCGCAGACGCACGACTGGTTCTATGTCTCCGACACCCAGTTCCCCAACGACGGTTCACCTGTCACCTTGCAAGTTGGCTCGTCAGACCCCGACCTGCACATCGTTTATGGCATCTATGCGGGTGGAAAGGTGATAGAGAGCGGTGTGACGATGCAAAGCGCCTCGTTGCTGAACAGGAAGCTGACCTATCAAGAAGAATACGGCAACGGACTGCTGCTCACCTATGCGTGGGTGAAGAACGGACGTTGCTACCACCACGCTCAGACCATCACCCGTCCCATGCCCGACAAGCAGCTACGGCTGTCGTGGGAGACCTTCCGCGACCGTCTCGTCCCTGGTCAGCAGGAAGAGTGGCGGCTCACCGTCAAGAATCCTGACGGTACGCCGGCTGACGCATCGCTGATGGCAGTGCTCTATGATAAGAGTCTCGACCAGATACGTGAGCACCAGTGGAACTTCTCACCCAGCTCCTATCTGGTGCGCCCCTCTACCACCTGGCAGTATCCCTACTGGGGCGGTGTGGGTCTGATGGGAGCCAAGAACTATCAACTGCTGAATATCCCCGCTTGGGACTATAGCCGTTTTGATGACAGCGTATATCCCTATTACCGACATCCAGTGATGGTTAGAGGGCGGATAGGTGCATTTGCTATGGCAGCCGCTCCTGAGTCTGCTATGCTCATGCGCAAGCAGGCCAAGGCCAACGCCCTCGATAGTGAGGCACTCGTTGCCAACGACGAAGTGGCTGTAGGTTATAGTGCCCAGTCAGCAAAGGCCGGGATGGCCGGAAACCGTGATGGAGGCGAAGAGCCGCAGCAGGAAGAATCGCTTCAGTTGCGCGAGAACTTGCAGGAGACAGCCTTCTGCTATCCCCAGCTGCAGACCGACCAAGAGGGTAGGGTGGTGATGAAGTTTACCCTGCCCGAGAGTCTGACCACCTGGCGCTTCATGGGCATTGCCAATACTGCCAGCATGCTGTATGGCAAGTTGGAAGGCGAGGTGGTAGCTAAGAAGGTGCTGATGGTGCAGCCCAACATGCCCCGTTTTGTCCGAGTGGGCGACGAGGTGCAAATCTCCACTCGCATCATCAACACCGGTGAGCACACGCTGAAGGGTGATGCCAGTCTGCGGCTGGAAGATGCGGAGACCGTAGGAGAATTGTTGTCCGTGAGAGAGCCTTTCGAGGTAGAGGCAGGCAAGACCACATCGGTGGTTTTCCATATTCCCGCGGGTGTGCTGAAACCCTCGCTGCTGATTTGCAAGATAGGCGCATCGGCAGTAACCGGCACTGATGATGGCTTCTCGGACGGCGAGCAGCACTATCTGCCTGTGTTGTCTGATAGAGAGTACGTCACCAAGACAGTTCCCTACACCCAGCACGAGCCGGGAGTGAAGACCATCGACCTCGCACCGCTGTTCCCTCAGGGCACCACGCAGCAGAAGCTGACCATCGAATATACTAACAACCCCGCATGGCTGATGGTGCAGTCGCTGCCCACGCTGGGCCAGCCCTGTGAGCACAGTGCTATCGACCAGGCTGCATCCTACTACAGTAATCTGTTGGCCAAGACACTGTTAGACCAAAGCCCGCAGGTGAAGAATACGTTCGAACAGTGGAAACGCGAGAACTCTCCACTCTCCACTCTCCACTCTCAGCTCTCCAAGAACCAGGAACTGAAAGACCTCCTGCTGGAAGAGACTCCGTGGGTGGCAGCATCCGACCGTGAGACGGAGCAGAAGCAGCGTCTGGCCGACTTCTTTGACGAAAACGGTATACGCAACAGACTTTCAACGGCTGTTGAGAAGCTGAAGAAACTCCAGAATGGTGACGGCTCCTTCTCATGGCATCCCGGCATGCAGGGCAGTACTTATATGACGGTGGCCATCGAAGAGATGCTGGTACGCCTGAATCAGATGGCAGGCCGGCAGAGCGATACCCGCCAGATGCAGGACAAGGCCTTCGACTATATTGGCAGGGAGATGGTAAGCGTAGTGGAGGAACTCAAGAAGCAGGAGAAGAAAGGTGTCAAGCCTGCATTCCCCTCGTTTACTGCCCTTCGCTGGCTATACATTTGTGCCTTGGACGGACGTCAGTTGACACCTGAGTTGAAGTCGGTCAACGACTATCTGATCAAACTGCTGAAGAAAGACATCAAGCGGCAGTCCATCTACGAGAAAGCCCTCACAGCTGTTGTCCTTTCCAGACACGGTGAGCAGAAGAAGGCTGCTGAATACGTGAAGAGCCTGAAGGAATACAGTGTCTATACGGAGGAGATGGGACGCTATTACGACACGCAGCGAGCCGGCTACTCATGGTACGACTATAAGATTCCCACGGAGGTGGCGGCCATCGAGGCCATCCAGACTGTAACGCCTCAGGATGCAGAGACCGTTGACGAGATGCGCCGCTGGCTCTTGCAGGAGAAACGTACCCAGGCTTGGGATACGCCCATCAATAGCGTGAATGCCATCTGGGCATTTCTCTTCCATCGTCCAGCGCTTCATGCCTCCAAACCGGAAACGGTTTTCGATATCGACGGTACACCCATAGACCTCCCCCAAGCCACAGCAGGACTCGGTTATGTGAAGACAGCCATCCAGTACCCCAAGGGGCAGGTGTTCTCGGCCACGAAGACTTCGACAGGCACCTCCTGGGGAGCTGTCTATGCTCAGTTCTTGCAGAAGACTTCCGACATAGCAGCCTCCCAAAGCGGCATCCGTGTCAAGCGCGAACTGTTGCCGTCATCGGGTAAGGCTGTTACTACCGGGACTACCCGTTTTGCCGTAGGCGACAGAGTGAAGGTGCGCATCACCATCGAGACCAGCCGTGATCTTGACTTCGTGCAGGTCGTCGACCGCCGGGCCGCCTGCATGGAACCCGTCCGTCAGCTTTCGGGCTATCATCAGGGTGCGTACGTGTCGCCAAAGGACTGTGCCACTCATTACTATTATGATGGGTTGGCCAAGGGTAAGCATGTGATAGAAACGGAATACTATATCGACCGTGCCGGCCGGTACGAGAGCGGCACCTGCAGCGTTCAGTGTGCCTATGCTCCCGAATATCGGGCCACCGCACCGTCTATGACAATAAACATTCAATAAGTATGAGAAAGAAACTAATGATATCCTCCTTGCTGCTGCTGACTTCACTATCGGTGGCAGCGCAGAAACTGACTGTTGAGAAGACCACCGTCGATGTGGGTCGGACAGGTTGGAAGAAGCCTATTACGGCCGTCTTCGAGTTCAGGGTAAAAGGCAGCCGGAAGGTACGTATCGAGCGTGTGCAGCCTGACTGTAGCTGTACGGTAGTAGACTATCCCAAGGGCGACCTCAGCGACCGCTTTCAAATCAAGATGACCTACGATGCTGCGCAGTTAGGACACTTCGACAAGCAGGCTGCCATCAAGACCAATGCATCCCCCGAGCCGATATACATCTGTATGCGTGGTCAGGTGCTGGAACATTATATCGACCTCTCTGCCAACTATCCGGTAGAGATGGGCGACCTTCGCCTGAACACCAATGACCTGGAGTTCGACGATGCCAACAAGGGTGACCAGCTGGTGCAGGAACTGCTCATCTATAACAATGGTAAGCGGGTGTATCATCCCAATCTCATGCACCTGCCGTCCTACCTTTCGGCAAAGACGGTGCCAGAAGCGTTGCAACCCGGACAGGAAGGCAAAATTATCATTCAGCTGAATTCTTCCAAATTGCGTGACTTTGGTTTGACACAGACCTCCGTCTATCTGGCAGGCAATCCTGGGGACAAGGTGCGTCAGGACCATGAGATCGGGCTTTCTGTCGTGCTGCTTCCGCCCTTCAATGCCCATGTGCAGAATCCTCCTGCCATCAGCCTCTCGAAGGAGTCTCTAAACATGCTTTTCGAAGGCAAGTCGAAGAAGACTGAAACCATTGATGTCACGAATACAGGACGGTCGGAGCTTCGCATCACCTCCTTGCAGATGTTCACCCGTGGTCTGAAGATTTCCTTGGGTAAGAGCCGTCTGCGTCCGGGCGAGACCACGAAGTTGAAGGTGACGGCGCTGCGCAACGAGTTGAAGAAGGTGCGTACCCGCCCCCGTATATTGATGATTACCAACGATCCCCTTAAGGCCAAGGTCACCATCGACATCACGGCTCAATAGCATACATACTTTTAATGGTAAAAAACAGAAAATGGAACATCCGGAAAACAGTTCAGAATATGCAGGTCTGCAGGTGAATAGCGGCGTGGAGCAACCTGCCATTATCAATCCCTATATGAAGCGAGGCCGCTTCCGTCGGCGCGAACTCTCTGCTGCCGAGATGGTGGAGGGCATCGTGCGAGGCGATGTCACCGTGCTGTCGCAGGCAGTCACGCTGGTAGAGAGTGTCAACCCCGATCATCAGGCCAAGGCGCAGGAAGTCATCAACAAGTGTCTGCCCTATAGTGGCAACAGCATCCGTGTGGGCATCAGTGGTGTCCCGGGTGCAGGCAAGTCGACCAGTATTGATGAGTTTGGCATCCATGTGCTGAAGGAGAAAGGCGGCAAGCTGGCTGTCCTGGCCATCGACCCGTCATCGGAACGTTCCAAAGGCTCTATTTTAGGAGACAAGACACGAATGGAGAAACTCTCCGTCCATCCCGACTCGTTTATCCGTCCAAGTCCGACAGCCGGCTCTCTGGGCGGTGTGGCACGCAAGACGCGTGAGACCATTATCCTCTGCGAGGCGGCAGGCTTCGATAAGATTTTTGTAGAGACGGTAGGTGTGGGGCAGAGCGAAACGGCCTGCCACTCGATGGTCGACTTCTTCCTGCTCATCCAGTTGGCAGGTACAGGCGACGAGTTGCAAGGCATCAAGCGCGGCATCATGGAAATCAGCGATGGTATCGTCATCAACAAGTGCGATGGCGAGAATGTGGACAAGTGCCAGATGGCAGCCACCAACTTCCGCAATGCCCTCCATTTCTTCCCCATGCCCGAGAGCGGCTGGCTGCCCAAGGTGTTGTGCTATAGCGGATTCTATGGTATCGGCATCAAGGAGGTGTGGGATATGATCTATCAGTATATCGACTTCGTGAAGGCAAACGGCTACTTCAGCTACCGCCGTAACGAACAGGCCAAATACTGGATGTACGAGAGTATCAATGAGCACTTGCGGCTCAGCTTCTACAACAATCCGCTCATCCAGCAGCAGTTGCAGCAGGCCGAACAAAGCGTGCTGGCTGGTCAGCAGACATCATTTGTCGCAGCCCAGAACCTGTTGGAGGCCTATTTCGCACAGTTGAAAAAATAAACGATTACTTCTTAAACATAACAGTAAATTGTCAGCGTATAATTTTTGCATCGAGATAGACAGTGGCAGTGGTTTCTGCTTTGGTGTGACTACTGCCATCCAGAAAGCAGAGGAGGAACTGGCCAAGGGTAACACGCTCTATTGCCTGGGTGACATCGTACATAATGGTATGGAGTGCGAGCGGTTGCGCCAGATGGGACTCATCACCATTGACCATCAGCAGATGCGCGAGCTGCATGGCGTGAAGGTGCTGCTGCGCGCACATGGTGAGCCTCCGGAGACCTACAATCTGGCGCGACAGAACCATATCGAGATTATTGATGCCACCTGTCCTGTGGTGCTGCAACTGCAGAAGCGCATCAAGAAGCAGTATGAGCATGTGCTGGCCAATCTCCAGGATACCAGTGCCTCGCAGATTGTCATCTTCGGCAAAAAGGGTCATGCGGAGGTTCTCGGACTGGTTGGCCAGACTCAGTCGTCAGCCATAGTCATCGAGAGTTTTGACGAGGTGAAGAAACTCGATTTCTCTCGCGATATTTACCTATACTCACAGACCACCAAGTCGGTGGATGAATTCCACCGCATCATTGAATATATTCAGCAGCATATCGCTCCCACAGCCACCTTCAGGAGCTTCGACACCATCTGCCGCAATGTGGCTAACCGCATGCCCAATATCTCAGCCTTCGCCACGCGACATGACCTGATACTCTTTGTGTGTGGACGGAAGAGTAGCAATGGGCGGGTGCTGTTCAACGAGTGCAAACGGGTCAATCCGAACACTCATCTCATTGAGGGTCCGGAGGAAATCAATCGCCTGTGGCTTGAGAACATCAAAACGATTGGTATCTGTGGAGCTACATCGACACCTAAATGGCTGATGGAGCAGTGCCGGGATGCCATTCTCGGGCTGTAGCACCATTCTGGGCTTACTCCTTGGTGGCCTCTTTAAAGCGCTCCAGTAGCCATTGCTTCTGCTGGGCAATAGTCATTTTGGAATTGTCGAGCAGTAGGGCGTCATCGGCTTTGCGCAGGGGGGAAATCTCGCGGTGTGAGTCAATATAGTCGCGCTCCTGAACATTCTTCAGGATGTCCTGATAGTCAGCCTCCATACCCTTGCCCTTCAACTCGTCATAGCGGCGCTGGGCACGCACTTCGGCTGAAGCCGTAACGAATATCTTGAGTTCTGCATCGGGGAATACTACGGTGCCGATGTCGCGGCCGTCCATCACCACACCTTTGTCCTTGCCCATCTGTTGCTGCTGGGCTACCATCGCCTCGCGCACAAATCCAAGGGTGGCAACAGGACTGACGTGGCTGCTGACTTCCATCGTGCGGATGGCCTGTTCCACGAGTTCACCGTTCAGATAAGTGTCCGGGCGGCCGGTCTTGGGATTAAACAGGAATGAGATGTGTATCTGTGGCAGTTGCTGGCGCAATGCCTGCTCGTCTATTTCGTCGCCTTTAAAGAGTCCATGCTGCAAGGCATAGAGTGTGACACAGCGATACATGGCACCTGTATCTACGTAGACATAGCCCACCTCGCGGGCCAGGTCCTTGGCCATTGTGCTCTTTCCGCACGATGAATGGCCGTCGATAGCGATAGTAATCTTCTTCATAGTGAATAACTGACATTGACTAATATGGAATAGGCTGACACATGATATTTGGCATAGGCAGCCTGCAGCTTGAACCGTTCCAGCTGCAGTCCGGCTCCTACGCTGAAACCGGCACCGTGGTTGCTGTCACCGTCACCGCTGCTGATTTTCATCTCGCTCGAGCGCCGGAAGTTGTATCCGGCAGCCACGTAGATGCTCTCGCCTAACAATAGGTCGGCACCCACAGCCAAATGCTTGATGAAGCCTTGATCCCAGTTGTTCAGCCTCGACAGCGTGGCCGACAGGCGTAGCGGAGAGCCGATAAGTCTTTTGCTGACACCTAACTGCAGGTCGAGGGGAATGCGCTCAAAGTCCTCGTCGTAAGCCTTGATTTGTCCTCCTAAGTTTTTCGCAACAGCCGACAGGGACCATCCGCGATCTTCGTCCATGTAGTTCAGTCCTAAGTCAATGGCCACAGCGGCCGATGAGTAGCTGCCGATGTGCGACGAGATGAAACGGGCGGTGATGCCTCCGCTCAGGCTGTTGGTCAGCATATAGGCAAAGGTGCCGGCTAATGCGATGTCGCGAGCCGAGAAGTCGCCCGTCTGGATATTCCCTACCGTCGTCTCCTTCATCGAACCGTAATCCATATACTGTGCAGAGACACCCCACGTGGAGCGCTCCTTGAGGGCCTTGATAAACGATGCCGAAGCCGTCTTGGCTCCCTCCATATAGGTCATGAAATTCAAGTTGATGCTTTTGTCCGACACGTCGTTGATGAGTGCCGGGTTGTGGAAAATCAGGGTCGGGTCGTCATCATTCAGTGTGATATTGTCGCCGCCCAAGGCTGCCACATGGGCACTGACAGGCAGGCGCAAGAAACTGTAAACCTCGCGGCTCTCCTGTGCGGACAAGGGGTAAACAGCGAAGATGCTGAGAAGCATCCCCCCCATTGCCATGCGCTTTATCCAGTTCCCTTTGGTGATGGTCATCACGTGTAAACTATTCGTTTTTATTATTTTGAAACGGCAAAAATATGAAATTATTATCATTTCTGCCGCTTTTTACTTTTTTTACCTATTTACTTTTTTACATTTTTACTTTTCTTCGTACCTTTGCCCTCCGATTATGGAACAGAAGAAGACGGCACGTGCCGATATCGATCAACGGCGGACCACAGGATTCCTGATGGGCACGATACTCGTGTTGGCATTGCTTTATGTGTCGCTGGAGTGGAATTCTGTGCCGGATGATGCCTCTGTCGACCCGCTCGACCTTGACGAACTGGTGCACGAGAGCGAGCTGGTGCCTATGTCAAATGTGGAGACAGTAGCCCAACTGCAGGAAAAGCCGCAGGCAGAGAAGGCCGAACAGTTGCATGTGGTCGACGATGATGTCGAGCTGCAACAGCCTGAACCGTCTGAAGTAAATGAGCAGGAGGGCGCGGATGACGAATCGCTACTCAAGGAACTCGAGGAAACGCTCGATGAGGACAAGTCACTTGCTCCCATGGGCGTCGATCCTGACAATCCGCTCAACTTCCATGTTGTGGAGGACTTGCCGCAGTTCCCCGGGGGAGCTGTTGAGTTCATGAAGTGGCTGACTAAGCATCTACGCTATCCGAACAGTGCCCGCCAGCGGAATATCCAAGGCAAGGTGGTAGCCGTGTTCTATGTGGAGAAAGACGGCCATATCACGGGAATCAACATCACAAAGTCGCTGTCTGCCGAGTGCGACCGCGAGGCCATGCGAGTGCTTCGTATGATGCCCAACTGGAAGCCCGGCATCCAGAACGACCAGCCTTGTCGCACCAAGGTGTGTATCCCGATAGTATTCAAAATGTAGTATTGGTATCTTGAAGAATAATAATAAAAAACAATAGAAAAATGAAAACTGCCAACGACATCCTACAGCAGGTCAATGACTTTCTTGCCGGTCAGACTTACGACCGCAAACCCTTCTCGCTATATGAGCCCGTGCAATATGTGCTTTCCCTCGGAGGCAAGCGCATCCGTCCCGTGCTGATGCTGCTGAGCTATAACCTCTGGCGAGAGCATCCCGAGGACATCCTGATGCCAGCCATCGGACTGGAGACCTATCATAACTATACTCTCCTGCATGATGACCTGATGGACAATGCCGACATGCGGCGCGGCCATGCCACCGTACACCGTCGCTGGGATGCTAACAAGGCTATTCTCTCGGGCGACTCCATGCTGGTGCTCGCCTATCAGCGCGTGGCCCAGGTCCCTGCGGAGAAGTTGCGCGAGGTGCTCGACCTCTTTACGGTCACAGCCCTCGAGATTGGCGAAGGACAGGAGTATGACATGACTTTTGAGAATCGGAACGATGTTACTGAAGACGAGTATATCGAGATGATACGTCTGAAGACTTCCGTATTGCTGGCCTGTGCACTGAAGATGGGAGCCATCCTGGCCGATGCCCCACAGGAGGATGTAGAGCGACTTTACAAGGTGGGCGAGCAACTCGGACTGGCCTTCCAGCTACAGGACGACCTACTCGATGTCTATGGTGATCCGAAGGTCTTTGGCAAGACGATTGGTGGCGATATCACATCAAACAAAAAGACCTATATGCTCATCAATGCTGTCCAGCTTGCCAATGCCCGTCAGCGAGCCGAACTAGAGCGTTGGATAACAGCTGTCGACTTCGATAGGCAGGAGAAAGTGAAGGCTGTCACCCAACTGTACGACGAGATTGGCATCCGCCAGCTCTGCGAACAGAAAATCAATTACTACTTTGACCAGGCACGGCAGACACTCGACGAAGTGGCTGTCCCTGACAGTAGCAAGCAGGCACTCCGCGACTATATGGACGACATGCTTCATCGCAACAAATAGCACCACATTCAACTCTATACAGTCAAGTGAACTATATCGATACCCACTGCCACCTCGATGGCGAGGAATTTAATGAAGACCGCGAACTTGTGGTACAACGGGCCAGAGAGGCGGGCTGTTCGGCTGTCTTTCTGCCAGCCATCGACCTTGCTTCCTGTCAGAGTGTTCTGGATGTATGCCGTCGTTATCCTGGCTATTGTTATCCTATGCTTGGGCTCCATCCTGAGGAAGTCCGAAGCGATTGGCGCGATGTCTTAGACTACATACGACCGATGCTCTCTTGTCCCATGAAGGAGGGGAGGGAAGAGGTCGCTCCTATTGCTATTGGCGAGGTCGGGCTGGACTTCTATTGGTCGCGCGAGTTTGAGCAGGAGCAGCTGGAAGCCTTTGAACGGCAGGTGCAATGGTCGGTGGAGACTCGGTTGCCCCTGATGATACACTGTCGCAAGGCGCAGAACGAACTCGTTGCCATATTGAAGAAATATGCTGCCGACCTGCCGGGTGGGGTATTCCATTGTTTTACGGGCAATGAGCAAGAGGCGCGCCAGTTGCTGGAGTTTCCCCAGTTTGTTCTGGGCATCGGGGGCGTGCTAACCTTTAAGAAGTCCCATCTGCCCGAGGTACTGCCAGCCAGTGTGCCTCTCCATCGTATCGTTTTGGAGACTGATGCTCCCTATATGGCACCAGTACCGATGAGGGGAAAACGTAACGAGTCTGCCTACATTCGTCATGTCATCACCCGTCTCGCCGAGGCCTATCAAGTCAGCGAAGAAGAGATTGGCCGCATCACCAGCGACAATGTCATCCGGGTCTTTGGTGTACTAAAAAGATAAAGATTGTTAAAATCAAGAAAACTATCTATACTCAACTCTCAACTCTCAATTAAAAATAGTACCTTTGCACCCGCAAACGAAAAAGGAGAGGTGCTCGAGTGGTTGAAGAGGCACGCCTGGAAAGCGTGTAACCGGCAAAACCGGTTCGCAGGTTCGAATCCTGTTCTCTCCGCTTACATAGATTAGAAACCCGCTGATTTATTCCTAACTGAGTTTTCTACCCTTCGCGTTTGTTCAGACCACCCCTAACCCCTCCTAACTTAGGAGGGGAAATGATTACTGCCGTAGGCACAGGATAAATGATGGCGTGCAAAGTATCTAATTCCCCTCCTAAGTTAGGAGGGGTTAGGGGTGGTCTGAACGCCCTATCTGTACTGCTTCCCAAATACAGCAAATATGTTGTAGCTTTCACCGTTGTTCATGACAGCATTTCTTCTAATCGTTCAACTGCCTGTGTTATGTCCTCCTGAAACCTTTTGTGGTCTCTGAGGAAGTCTGTCCTTCCATCGGCTATAGTATCGTACAATTCTTGGCTCATGTCATCAACATAGGAAGCTATGGCATACTCTATATCATCCTTCTGCCAGTCAAGCGAAGAATGAATATAGACATTGCGCTTCTGATGCAGAAAGCTATATGCAGTCTCTATGCTGTCCTTAGTAATCATGCGTCGTAACCTGTCGGTCTGAATTGTTTCTGTTGCTCACTCCAGACAAATCCTTTGTCATGCAGGTAATCCTTTATCTCCTTGGGATCTCTGCTAAAGGCATAGCACAGTGATTCGAGACTGTCAAACTCTTCGTCTCTCAAAAGCATGTTGACGCTCGAAACTAATATCGCTGGGTCGTTAGGAAGATAGTCCATTTCACTAAATCTTATTAAATTGGCGAGCAAAGGTACTCATTTCTATCGGATTTTTCGTAATATTGGCCTCATTATTTAGGAATGTTTATGATAATCTCGAATAAACACACTTTTGGGCTTTATAGAAGTGAATGTTTGTTATTTTTGTTGTTTTCTGATGAAAAATGTGTAATTTTGCTGCCCGTAAGCAGTAAATTCTTGCCCTGCTTGCAGGCATCGTTGCGGCTTGGTTCCGGCTGGGACTGTTTCCAGTGGCCGTTATCTGCTGTACGATCGTGTATCTGTTGTTATAGTGTTATTGTTGAATGTGCTTTTATAATTTTTTGTTGTAAAGATGAAAAGAATATGTAACTACATCTCTAAGTATATGGCTCTGCTGGTGCTTGCTGCCGCACTGCTGGCGCTGGCCTTTCCCCGTGTCTTTCAACTGGTGCGCCCCACTGCCATCAACTACTTGCTTGGAGTGGTGATGTTTGGTATGGGACTGGCGCTAAACCTGCGGGACTTCCGCATTGTGTTCAGCCGTCCAAAGGACGTGTTAATCGGTTGTGTGGCACAGTTTACCATTATGCCGCTGTTGGCTTGGGCATTGGCCCGGCTGTTCCAGCTTGACGAGGCGTTGATGCTCGGTGTGGTGCTGGTGGGCTGCTGTCCGGGAGGTACTGCCTCCAACGTGATCACCTATCTGGCCAAGGGTGACTTGGCCCTGTCTGTAGGCATGACGGGCGTGTCGACACTGCTGGCTCCGCTGCTTACCCCTTTGCTGACATGGGGGCTGGCAGGAAAAAGTATTCAGGTAGATGTGGCAAGCATGTTTTTGAGCATTCTCTGGGTGGTGATAGTACCTATCGTGCTGGGACTGCTGGTAAAGTGGTTCTGGCCTAAGTTCACCGAGGAAGCCACCGACTATCTCCCGGCTTTCTCGTCGGTAGCCATCGCCTTCATCGTTTCCATCGTGATTGCGGCCAATGCCGACAAACTGTTGGCGGGGGGACTCATCATCGTGCTGGTGGTGATGCTGCATAACATCTGCGGACTGAGTCTGGGCTATCTGATAGGTCGGCTGCTGGGGCTCTCGGATGCGAAGATTCGTGCCATATCCATTGAGGTGGGAATGCAGAATTCTGGACTGGCAAGCAGTCTGGCAACCATTCACTTTGCTGCCTATCCGTTGGCCACTATTCCTGGTGCCATATTCAGTGTGTGGCACAATCTGTCCGGGGCTGCGGTTGCCTATCTTTATAGGAGAACGAGCCAAGAGTGATTCCGCCTGCGTTGCATAAAGATGAAATAAATATTAAAAAGTTCGTCCGTTCGAAAATAAGTTATTACCTTTGTGGGCTAGTAAATACTTTACTTATATAATAATACAAAACGTTTTATATTCTTATGGCAAACAAAGAAAAACTCTTCACCGAGTTTCAGGCGCCTACCACTCAGGAGTGGTTGGACAAGATTGAAGTGGACCTCAAGGGTGCCGACTTCCAGAAACGACTCGTGTGGAGAACCAACGAAGGCTTCAATGTGCAGCCTTTCTATCGCCGAGAGGACTTGGCGAACCTGAAAACACCCGATGCCCTGCCGGGCGAGTTCCCATTCGTTCGTGGTAACAAGAAGGACTCGAACGAATGGTATGTCCGTCAGAACATCAAAGTTGATGACCCCGTAGAGGCCAACAAGAAGGCGCTCGACATCCTGAACAAGGGTGTCGACTCCGTCGGCTTCCGCTTTGGCGGTGACAGGGTGAGCCCTGAGTTCATCGAGACGCTGCTGAAGGATATCCGTCTGGATATCGTGGAGGTCAGCTATCGCACCTGTCCCCGTCATGCCGTGGAGCTGGCTGAGATTCTCGTGAAGTATTTCGAGAAGATGGGCTACGACAAGGAGAAGATTGTGGGTGGTGTAGGTTTCGACCCCATCGACAAGATGCTGCAGAAAGGCAAGGACACCACGCCGATGCTGGCTCAGTTGCCTAAGATGGTGGAGACGCTGAAGGACTATCCCAACCTGCGTTGCGTCATGGTACACTCCGACACGCTCAACAATGCCGGTGCCTATATCGTACAGGAGTTGGGCTATGCGCTCAGCTGGGGTAACGAATATTTGCAGCAGCTGGTCGATGCCGGTGTCGATGTGGATATTGCCGCCAAGAGCATCAAGTTCTATATGGGCATCTCGGAGAACTACTTCATGGAGATTGCCAAGTTCCGCGCCGCCCGTCTGCTGTGGGCACAGATTGTGAAGCAGTATGAGCCGAAGTGCGACTGTGCCTGCAAAATGATTATCAATGCCTCTACTTCCACCTATAACCAGACGGTCTTCGACTCCTATGTCAACCTGCTCCGTTCGCAGACGGAGGCCATGTCGGCTGCCCTCGGTGGCGTTCACTCGATGGTGGTGACTCCGTTCGATGCTCCTTACGAGCAGGCTACCGACTTCTCGGAGCGTATCGCCCGCAACCAGCAGCTGCTGATTAAGGAGGAGAGCCATTTCGACCGTATCGTCGACCCCTCGGCCGGTTCTTACTATATCGAGCACCTGACGGATGCACTGGCTCATGAGGCTTGGAAAATCTTCCTCAAGATGGAGGAAGAGGGCGGATTCCTCGAGGCTGTCAAGAAGGGGCTCGTGCAGGACGACATCAATGCTACCAATGTGAAGCGTCACGGCGACGCCGCCAAGCGCAAGGAGTTTATCCTCGGCACCAACCAGTTCCCCAACTTCACCGAGAAGAGCGAGGGCAAGCGCGCACAGAGCGGCTGCGGCTGTGGTTGCCATCAGGGTGGTGAGCACCAGTGCGAGGCTTCGTTCAAGAAACTGGAGAGCACCCGTCTGGCTGCCGACTTCGAAGACCTGCGCATCCATACGGAAGAGACGAAGGTGCCTACCGCCTTCATGCTGACCATCGGCAATCTGGCCATGCGTCAGGCTCGTGCTCAGTTCTCCTGCAACTTCCTCGCCTGTGCCGGATATAAGGTCATCGACAACCTCGGCTTCAAGACCGTCGAGGAGGGTGTGGATGCTGCGCTCGAGGCTAAGGCCGACATCGTGGTTATCTGCTCCAGCGACGACGAGTATGCTGAGTATGCCATCCCTGCCTTCAAGTATTTGAATGGCCGTGCGATGTTCGTTGTAGCCGGTGCTCCTGCCTGCATGGACGACCTGAAGGCTGCCGGCATCGAGAACTTCATCCATGTTCGTTGCAACGTATTGGAAACCCTCAAAGAGTATAATGCTAAATTAGGTATTTAAAGTTATGAGAAAAGATTTTAGTAAGATAGATATCTATGCTGGCATTCATGCTCAAGATGGTGCCAAGTGGATTAAGGACAACCATATCGAGGCTAACTGGAAGACGCCGGAGCATATCGAGGTTCGTCCTGTATATACAAAAGAAGATTTGGAAGATATGGAGCATCTCGACTTCACAGCCGGTATTCCTCCCTATCTCCGTGGTCCGTATTCGATGATGTATCCCTTCCGTCCGTGGACTATCCGCCAGTATGCCGGATTCTCTACCGCCGAGGAGTCGAATGCATTCTATCGCCGCAACCTGGCTTCTGGTCAGAAGGGACTTTCTGTAGCCTTCGACCTGCCCACACACCGTGGTTACGACCCCGACAATGCCCGTGTGGTAGGCGACGTGGGTAAGGCTGGCGTGTCTATCTGTAACGAAGAGAACATGAAGGTGCTCTTCTCGGGTATTCCCTTGAACAAGATGTCGGTCTCGATGACCATGAACGGTGCCGTGCTGCCTATCCTCGCCTTCTATATCGTGGCCGGTCTGGAGCAGGGGGCAAAGTTGGAAGAGATGGCAGGAACCATCCAGAACGACATCCTGAAGGAGTTCATGGTGCGCAACACCTATATCTATCCCCCCGCATTCTCGATGAAGATCATCGCTGACATCTTCGAATATACCTCTCAGAAGATGCCTAAGTTCAACTCGATTTCCATTTCGGGTTATCACATGCAGG
>DDPY01000015.1:0-217196 GCA_002342415.1 Prevotella sp. UBA2456 | reverse complement strand
TGGCCTACACCCTGGCCGACGGTATGGACTATCTGCGCACGGGTGTCAACGCCGGTATCGACGTCGATGCCTTCGCTCCGCGTCTCAGTTTCTTCTGGGCTATCGGTATGAACCACTTCATGGAGATTGCCAAGATGCGTGCCGGTCGTCTGCTGTGGGCGAAGATTGTGAAGTCGTTCGGCGCCAAGAATCCTAAGTCGCTCGCGCTGCGTACCCACTCGCAGACTTCGGGTTGGTCGCTCACCGAGCAGGATCCTTTCAATAACGTAGGCCGTACCTGTATCGAGGCTATGGCTGCCGTACTGGGTCACACCCAGTCGCTGCACACCAATGCGCTCGACGAGGCCATCGCCCTGCCTACCGATTTCTCGGCTCGTATTGCCCGCAACACGCAGATTTATATCCAGAACGAGACCAAGGTCTGCAAGCAGATCGACCCCTGGGCTGGTTCTTACTACGTGGAGACGCTGACCAACGAGCTGGTTCACAAGGCATGGGAGCACATCCAGGAGATTGAGAAGCTCGGCGGTATGGCCAAGGCCATCGAGACCGGTCTGCCCAAGATGCGCATCGAGGAGGCTGCCGCCCGCACGCAGGCCCGCATCGACTCTGGCGTGCAGACCATCGTCGGCACCAACAAGTACCGTCTGGAGCACGAAGACCCCATCGACATCCTCGAGGTCGATAATACCGCTGTGCGCAAGCAGCAGGAGGAGAGCCTGAAGGAGGTTCGCTCGAAGCGCGACGAGGCCGCTTGTCAGGCAGCCCTGAAAGCTATCACGGATTGCGTGCGTGACTTCCAGGAGGGCCGCAAGTCGGAGAACAACCTGCTCGACCTGGCTGTCAAGGCCGCCCAGCTGCGTTGTACCCTTGGTGAGATTTCGGATGCTTGCGAGGAAATCGTAGGCCGTTATAAAGCAGTAATCAGAACAATTTCAGGCGTGTATAGTTCAGAATCAAAGAACGACAGCGACTTCGAGTTGGCTTGCAAGCTGACCGACGAGTTCGCGAAGAAGGAGGGTCGCCGTCCGCGTATCTTCATTGCCAAGATGGGTCAGGACGGTCACGACCGTGGTGCAAAGGTAGTGGCTACTGGCTACGCAGACTGTGGATTCGACGTGGATATGGGACCGCTGTTCCAGACACCCGCCGAGGCTGCCCGCGAGGCTGTAGAGAACGACGTGCACGTGGTTGGTGCCTCCAGCTTGGCCGCCGGTCACAAGACGCTCATCCCGCAGCTCATCGAGGAGCTGAAGAAGCTCGGCCGCGAGGACATCATGGTCATTGCCGGCGGTGTCATCCCCGCCCAGGACTACGACTTCCTCTACAAGGCTGGCGTTGCCGCCATCTTCGGCCCTGGCACCTCGGTGGCCAAGGCTGCCGTAGAGATGATGAAGATTCTCTTATCTGAAGATTAAGAGTGTGGCGTTGCAATCTCTTATCTGAAGAGTAGGAGTGTGGCGTTGCAATCTCTTATCAGAAGAGTAATCTTCGGGCGTATTCTTTTAAACCCCTCGAAGAGGATGAGCCCCATTGCCGGTGGCGCATCCTCTTCGCTTTTTGTGCAAATCCTTGTTTGTACAGTCAAATGTAAGTGCTGTAGAGGGGTATGAAAATCTGAGTTAACTCAAATCATCGATTGAGTTAACTCGATTGATTGTTTGAGTTAACTCAAAATGGACCTATATTTTTATGATGACAGTATGACAGTATGACGGTATAGTTTGTAAAGTATACGCGTACCGCGCGCGTGCGCGGTACGCGAGGAGTTTTGGAATCTTACTGTCATACTGTCATCTGTCATCGGATATCAACTGCCATTGTGGTAAACAATCAGTGACGCCACTACGTCACTTCGTCACTCCTTAAGCGTCACGCTTTCCAGCGTAAGGCAGTCGTTGACCCTGCAAAGATACAAAATAAAAAGCCGAAATGCAAGAAAAAGCGCGAAAAAAGGCGGTTTTGTGCAAAAATGCCTGCTCCGTGTGCAAAAATGCCTGCACAAAAATTTGCTATCCTCGTTGTCTTTTCGTACCTTTGCCGCGGGAAATATCAATCACAGAATATGAGCAACGTAAAACGTATCGTCCTGACGGGCGGACCCTGTGCAGGCAAGACTACGGCGCTGGTGCGCATCACCGAACACTTCTCGAACCTCGGATTCAAGGTCTTCACCGTGCCCGAGGTGCCCACGATGTACAGTCAGGGAGGCTGGAGCTACCTGACGCCCAACCCGCGGCTCTACTACGAAGGCGAACTGGCCATCCTCCAGACGCAGCTGGCGCTGGAGGACAGCTTTGTGCGGCTGGCCGAGACCTGCCAGAAGCCCACCTTTGTGGTCTGCGACCGCGGCACGATGGACATCTCGGCCTATATCTCGCCCGAGATGTGGGCCGACATCACCGGCCGCTGTGGCACGTGCAGCAATGAGTTGCGCGAGCGCTACGATGCCGTGCTCCACCTCGTCTCGGCTGCCGACGGTGCCGAGCAGTACTACACGCTGGCCACCAATGCCAACCGCTACGAGCAGGCCAACGAGGAGGGGCTGCAGATAGCCCGCGACCTGGACAAGAAGGTGAACCGCGCCTGGACGGGGCATCCCCACCTGCGCGTGATTAACAACCACGACGACTTCGACGCGAAGATTCACCGCGTGCTGAAGGAAATCAGTAACGTGCTCGGCATCCCGCAGCCCATCGAGGAGGAGCGCACGTATATCGTGGAGATTACGGGCGAGCTGCCCGAGTGCATAGAGAGCGAGATTACGCAGACCTACCTCGTGGCCGACCCCGACTGCGAGATACGGCTGCGCCGCCGCAGCTGGCAGGGCGAAGTGGTGAACGTGCACAAGACCAAGAAGCGCATCTCGGCCACCGAGGTGCTCGAGACCGAGCGCCAGGTGTCGAACGCCCTCTATGAGTCGCTCCTGCAGCAGGCCGACCCCTATCGCGCCACCATCCGCAAGACGCGGCGCTCGTTCATCTGGCGCGGACAGTACTTCGAGATCGACTCCTTCCACGAGCCCGTCGACCATCTCGTGGTGCTGCAGACCAAGGGCGTGGCACAGCAGGAGAGCGTCAACTTCCCGCCCTTCGTCAAGGTGGTGCGCGACATCACGGCCAATCCGCAATACTATAACTATAACATCGCGCTGCGGCGGTGAGAGAAGAGAAGTTTAATGGTTACTAAATATGAAGAAAAAAAACATTCTACGTATTGTTGTGCTGTCGGCACTGCTGGCAGGCAATCTGACAGTGAAGGCCGCCGATGGCGACAAGCTGTCGTATGAAATCAGGAACCTGCTGGCCAGTCCGCAGGGCGTGGCCCACCGTGCCGCGACGGACGGCAAGGTCTGCGTGTTTGTAAAGCTGAAGGAGGGCATGGACGAGAGCCTGCTCGCGCAGTATGGCTGCGAGACGCTGACGCGCATCGGAGCCGTCTATATCGCCAACGTCCCCCTCGGGCAACTGCCGCAACTGGCTGCCGACGAGGGAGTGGTGCGCATCGAGACGCATACCGGCGGGCAGCATCTCCTCGATGTCACGCCGCAGTGGGTCAAGAGCACGCCGGTGTACGAGGGCCTTGCGCTGCCGAAAGCCTTTACGGGCCAGGGCGTGCTGCTGGGCATCATCGATGGCGGAATCGACGTGTCGCACCCCACCTTCTACAATGCCGACGGAACGAAGTATCGTATCAAGCGCTTCGTCGACGACTACTATAGCGCCGACGAGACGGCCGGCACCCTCACACACTTCGGCCGCGAATACACCACCGAGAAGGACATCCTGGCTAAGGCCCGCTCGGGCGACATCAACGAGACGCACGGCACCCACTGCGCCAGCATTGCGGCAGGCAGCGGATACAATACGCCCTATCGCGGCATCGCCTACAATGCCGACATCTTCCCCATCTCGTCGCGCGTGGCAATGAGTGAAAAGAGCGATAAAGGTGCGCCCTTAGAGGTGCTCCGCATGAAGCACATCTTCGACTATGCCGAACAGCAGAAGCAGCCCTGCGTCATCAACTACAGCATCGGATTCCATGCCATACCCAACGATGCCGAGCTCTTCCGCGAGGCCCTGCAGGGCGTGCAGGGAGCAGGCAAGATACTCGTCGTGGCGGCAGGCAATAACAACGACTACCCAACCTATATATCTAAGCCCGAAGGCATGGCAGCTGCCGGTGCCGCCATCATGCCCCGGGGCGTGGAGAAAACGATATATGCCATCTCGGGAAAGCCGGAGAAGCCCTTTAAGATGAAGTTCTTCTACACCAAGGAGGATGCGAAGGCGAAAGTGATCACCAAGTGCGACTCCATCGTCTTCGACTCCGAGAATCTGCCCGCCGACACCGTCAAGCGCAACGGATTCCACGTCTTCGTGAAGCGCAGCGATAATTTCTATTCGCTCTTTGTCCGCACAGAAAAAAAGGAGCTGAATGGCATCAGCGAAACTCCGTTGCTCTGTGTCGAGGGTGCCGAGGCCTCCGTGCGGGTCTATGGTGCTCCGTATGTTTATTTCTACAATGTCAATCCGGCAGCATTGCCCGGCGACAGCCGTTTCGCCTCGGCAGAGCGCAGCCATAACCTAAGCATTCCGGGCTGTTTGTCCGAAGTGCTCACCGTGGGAGCCTTGGTGGGACGTAGCTCGTATGTCAATATCAAAGGCGAGACGAAGGTGGAGGAAGGTGCCGTAGAGGGTAAGATCGCCTCCTTCTCGTCAGTCGGTCCGACGCTCGACGGACTGACCAAGCCCGATGTCGTGGCGCCAGGTGTGAACATCATCGCTGCCGGTAATAGCTACTGCAAAGCCGCGTTTGGGGCAGAGCTTGTGAAGGAGACCACCTTCAACGGCCGCCAATATCCCTGGGTATCGTTCTCCGGCACCTCGATGGCCGGTCCATGTGTCTCCGGCATCGTAGCCCTCTGGCTCGAGGCCGACCCCACGCTGACGCCCGATCAGGTGAAGGAGATAGTCAAGGCCACGAGCCACCAGGTGGAGGAGGGCATGCAGAGCCCCAACAATACCTATGGCTACGGACTGATAGATGCCTATGCCGGCATGCTGAAGGTGCTGGGCATCGAGACGGCCATCCGCGATGTCAGCACCCACCAGCCCTCGGCACTCACCATCCGTCCGCAGGCGGGCGGCGCAGTGCAACTCTCGTTCAATACGGCTCCGCAGCAGTCCTTCCGGGTGCGCGTCTATACCGTGGCGGGCCGCCTGCTGGCCGAACAGACCTTGCAGCCCGGACAGTCCGACTATACGCTCGACATTGCCCAGCCGCTGCAGGGAATATGCGTGGTGCAGGTAGACGGTAAGGAGCAGGGAGTCACGGGTTCAGAGCTCATCCGCTTCTGATCCTCCCAACTCTCATTGCGAAGCCAAACTCTCAAAGCGAGAACTTTAACTATCAACTCTCCCGTTTCGCTCTAAAAATTTAACCGTTCGCAGAATTTTTGCTGCGGACGGTTAAACTTTTCCTACCTTTGCAACGTCAAACAACCGACAAAAGTCAAGAACATAATTACTAATAGTTTTTAAATTTAACAAGAAATGAAAAAGATTGTTTTAACAATGGTTGCCCTCCTGTCGATGACAGCAGTGATGGCACAGGATGCAAAGAGTGAACGCAAGGCCCCCAAGGAGCCCAGTGCTGAAGAGATGACCGACCGCATGGCCAACGACCTGAAGCTGACCGACGAGCAGAAGGCGAAGGTGCTCGAACTGAACAAGGAGTACAAGGATGTGCTGAAGGCTCCACGCCGTCCTCGCGGACCACGCCCCGACGCACAGTCGGGAGCCACCCAGCAGGGGGATCAGAAAGACTTCAAGAAAGGCCAGCGCCCTGAGCGCCCCGAGCTGACCGACGAGCAGAAAGCGAAGTTCAAGGCTCACCACGCCAAGCGCCAGGAGTACGACAAGAAGCTGAAGCAGATACTCACCGACGACCAGTATAAGAGCTGGAAGAAGAAGCACGGTCGTCATGGACACCGCGACGGCAAGCGCCCGGACAAGGCATCCAAGGACTAATGCGGAGCGAAGCCGGGGGGCTTCCCCGCGAATGAGGTAAAAAGAGATGGATAACACAAAAAGAGAGGATGAGCACCACGCTGGCGCTCATCCTCTGTTCTGATGTGGGGGTAGGGACGATCGGGCTCGAACCGATGACCTCTGCAATGTGACTGCAGCGCTCTAAACCAACTGGGCTACGCCCCTGTTTCAGAAAACCGGATGCAAAGGTACAACATTTTTTGGAAATGGCCTAACTTTTTCGGACTTTTTTTAATTTTTGTTTTTAGAACACTCCCCCAAATCTTGCAGAAAACCCTTTATACAAAGGAGGTTTGGAGGGGTGGGTGTTTGCAGAACATTCCCCCCATCACTACCCCAACACTACCCCAACACTACCCCAACACTCCCCCCAACACTCCCCCCGCCATTAAAAAAACTCATTATCTCAATCCCCCCATTTCTTCAATCTCAAGGGGAGGGCTTTTGGTGTAGTGTTGGTGTACTGTTGGGGGAGTGTTTGCTGAACACCCACCCCGGCACTTTTCCTTTGTATAAAGGCCTTGCAGCCGATTGGGGGGTGTAGTGCCCCTTTTCTCGGCATTACGGCTCACAGCCCACGACATTACGTTTCGTTGCCCACGAGATTACGTTTCGTAGCCCATGATGTTACCCGTATCCCGTGATTGAAAACATAGCCATAAAGATAAATATTTACTAATAAATTTGGTGATATTGCGATCTTTTATTATATTTGCATTCGAATTTAATTAAATAAAGTAGAAGACAGATCATCGATTTGCTCAACCAAGTAGATAATCACACGAAAGCATAAGAGCCGGTCATTATGGATGGATTCAAGAATATTGAAATAAAGAACTTCAGAGGCATCGACCATCTGAAGATTGACGATTTTTCGCGTGTCAATGTCTTTTTAGGGCAGAATAGCTCAGGTAAGAGTTCGGTACTTGAGTGTCTTTTATTGATGATGGGGATGTCCAACCCAGACCTTCCTCAGACCATCAATTCTATCAGGTCTCGCAACTATAGCAGTTTTGCAGACTTGGGCTATATGTTCCATAATTGTGACATAAAGGTAAAGCCAGAGATGTCTTCCGAATTGTTTGACAGCACTAAACGGCATTTGTCGTTAGTTCTGACCTATGTCTTTGATGGGCAGTCACAACTGGATTTGCAAAACGGGCAGATACCTACCTCAGAAACAAAGACCTTCCTGAATACACTGAAGATGCTTTTCGATGTTGAATCCGGTCATGAAAAGAGTACTCACGAGTGCAGCTTGACGGTCAATCAACAAGGATTGATATCCGGCAAGAAACTGGCAGGGGGATATTTGGAAAAGAACAGTGTGGCTTTTATCTCTTCAGACTTGGCAGCTGGTAATCCCGCCAATGACTTGGTTGAGTTGGCAAAGCGCAGGTTAAAAGATTCTGTAACTGAGCAATTGAAGCATTTCGATAGCCGCATCACTACATTGGAGATTCTGAATAATGTTGCTTACGTAGGTCTGGAAGGCATAGATCAGTTGTTGGCAGTCAATATGCAAGGTGATGGCCTTCGCCGCTATCTGAACATTGTGGCTGCATCTGCCAATCCCATGAACAATATACTTCTGATAGATGAGATTGAAAATGGCTTGCACTATTCTGCCTACAAGAAACTGTGGGAAGCCATCTTTGCGCTGGCAACCACTACAAACAAGCAGGTGTTCATTACCACTCATAGTAAGGAAACACTAAGCCGTTTGAATGAAATGCTGGAAGAACATCCAGAGTATCAACAAGAGATGCGGTTATATACACTCGCTAATACTCCAATAAAAGGGCATCAAGCCTACAAATACACTTTTGAAGGCCTGAGCGGAGCATGCGAAAATGATGTTGAACTTAGAGGGCTTGCGTAATGAAGAGGTTTCAGATAATAGTAGAGGGTGATGCCGACAAGAAGTTCTTGCATAAATATTTGTGATTATGGATAAAGTGAAGCAATATACGGTCATTGATCTCTTTGCTGGAGCAGGAGGCTTGTCGCTCGGATTATATCAATCTGGGTGGCACGGATTGTTTGCCATTGAAAAGAATGCTTTTGCCTTTGAAACGCTGAAACATAATCTGATAGAAAATAAAAAACACTTCGATTGGCCAAAGTGGTTGCCACAAACCAACCACGACATCAATGAGATATTGAAGAACTATTCAAAGCAGCTTGAAGCCCTACAAGGTAAGGTGGATTTGGTTGCGGGAGGACCGCCGTGTCAAGGATTTTCGATGGCAGGCAAACGGGTAAAGGACGATATCCGCAATCAGTTAGTGTTTTCCTATATAAAGTTTATTAAGTTGGTTCAGCCCAAAATGATTCTTTTTGAAAATGTCAAAGGCTTTACTTATGCATTTAACAAGAGGAAGAAAGAGGGTGTGATGCCTTATTCGCAGATAGTTATTAAAGCACTTGAAGGACTGGGGTATGCAGTCAAGCCTCATGTGATTGATTTCTCAGAGTATGGCGTTCCGCAGCGCCGTAAGCGTTTCATACTTGTCGGCGTTAAGGACAATCTTTGCTCGCCAGATAATTTTGAACATTTACTTAAAAAGAATCGTGATGCGTTCTTAGCAGAACGGAGGCTTAGTACTACTGTCACCTTGCGAGAAGCTATATCAGATTTGCTTCATAGCAATGGAGAACTGCCGACCCCTGATCGCAAAGGATTTAATTCAGGTAAATATGGCAAGCACAAATTGACTCCGTATGAGAAATTAATGCGTGGGGACTATCCTGAGACACACGATGTTCCTAATAGCCATAGTTTTGCACATCATACAGCAGACAAGCTGAGTTGTTATAAACGTCTATTGGCTGAATATCCAGAACGAGGTAAACGTATTGATGGCAAAGCCCGTGAGGGATGGGGGATTAACCAACGAGGCATAACAGTTTTAGACCCAAACACAGTTTCGCCAACTATTACTGGACAGCCAGATGACTATTTGCACTACTCTGAGCCTCGGATCATGACAGTTCGAGAATGTGCACGTATCCAGTCTTTCCCGGATTGGTATGAGATACAAAAGAAATATACCACTGGTGGAAAAATGCGTAAAATTGAGGTGCCTCGTTATTCCCAAGTAGGTAACGCCATCCCTCCATTGTTCGCTGAACAGGCAGGAAATGTATTAAAACAGATGCTGCAGTATGAAGGATAATTTGCAATTTCGTGTCAGCGCAGAATTGAAAAATATTCTTGGTCGGGATTTGATTACAAGTCCCGATATCGCCATTTTGGAATTGGTCAAGAATTCATACGATGCACATGCTTCTAAGGTTGAAATAACTTTTGATGAGGACTATTTAGCCATAGCCGACAATGGCAAAGGTATGTCAAAAGATGACCTTATTAACAAGTGGCTTTTCGTTGCCTATTCTGCCAAAAGTGATGGAACAGAAGATCTTTCATATCGGAGTAAATTCAAACGTCATTATGCTGGTGCAAAAGGTATCGGACGAATGTCATGTGATCGATTGGCACGCAACTTACTGTTGAAAACCCGTAGTGCAGAAAACAAAACTGAAATTCTTGATGTTGACTGGCAAACTTTCGAAATAAATAAGAAAGTTGAATTTGATACTATTGATATCCCACATGAGACGATAGATGACATCCCTGAATTTCCTGATGCATCAACAACGGGAACTATTTTACAGTTTAGGGGGCTTCATGATAATTGGTTGCGTGGAGACATAAAGCGACTAAGGAAGTCTTTGGAGAAAATGATTAATCCATTTTCTGGAACTGATGACGATTTTCAGATTGTGATTACCGCTCCAAAGATGAAACAAGATGATGCTAAGGCAGAATCACAGCATGACGTTGTCAATGGCATTATAGAAAACTCTATTGCAGACGTCCTGAAGCTTAAAACAACTCAAATTGAGAGTCGTATTGAGAATGGAGTGATTCATACATTCCTAACTGACCGTGGTATTCACATGTATGAGATAGAAGAGCCTAACACAAAATATACAGAATTATCTTCTGCTTCTGTAAGCTTGTTTTTCTTAAATCGAGCAGCCAAATACAATTTTACTTCTAAGATGGGAGTTGAGCCTATCAGTTATGGCAATGTTTTCCTTTTTAGGAATGGATTCCGAATTTTACCATATGGTGAATGGAACGATGATAGTTGGGGACTTAACCAACGTCAGCAACAGGGTTATAACCGTTTCCTCGGAACTCGTGACTTGTTTGGTCGTGTTGATGTTGAAACAGACAATGCTGATTTAATCAAGGAGGTTTCAAGTCGTGACGGTGGATTGATAAAAACTGCAGCCTCGAAACAACTAATGAACTATTTCACCCTTATACACCGGCGGCTAGAACGATATGTGGTTGGTGTTTTATGGGGGGAAGGGTTCCTCAGAAAAGATTATTTTGTCAATCAGAGTTCTGCGCTAAAGGCGAGAGAACAACTTCAGGAGGTTGACAAAGACTCCGACACGGCCAAACACCTATATTCCAATATCGGTAGTAAGGTGGATTTTCTTCAACTCATAAAAACGCTTGTCAACGACAAATCCATCAATGTGCTCCAATACAATGAGGATTTGGCAAATATTGTTGCTGACCCAACTGACACAGAGGTGATTCAAGCACAGATGCTTGATGATGTCCGTAAACTTGCAGAAAAAACCAATGACACATTCTTAATGAATAAAATCCATGAGTTTGAGAAACACATGGATGATTTGCAACGTCAGAAAAAAGAAGCTGAGCGCAAAGAGGCAGAGGCAACAGAAAAAGCTGAAGAAGAAAAAAAGAAAAGGGAACGTGCTGAACGTGAACGTGATGTCCAGATACAGAAAAATAAGTATTTAGCAGCGACAAGGAATACTACAAAAGAAGTGCAAGACTTGATGCATGTTATTTTGATTTCTTCAAATGATGCATTAGGTGTTGTCTCAACGGCTAAAAATCAATTGATTAATAATGATATAAATGATTTAAGGGCATCTTTGGATGAGTTTGAATACCACATAACCAAGATCAATAAATTGTCAAAGCTGATTACGAAAGCTGACTTGGCTTTATTGGCACAAACGGGTTTGGTGGATATTCAGGCTTTCATGGAGGAGTATCTTGCTAATTTCAAAAAATCATTTAAAGTTCAGTATCATTCAAAACTTACAGAGTCGTTGGAGAAAAAGATTTCCATACTGGATTTGTCTATTGTGCTAGACAATCTTAAAAGTAATTCTGAGAAGGCAGGCGCAACTGAATTAAGATTGGATTTCTCTCGGAATGGCCGTACTTATATTGTCGATTTCACAGATAATGGTGTTGGGGTAGACTTGAATGAATTTACTCCTGAAAATATATTTGAAGAGGGGGTTACAAATCGCAGAGGAGGTTCTGGTATAGGATTGAGTACCATCAAGGAGCGCATGAGAGAGAATCTGAATGGTGATATCACATTTCTCGGCAATGGTTTACATTTTAAAACCGGAGCAACCTTCCGTTTAACATTTGAATAATGATTATGAAACAGAAAAGATGTATATTGGTGATTGATGACAAATCACAAAGTGCAGTGATTAATGGCATAAGGTCGAAACTTTCAAAAGATTTCGATTTAGACTTTATTGCTATTCGTACAGGTGCAGCAGAGTTTAAGAAAGATGATTCTGAAGATTTGGACGTAGTAAAATTGAAAACGGAAATTGAGTCCAGGATTAAAGGAAAACATCTTGACATAGCATTATCCGATTTTGATTTGGAATGCCCCTATTTCACGGGGTTAGACACCGTTCACATGGTACATGACATCCGCGACAATGTCAGTTTCTTTGTTTATTCTGGTAATTGGAATAAGGTCATTGCGTCTGTTGTTGGCCAAGAATACCAAAAAGCCTCGATAGAAGAACTTGTTGGGGGTGTCAATAAATTAATAAAAGCTCAGATTATTGATTGTATTGAGAGAGCGGATTATCAGGAGATATTAATCGATTATTTGAAAAAAGACAAAGGTAATTCCGTCGAACATCGACTAGCATCATTATTGCGGGCAAATGGCGAAATGAAATTTGAATCTTGTTTCCCAGAGTTCAAGGGGATGACGTTCAATGAAATTGCTGAAATGATAGATAGTCATTCGGATGCCCGATCTGACGAGTGGATAGAGGCTGTACTTGCCCAAACAATAGCGTATCTTGTAAAAGTGAACAATGGGTAAGACTGTTTGTATATATCCGCAAGATGCTACAACGGACTTTCTTCGTCCGCTGTGCAACCATGTTAGTGCTACTTTTGGTGCTGTAGAAGTTGGATATGACACCTCTGGTGACGATGATCCGATGGAAATCATTTTTGATGAGATCAAAGATGCTGAGACCGTTTTCTTTCTTGGTCATGGAATGAGTACATGTCTTTATGCAAGTATTTTAGACAATGTGGAATTATTCAATAAAGAGAATATATCCTTATTGGAAGGCAAACGGTTGTTCTTGTTAGCATGTAACTCAAATCAGTTTATTGATAAGTTCAAACTAAACGATGCAATTGGTTTTGGCTTCTTGCCAACAAGCAAAGAAGACATTGAGAGAACAAAGCAATACCACAAACTAGATATTTCAATGACTGGAATTCTTGATGTGGAATGTTTTAAGACCGCTCTTGTTCAATGCCTCACAAATACGCTTTCAGAAGAAACAATAAACGATTTTTATATATTGAAAGAACGATTGTTGTTCAACACGAGTAAAGAAATCGTAGATTGTCTTGTAAATAAGAAATCTACTAAATATAGAATTGTTGCGGATGAGTTGTATTATCTGTATAAAGACATGGTTGTAAGATAAAATAATGACTAAGAAGAAATATAAGGGAATAGATCTGTTTTGTGGAATAGGCGGTTTCCGTCTTGCAATGGAAGACAATAATGTAATGTGTGTGTTCTCATCTGATAATGATAAGTTCGCACAAGAAACTTATCAAGCAAATTTTGGTGAAATTCCAGAAGGTGACATAAAGAAAATTGACGCCAAAGACATTCCTCCATTTGATATACTTGCGGCTGGATTTCCATGCCAACCATTCAGTTATGCAGGTGAAAAACAAGGATTCAACGATGAGATTAGAGGAACATTGTTCTTTGATATTTGCAGAATCCTTGAGTATCATAAGCCGCCCATGGTGTTTTTAGAGAATGTAAAAGGTTTAAAATCTCATGAGAAAGGAAAGACATTGAACATTATACTTGAGAAATTAGAAGAATTGGGGTACTTCCCCCATTGGACTATTCTTTCTTCTCTTGATTATGGCCTACCCCAAAAAAGGGAGCGATGGTATTGTGTAGCCTTCCGTAAAGAAATGGATTTCTCATGGCCAAAACCTATTGGCGGTCATCCTACTTTAAGAGATATTGTGGATTTGGATGACAATAACCCATCGTTAAGACTTCCTCAATTCGAGTTAGATAGGATTGATTATCATTTCTCTGTTGCAAAACCTGGTGATAGAGTTAAACATGATAATTCAAAATACGAACCCCATACGAAAAAAGGCAAGTATGGTATATACTCTTTTCAGAAACCTGATGGATCTCTGCGTTTTCATGTTGGCGATGTAGCCAAGACACAAATTCAAGAAGCCTTCTATTCATGTCTTGATACATATGCTTCAACAATTATCGCTAATAGGACGCCAAAACTCTGGGATATAAGAAGAAAACTTTCTGTATTAGAGGCTCAAAGGCTACAGGGATTCCCTGATGATTTCAAGTTCCCGGTCTCTGATGCCCAAGCATATCATCAATTGGGTAATTCTGTAAGTGTACCCATTATCAAACTTATAATGAAAGAAATGATTCGAACTTACGATAAAAACAAATAGCGATGAAATACTTTTCAATTGAAACTGTTGTAAATGCCTATAAGGGATTTCAAGATTGCATGACAAACAAGTCGTGGGGATATTTAGCCATATTAAAAGGATGCAAAAGTAGCATTTGTCCCTCTGTTCCATTCGAGGTGGATATGGATATGGTTTCAAATTTCCTTGAAAACATCTTCAGTCTTTCACAAACAAAGAAAAGATATGAAAGTGGACGTACCTTATATGTTGTATTCTCCAACAAATGGGATCATTACTTCAACTATCAGGGTAAATACTCTCCGAACCTTTTTGATATAATTGTTTGGGCGTATCGCAGAAAGGCATTTAACGATGATATCACCAAGGAAAAACTATTCCAACTCTTTTCTGATGAGTTTAATATTCCTATTGGTGTAATTTCAGGCTGTTTTAATATAGAGTCCAAAGAAATTCTATTTGATAACACATTATATTCCGAGTCCGACTTAAAGACAAAGCTGAATCAAATCGGAGTAAATGTTTTAAGTAATAATATCGATGCCAAGAAAGCGAGTGTTGTTGCTTCTCCTGGTGAAATTAGTAGAGGCCCCTTTGTACAAACGTTATATGCAGGATTGGATATAACGGACTATGTCTTAATTTTACAGTCTGATTACTATTCGCTTTATGGAAAAAAGAAAGATATTTCATACAATGATAATGAGGATACCAAAATCCTTCAGCAAATCTTCTATGGTGCTCCTGGAACAGGAAAAAGTCATAAGATAAAGGATAATGTGGACGTAAAGGTGGCAGACGAAAAGAATTTGGTATTCCGTACAACCTTTCATCCAGACAGCGACTATTCGACCTTTGTAGGATGCTATAAACCTAAGTCTCATAAGAAAAACATGCTGAATGGAAATGGCATCAATGAAACACAGCTCTTGAGCAGTTTCTTTGACAGCAATAGCCCTAAGTACAACAGGATGAATAAGGCAAGGTATCTTTATGAAGCATTGGTTCATACAAAAGATATTAGAGATTTAGGGTTGGATGCTCAAATGGTGGCAGACAAACTAAATGCAAAAGGGTTTACTGGATGTGCTTATACCACAGAAGCCACTTGTATGTATAATATTTTTGATTGGCTTAAAGAAGATGGATACATAGTTGAAAATAAAATCACTTATGAATTTACTCCCCAAGCTTTCTTGAAAGCATATCTGGAGGCATGGAAGCATCAAGCAACCGGAGATCCTGTATATCTGATAATAGAAGAAATCAATCGTGGTAACTGTGCTCAGATATTTGGAGACATTTTTCAACTATTAGATAGAGACCCACAAGGTTTCTCTCGTTATGAAATATCTCCAGATTCAGATATTCAGGACTATATTAGAAGCTTGGGGTTAAGTATTTCAGGAATTGTTAATTCGGAAGGAAAAGATGTATCAGCAGAGATTGCAAGCGGAGAGATTCTAAAACTCCCAGATAACCTTTACATCTGGGCCACAATGAACACCAGCGACCAAAGTCTGTTCCCCATTGACTCGGCATTCAAGCGCCGTTGGGAGTGGAAGTACATTCCCATTGACACACGCAAAGAGCAATGGAGTATTGCGGTAGAAAAGACGAACTATAGTTGGAGCAGTTTCTTGGAGATTGTGAACGAACGGGTATTAAAGGCGACTTCTTCTGAGGACAAGCAACTGGGCTTTTACTTCTGTAAGGCTGACGACAAGAAGATTAGTGCAGAGAAATTTGTGAGCAAGGTGCTGTTCTATCTGTGGAACGATGTTTTCAAAGACTATGAAGAGGGTGAGTCTATTTTCAGAGATACGACAGGTGCTCAGTTGCCATTCAGCAGGTTCTATCTCATGGATGGCTCTGTAAACAATGCAATGATCAAAGAATTACTGACAGCTTTAGGCGTAGAGAAAGAACCAGCTGAAGGACTGGATACGCAAGAGTCGGAAGGAACAGCAGAGGAAGTAGCGGCCCAAGAAACAGTATGAGGATTATCATCGAAGAATACAGGTATAACTTCGAGAAGGTGTCCGAGGTTCTGAAAGGCCTGACGGAGGTTCACGATGCCGAGAAGAAGGTGTCGGTGAGTTACGTTGGCTATTACTTTAACCCTGAGTTGCCCGACTGCGTGTTTATCCTGCCCAAGGTGCTGCTGGAGAAGAAGGGCGAACAGGAACTAGTGTTCGGACATATAGACCCTCACGATTTGATAGACGCTGACCACTGCAAGTATCTGACAGAGGCAGAACGGGCGTTTATCTATCACTTGTCGGTATGGATATATCGGGCCATCTGCGTGTTTAAAGAGCATGAGTATGACCGTTGGGGCAACAGGAAAAGACCACCCTCTATCGTGTTGCATAAGCAGGCTCCTATCTTAGGTCACTCCAAGCGCAGAAAGGCGAACACATTTCTGGATGTGCTGCTGGCTCTCCAGCAATGGAACAAGGACAACCAGCAGTTCGTGATGTTTGTGACGAAGAACCTCCATGCGGGTTTCAACAAAATCAACTGGACACGTACAATTGCCACTTCACCGGCTTTCGTTAACGGCAAGGATGTAGTTTACCTGAATCCTGTGAACAAGAAGCGCCAGGTGAACTTCGACGAGGAACTGTTGGTGATATACTACAGCATCCTACAGCATATGTACGAGGCTTACGGCTTCCCTGTTAAGATGAACGTGAACTTCCCGCTGATAAAGGGAACGAAATTTAAACGTTATTTGAACGGATATGGGAAGACGAGACTACGACAAATAAAATACAAGTACTTCTCGGACAAGTCGTTGGAATTGTGGGAACTGTGCTATGCCTTCTTCGAGAAGCCCTATCAAGTTAGTCTGAATGTTGAACAAAAGGAGTACCTGCTGGTGAAGAGTTTCCATATTGTGTTTGAAGCTATCATCGACGAGTTAATAGCGGGTGACCAGAAACTGCCCAAGGACTTGTTGGACCAGGAAGACGGTAAGCGCGTGGACCACATGTTCCAGTGGCAGCAGTTAGTGAACGATGACAGCGAGGAGGACATTTATTATATAGGTGATTCTAAATACTATAAGCGGGGTAACCAATTGGGAAATGAATCTGTCTACAAGCAGTTTACATATGCCAGAAATGTGGTACAGTGGAATCTGGACCTATTTAATAACTGGACAGAAGCAGAACAAAAAGGTCATGAGAAGCTGCGTGATGATGTGACGGAGGGATATAATGTGATTCCGAACTTCTTTATCTCTGCTCAGCAGAACACGCTGGATGCCAATCCGGAGATACACCTGAGCCGTGAACGAACACCTTATTATCTGAGTAGGCAGTTTGAGAACCGGCTGTTTGACAGAGATACCTTTATGTTGGCTCACTATGATGTGAACTTCCTATTTGTGTTAGCCTTGTATGGACGGAATAATGCATCATCGAAAGCAGCATGGCGCAAGAAAGCAAGAACACTATTCCGCAAGGAGATGCAGGAGATGCTGAGCAAACATTTCCTATTCTATGCAATGACGGCCCATGAGGATGTAGAACCGAGTTCTTATATCAAGGAAAACTTCCAGACCTTATTGGGTAAGGTGTTTCAGCCTTTTGGTAGTCGTGGTAGTCAGCAGTATTTCTCTGTTGCCCTGCGTGACCCTGACAAGATAGAGTTAAAGGACAAACAAAAAGAGCAAGAACTAAAAGCAACCATCAGGAATGAGAATGACCAGGTGATGTTCCAACTGAACCAGGCGTTCTATGTAGAGCCATGTGCCTTAGGCAGCGACCCAAGAGACATGTTGCCAGTAGTTCAGCCTCGTCCTCGTGTCAGTGTGCCGCAGAAACTGCTTACCCGTCACTATGTGCAGAACTATCCTGATGCTTTGTTCCTTGTTGGCGGATTCCGTGATGAGCAAAGAAAATGGATGTTCGGACGCGAAGGCGGCAAGGTGGACGATGCCTACAATGTGCGTTTGGGCATAGATGTCGAAGGTGGCTTGAATATCAAAGGTACACACAATAGGCAAGCAAAGTTCGTGCTCTTGTACGAGTTTAACAAAGAGAATCAAGGTGTGTTTAAGGTCTATCGTGTGAAAGGCTATCAGGTGAGGACAAAGGAGGATTTAATGAAGGAAGGATACCCCAATCCCCATCATGCCAGGTACTATTGCTATCTGTTTGACGAAGAGGTAGATTTAGGTACGTTTGACATTGAACGGATTATATCGGCTGACCGCATCAATTATGCTTCTGAGATACGACGGAGCGGAGAACTCACGAAGAAATACCCTGAGGGCAGGCCGATATTCCTGAAAGGTAGCGAACTGCTGAAGTATGGAGGGAACTTGTAAGCCAAAGACAAGGACTTCGAAGGGCATAGGTAAAAAAGTTGCGAAGACACAAAATTTTTCGTTTTGTCGCTTAGTTTGAGAAAAAAAGTGTATCTTTGTGGCATGAAACGAAAGATAGACGGCGTGTGCTGCACGATGGAGGAATTGGTAGCGATTCTAAAATGAAACAGATCGAAGTAGTAGCTGCGATTATACACGATGAGAAGGAGCGTATCTTTGCTACACAGCGAGGATATGGAGACTTTAAGGATGGCTGGGAGTTTCCTGGGGGCAAGATGGAACCGGGGGAGACGCCTGAGGAGGCCCTGATGCGGGAAATATGGGAGGAGCTGGAGACGCGAATCAGGGTGGAACGACTGGTGCAGACGGTGGAGTGGGATTACCCTGCCTTTCACTTGACTATGCACTGTTACCTCTGTCATGTGGAGAGCGGGCATCTGGAACTGAAGGAGCACGAGGCTGCAAAGTGGCTTCGGAAAGAAGAACTGGAAAGCGTCAACTGGCTGCCTGCGGATGAAGTAGTTGTAAAAAGATTAGGAGAAGGCTCGATTAAAGACACAGAATAGGAATATGGATAAACTCTCGGCAGAACAACGGCACAAGAATATGGCGGCTATCAAGTCGAAGGATACGAAGCCGGAGATGATTGTGCGGCGAGGCTTGTGGAAGAGAGGTTTCCGCTATCGGTTGAACCATAAGCGGCTGCCTGGGCATCCTGACTTGGTGCTGAGGAAATACAGGACGTGCATCTTCGTGAACGGGTGCTTCTGGCATGGACACAACGTGATGTATGATGTAAGATGTAAGACGGAAGATAACATCGAGAGTTCTGAGTGCTGCAAGATTCCGAAGACCAACCGTGAGTTCTGGGTGAACAAGATTCGGCGTAACAAGGAGCGCGACAAGGAGGAACAACGCCAGTTGGCTAAGATGGGGTGGCACTGCATCACGGTATGGGAGTGTGAGTTGAAACCGTCGAGACGTGAAGAAACGCTGGAGTCGATTGCGTTCACGTTGAACCATATATGGTTGCAGGATCATCAGGCCCGTGTTACTGCCTATCCACAGCAGCATGGCGAGGACATGCAAATACCCATGGCAGCAGAAGGAGATGTCGTTTGACAGAATGCTTTATTTGGTGGTGCAAATGTGGTGCGTTTGAAACAAAAGAAAACAGCAAGTAGTTGATATTCAATTGCTTGCTGTTTTCGTAAAGTGATCCCGTTGGGATTCAAACCCAAGACCTTCAGAACCGGAATCTGACGCTCTATTCAGCTAAGCTACGGGACCGTGATGGTGAAAACCGGATGCAAAGGTACAATAAAAAAGTGAAAAGAGAAAGATGAAACGGAAAAAATATTGTGCGGATGAGCGAATTAAATACTTTTAATGTTTGCGCACTGTGTTCAAAATGTTAGCAATAATCAAGAAAGTGGTGTCATTTTGCAAAAATAATCGGCTTTTTGCTTGCAATTTAATATAAAAGTAGTACCTTTGCAGTCGCAATCTGAAAAATTGAAGATAGAAAATAAAAAAAGTAAATAGTCAAAACGATAAGTTATACAGATGAGTCAACTGATTAAACCCAAAGGTTACGAGCCTCTGCTCGACATGAAACAGACAGAGCAGGGTATCAAGCTGATTAAGGAGTTTTTCCAACAGAATATATCGACGGAGCTACGCCTGCGCCGTGTGACAGCCCCGTTGTTTGTATTGAAGGGCTTAGGCATCAACGACGATTTGAATGGTGTTGAGCGGGCGGTGACCTTCCCTATTAAAGACTTGGGCGATGCTTGTGCCGAGGTGGTGCATTCGCTGGCCAAGTGGAAGCGGCTGTCACTGGCCGAATACAAGATAGAGCCGGGCTATGGCATCTATACGGACATGAATGCTATTCGTGCTGACGAGGAGTTGGACAATCTGCACTCGTTGTATGTGGACCAGTGGGACTGGGAGGCCGTCATCACACGCGAGCAGCGTACGGTGGCTTATCTGAAGGATGTGGTGGAGCGCATTTATGCTGCCATCCGCCGCACGGAGTATCTCACTTGTGAGACTTATCCTCAGCTGAAGCCTTTCCTGCCAGAGAAGATTACCTTTATCCATGCCGAGGACTTGTTGCAGCTCTATCCTGACAAGACACCGAAGGAGCGCGAGGATGCTATCTGCGAGAAATATGGTGCAGTGTTTATCATCGGTATCGGTGGCAAACTGTCGAACGGCGAGAAGCATGACGGCCGAGCTCCAGACTATGATGACTGGTCGACGATGGGCGAGAACGGCAAGGCCGGACTCAATGGTGACATCCTCATCTGGTATCCTGTGTTGGGTCGTTCGTTCGAGCTTTCTTCTATGGGTATCCGCGTAGACAAGGAGTCACTCTTGCGGCAGTTGAAGCTGGAGGGTAAGGAAGAGCGCGAGCAACTCTATTTCCATCAGAAACTTTTAAACGACGAGTTGCCGTTGAGCATTGGCGGCGGCATCGGCCAGAGCCGTCTCTGTATGGTTTTGCTGCACAAAGGGCATATCGGCGAGATACAGGCCTCTATCTGGCCAGACGATATGCGCCAGGAATGTAAGCGAATGGGCATGCCGCTGATATAAGCGGCTGCCGGTTGTAGTGAAAAAATGTTGTGGCTGCCTCTTTGATGCCTCGGCTTATTGGGCCAAAGCATCAAAGAGGCAGTCGAGTGCTTGGTCGGCATTGCCTTGACACTCGCTGAGCAGGGTGACAAACTTAGAGCCGATGATGGCACCGGCGGCATTGTCCTGTGCAGCCTTTAGGGTCTGCGCATTGGAGATGCCGAAGCCAATCATGCGGGGATTACGAAGCTGCATCTGGTCAATGCGTCGGAAATACTCCTGCTTCTGCTCGTCGAACGAGCGCTGGGCTCCCGTGATGGCAGCCGATGACACCATGTAGATGAATCCATCGGTGTGACGGTCGATGAAACGGATGCGCTCCTCGGAAGTCTCAGGTGTGATGAGCATGATGACGCGCAGGTTGTAGCGGTCGGCTACAGGCTTTACCTGTGTGAGATAGTCATCGAAGGGCAGGTCGGGGATGATGAGTCCGGAGACACCAGCCTCGGCCGCATCATGGCAGAATGGCTCGATGCCGTAGTGCAGGATGGGGTTGAGGTAGCCCATGAGGATAAGCGGAATGCTTACTTGCTCTTTGATGCTTTTGAGCTGTTGCAAAAGCAGGTGTACGCTCATGCCGTTTTTCAGAGCCTGAGTGGCTGCGGTCTGGATGACGGGACCGTCGGCTAAGGGGTCGCTAAAGGGAATGCCTACTTCAATGAAGTCGATGCCTCGCCGCTGCATGGTGAGGATGACATCGGCCGTGCCGTTGAGCGTAGGACATCCTGCGCAGAAGTAGAGGCTGAGGAATTTCTTATCGCCTCGCTGGGCGAAGAGGGTGTTGATCTTGTTATTCATAATTGTTGGATGAATTGTTTGATTTTTCTAATGTCTTTTAGGGCGGGCTGCTGCTCGAAGCGCGAGTTGAGATCGATGCCGATGTACTGGGGATGATGGAACTCCTTGATGTGTGCTGCATCATCGGGACCGATGCCGCCGCTCAGCAGAAACGGGGTAGGACCTTGATAGGCCGTCAGCACCGACCAGTCGAACTGGATGCCGTTGCCGCCTACCATTTGTGCTTTGGTGTCGAACAGGAAATAGTCGGCTTCACCCTTGTATTCGTCTGTGACTGCGAGATCGGCACGGGTGGCAATATTGACGGCCTTGATGATGGAGAGTGCGCGCTGCTTTCCAGTATCCTGGCGGAGCCGGTGAATAAACTCTGGACTCTCGTGACCATGTAGTTGGATGATGTCCAGACCATAGACTTCTATATGGTTCAGAATGTCGTCCTTGGTAGCATCCACAAAAACCCCAACGCGCTTGCACTGTGAGGGAAGATAGCTGGGGCACTGGCTCACGTAGCGACTCGATTTAGGCCAGAAGATGAATCCCATCCAGTCGATGCCTAATGCTTCCACGGCGCGAATGTTGTCAGGCTCGCGCATGCCACAGACCTTGATGATCATTGTTATTCTTCATTCGTTGGTTGCTTCTTTACACTCATTGATCTCACGGATGAACGATGCCAATGTCTCCCCAGGGCGGGGTGTCTTCATGAAGGTCTCGCCGATGAGGAAACCGCGGAATCCAGCCTTGCGGAGAGCCACCACCGTAGCGGGGTTGCTGATGCCGCTCTCACTGACCAGCACGGTCTCGCCATTCTCGATAGCCCGGCCACAGATGGTTCGCAGCTGGTCGGCCAGCCGGAACGAGTTCTCCACATCGGTATGGAACGAGCCGAGGTTACGGTTGTTGATACCGCAGAGATCGGGAGCGAGACGGGCGTATTCCAGTTCCTCTTCGCTGTGCATTTCGAGCAGCACCTCCAGTCCGAGCTGGTGGGCTTTGCCTATCAGACAGGCACACTGCTCCTTGGTCAGGCAGGCAGCAATGAGCAGTACGGCAGAGGCTCCGCAGTAGAGAGCCGCATAGAGCTGTGCCTCGTCAATGACGAAGTTCTTGTAGAGCACGGGTAGGGTAACACCGCTCTGTCGTGCCGTGCGGATGAAGTCGTCGTGCCCTCCGAAGTAATGCTCGTCCGTCAGTATGCTTAGTGCGGCAGCACCGTTTTGCTGATACGACAGCGGTATGACATCGGCGCGGCCCTCCTCTTTGATCCATCCCTTGGATGGCGATCGGCGCTTGAACTCGGCAATGATGCCTGTGGAACTGTCGAGCAGGGCCTGCCGCAGGGACGGCTTCTTGGCCCTCAGTTGCTCCAGCTCCTGGTGCTTGTGCGCGATAATGTCGTGTAGGATGTCTGTTGTGGGCATAGAGGGTCAGGAGTTAAGTTCGACAAAACGCTGGAAGGTGCGGAGGGCATTGCCGTTATCGATAGACTCGCGGGCTTTGGCAATACACTCTTCGATGCTGATGGCTCCACGTTCCAACACCTGGATGCCAAAGGCAGCATTGGCCAGCACGATATTCTTCTGTGCAGGCAGTGCGCGGTTTTCCAATACGGCATCGAAAATCTCCTTCGCCTCCTGCTCGGTGGCTCCCGCTACCAGTTCCTCCGGCTGTGCAGCCTTGAATCCGAGGTCGGCGGGCGAGAAGATGCGCTCGTAGTGGTTGGTGGTCACCTTGAAATCGCCCGTCAGCGAAATCTCGTCATAGCCGTCGATGCTGTTCACAATGCCATAGTCGATGCCCAGTCGCTGGTACACCTGCTGGTAGAGGCGCATCTGGTCGAGGTTGGCCACTCCAAGCAGTTGGCACGAGGGCTGGCTGGGGTTGACCAGCGGCCCTAACAGATTGAAGATGGTAGGGAACTGGAGTGCCTTGCGGATGGGGCCGACAAACTTCATGGCACGTGCAAAGAGCTGGGCGTGCAGATAGACAATGCCGCACTCGTCCATGCAGCGGTTCAGCTGGTCAATATTGTCGGTGAACTTGACACCATGCTGGGCAATCACATTCGAGGCTCCCGAGGTAGAGGTGGCAGCATAGTTGCCGTGCTTGGCCACCTTGTAGCCTGCACCTGCGATCACAAAGCACGAGGTGGTGGAGATGTTGAAGGTGTTCTTGCGGTCGCCTCCCGTGCCCACCACATCAATGTAACGTTCGCAGTGCAGGGGGACAGGAACACCCGTCTCTAATATTCCGTCGCGGAATCCAAGCAGCTCGTCCACCGTGACACCTCGCATCTGCAAGGCTGTGAGCAGGGCGGTGATCTGTTCGTTAGGGTATTCACTCTGGGTGATGCCCACCAATATCTGTTTCATCTCGTTACGAGAGAGCCTCTCGTGGTTAAGCATCCTGTTCAGGATGTCCTTCATTGTCTGTGCCATATTTTTCTTTTTTTTGATGTTCTGATAGTCATTTCTTCATTATAGGAAGAGCCAGTTCTGGAGCATCTTCTTTCCATCGGGGGTCAAGACGCTCTCCGGGTGAAACTGGATGCCTCGGATGTTCAGTTCCTTGTGCTTGAGGGCCATAATCTGTCCCTCGTCACTGACGGCGGTAATCTCCAGACAGTCTGGGAATCCCTCGCGGCTGACCACCCACGAATGGTAACGTCCCATCGTGATGCGGCTGGGTAGACCCGAGAACAGGGCATCATTCCCCAGCTGGGTGCCTTCAGTGGCTACTCCGTGGAAGACATCGCTCAGATTCTCCAGCTTGCCGCCAAACACCTCGCCTATGGCCTGATGTCCCAGACAGACACCCAGTATGGGCTTGCGGTCGGCATAGGTGCGGATGACATCGAGCAGGAGTCCGGCCTCTGAGGGAATGCCGGGACCTGGCGAGAGAATAATCTTGCTGTAGGCCTCAAGGTCTTCGAGGCGAAACTGGTCGTTGCGCAGTACGGTCACCTCTGTACCCAGGGCTTTCATCAGGTGGGCCAGGTTATAGGTGAACGAGTCGTAGTTGTCAATAATCACTATTTTCATATTTTTTCTGCTGTTAGAATGGCACGGCGCAGCGCACCGAGTTTGTTGTTAACCTCTTGTAGTTCATATTCCTCATTGCTCTTGGCCACGATGCCGCCACCGGCCTGAAACCACAGCTCGCCATTGCGCGACACGAAGGTGCGGATGGTAATGGCCTGGTTGAGCGAACCGTCCAGCCCGATGATGCCGATGCATCCTCCATAGGCTCCGCGGTTGTGAGGCTCGTAGTCGGAGATGAGCTGCATGGCACGAACCTTTGGAGCTCCTGAGAGCGTGCCGGCAGGGAAAGTGTCGATAAAAGCCTTGATGGGGTCGGCATCCTTGTCCAGTTCGCCACTGACACGCGATACCAGATGGATGACATGCGAGTAGTACTGAATATCCTTATAATAGTCTACGCGGACATCATGGCAGTTGCGCGATAGGTCGTTGCGGGCCAGGTCTACCAGCATCACGTGCTCGGCATTCTCTTTGGGGTCGTTGCGCAGGAATTCGGCTCCTTTGCGGTCGGCCTCGGCATCACCCGTGCGCTTCGTAGTGCCGGCGATAGGGTCTATATAAGCCCGCTGGCCTTCGATGCGGCAGTGGGTCTCGGGAGATGAGCCAAAGATGCGGAAGCCTCCGAAGTCGAAGTAAAACAGATACGGTGACGGGTTGATGCTGCGCAAGGCGCGATACAGCTTAAAGTCATCGCCTTCGTAGTGCTGGATGAAGCGCCTTGAGAGTACTATCTGGAACACATCGCCTCGCAGACAGTGCTGGATGCCCCGGCGGATGTTGGCCTTGTGCTCTTCGTCGGTGAGTGTGGAATGTACCTCTCCCACAGAGTGGAAGTCGTAGACGGGAACACTGCTGCGGTTCATGGCCTTCATGATGTGGTCTATATCAGTCTCGTCACCTGTTGTCACCACCTTCAGTTGGTTGTTGTGATGGTCGAATACTATCACCGTCTTATAGAGTATATACAGCAGGTCGGGGGCATCGTTCTTCTCCTGAGTCTCGTCCTTCACGGGGATATTCTCGAAATAGCGAACGGCATTGAACGAGGTGTAGCCGAAGAGTCCGATGTAGGCAGCATCGTCACCAGACACGTGGATGTGGTCAATCAGCGAGTGGATGGCTTCTGCCGTGCCATAGTTGGCATGGAGCTCTTGGCGGACTGTCTTGCCGTCTGGGAAGGTCACCGAGGCATGGCCGTGGGCAATAGCCACACTGGCTGTGGGGTGGATGCCGATGAACGAACGCGAGTTGCTCTGGTCGTGATAGTCGCTGCTCTCCATCAGTGCACTTTGTGGATAGAGGTCGCGCAGTCGCATATATACTCCTACAGGCGTATAGAGGTCGGCCAGTATGGTGCGGCTGGTAGTGGTATAGTTAAAAGTTTCCATATTCTCCTGCTTGTTCTTTGTTGTTCAGATACGTTTCTACATCTTTGTCACCGCGTCCGCTGACTGTCAGCACTACCACATCGTCAGCACGGAATGTCATCTTGGAGAGAGCGGCAATGGCATGAGCCGACTCAATGGCGGGAATGATGCCTTCCATGCGTGTCAGCTCGAATCCGGCACGGATGGCTTCGTCATCGTTGATGCTCAGCACCTTCGTGCGTCCCAGCTTGGCCATGTTGCAGTGCATGGGGCCGACACCGGGATAGTCGAGACCGGCCGAGATGGTGAAAGCCTCTTCTATCTGGCCGTCTTCATTCTGCATGACGAGCATCTTGGCACCATGCAGAATGCCCACCGTACCGCGATGGATGGTGGCTGCCGTGTAGTCGGTATCCCATCCGTGTCCGCCAGCCTCTGCCAGCACGATTTTTACCCGTTCGTCATCCATATAGTGATAGATGGTTCCGGCAGCATTCGAGCCTCCGCCGATGCAGGCCATCAGATAGTCAGGATAGTCACGGCCAATCTTCTCCTGCAGCTGGCTCTTGATTTCCTCTGAGATGATGCTCTGCATGCGGGCCACGAGGTCGGGGTAGGGATGCGGACCCATGGTAGAGCCCACGATATAAAAGGTGTCTGCGGGGTGGCAGCACCAGTCGCGAATGGCCTCCGAGCAGGCATCGCTCAGTGTCATGTTGCCCGTACGGACAGGATGTACCGTAGCTCCTAACATGCGCATACGCTCCACGTTGGTATGCTGTCGCTCCACATCGGTAGCACCCATGAACACTTCACACTGCATACCCATCAGTGCGCATACGGTGGCTGTAGCCACTCCGTGCTGGCCGGCTCCCGTCTCGGCAATGATGCGCGACTTGCCCATCTTCTTGGCCAGCAGAATCTGGCCAACGGTGTTGTTAATCTTGTGGGCACCCGTGTGGTTCAGGTCCTCACGCTTCAGATACAGCCGGCAGCCATACTTCTCGCTCATGCGGCGGGCAAAATAGAGTGGGCTGGGGCGGCCTACATAGTCACGCAACAGGGCATGATACTCCTGCTTGAACTCTTCGGTCTCGATAATGGGCAGGTATTGCTCCTGCAAGTTTTTTACTGTGGCATAGAGAATCTCTGGGATGTAGGCTCCTCCGAATTCTCCATAATAACCGTTCTTGTCTACTTGATAATCCATATATACTATTTACTATTTAACAATTTACGATTTACTATTTGCGATTTTGATGTTGAAATGCTTGCTGCCTGAAAAGAAAAGAGGCCCGTCGCGTTACCGACGAGCCTGCTTATCTTTCTTTGACAACATAATGGAATGGCTTCGTACCCCGCGACTATTTCAATCTCGAGTAACGCCACCACCAATTGTTGAACTTTGTCATCATCTTTTCGTCCAGTTTTGTTTTAATTTACGCTTGCAAAATTACTAATTTTCTTTTATCTCACAAACTTTTTGCTGTTTTTTTTGCCTTTTTGATAAAAAAAAGCCGAAAAATTTGCTTTTTATACAGGAATTATTTATATTTGCCCCCGATAAGCCCTTTGTGGCCATTGTCAACAAGACTTATCAGTATGAGTAGAGGTTGGTAGCGTCCTGCACCAACCTCTTTTATTTTTTTGAGTGCAGGGGAAATATTTTTAGAGTGCGGTCTGACAATTTTTCGAGTGCGGTGGAGAAAGTGTTAGGATGCGTTCTGGCTAAAGCGTAAAAGAATACGAAAAAAGGAGGGGGATAGTCCCCTCCTTCGTGGTTTGTTGGTTTGTTGGATTATTGGATTTCCCAGCCGATGGCTGAGGCTCCTAACACGGCGGCACTCGCTCCGTCGAGTCCGCTGACCAGGAACTGCGCCTTGCCTCGGAAGATGGGCAGGACGTGCTCGTCGTAGGCTTTCTTGATGGGATTCATAATCAGATCACCCGCCTTTACCATTCCTCCGAAGAAGATGAAGGCCTCGGGTGAGGAGAAGGCTGCAAAGTCGGCACAGGCCTCGCCGAGCATGCGTCCGGTGAACTCATAGATTTCCTTGGCCAGCTCGTCGCCCTTGCCTGCTGCTATCGAGACATCCAGTGAGGTGATTTCCTCGGGGTTCATCTCGCGCAGGATGCTGGGCCGTTCGGTCTTGCTCAGCAGCTCGCGGGCCGTGCGGGCCACGCCCGTAGCCGAACAGTAAGCCTCCAGACAGCCGGTGCGTCCGCATCCGCAGGCGCGTCCCTCGGCCCCACGCACCATCGTGACGTGTCCCAGTTCGCCTGCGAAGCCATCGTGCCCGTAGAGCAGTTGCCCGTTGACAACGATGCCCGAGCCAACACCTGTGCCCAGGGTGATCACGATGAAGTTCTTCATGCCTCGTGCCACTCCGTACACCATCTCGCCGATGGCGGCGGCATTGGCATCGTTGGTGAGCGCTACGGGGATGCCTTGCAGACGGTCGCTGAACATCTGTGCCAGCGGAACGATGCCGTCGTGTGCCCAAGGCAGGTTGGGGGCAAACTCGATGGTGCCTTTGTAGTAGTTCCCGTTGGGTGCACCAATGCCCATAGCCTTGATTTTCTCAATGCCGCCAACCTGCTCGATGATAGGTTCCAACGCCTTGATGCAGGCATCGACATAGTCCTCTACCTTGCTGAATCCGCCGGTTTTGATGGCAGTAGTAGCCTTTATGTCTCCACGAGCGTCTACGATTCCAAATACAGAGTTGGTTCCTCCCAGGTCTAAGCCGATTACGTAGGGCTTGATTCCTTGTTGTTCGTTCATATTGCTTTTATGCTTTAAGTTGTGAATATTTTCGGGTTTCAACGGACAAAGGTACAAAAATATTTGGAAAAACTAAAGTATTTCATATTATTTTTGTAATTTTGCACTCGATATGCCATTTCATGTACCTATAAATATATTAGATTTCATCTTCAAGGGGATGTTGATAGGCCTGATTGCCTCTGCGCCGATGGGCCCAGTAGGTATCCTTTGTGTGCAGCGCACGCTGAACAAGGGGCGTTGGTATGGCCTGGCCACTGGGGTGGGCGCTGCCGTGAGCGATATCATCTATGCTGCCATCTCGGGCTTTGGCATGTCGTTTGTCATGGACTTTGTCAACAACGATCAGAACCGCTTCTATCTGCAGATAGTAGGTTCGGTGCTGCTGCTCTGCTTCGGAATATACACCTACCGTTCGGACCCGACGCGCAAGATGCACATGTCGGGCCTCCATAAAGGAACATTATGGTATAACACTTGGACGGCCTTCCTGGTGACATTCTCCAATCCGCTGATTATCTTCCTGTTTCTGGCCATGTATGCTCAGTTTGCCTTTGTGCTGCCCAACCATCCGTTTGAGATGTTGGTAGGCTTTGCCAGCATTGTCGGCGGAGCACTGCTGTGGTGGTGGGGGCTGACTTGGCTGATAGACAAGATACGCACCAAGTTCGACGAGTTTGGCATCCGTATCATCAACCAGATTATCGGTGTGGCTGTGATTGTGGGTTCCATCATCATGCTGCTTGGTACAACGACCAACCTTATCCGCTGGTAATAGATAAATCGTAAATTGTAAATCGTTAAATAGTAAATAACAAAGGTGTTTATAGCACAGGAATTACGTAAGAAGAATATAGCCGAATACCTGCTTTATATGTGGCAGGTGGAGGATACGATACGGGCTTTCGACTGTTCGCTGTCGAGAATCCGCAAGGAGTATATTGCCCGCTTCGACTATACCGAAGAGCAAAAGGAAGAGGAGACCGACTGGTTTGGAAACCTCATTCGTATGATGAACTCGGAAGGCTGTCGTGAGCGTGGCCATCTGCAAATCAACAAGGTGGTGATGCAGCAACTGCAGGAGTTGCATGCCCAGCTGCTGTCCTCGCCTAAGTTCCCCTTCTACAATGCCGAATACTACAAGGTGCTGCCCTACATTGTGGAGTTGCGCAACCACGGAGCCAATAAGGAGGAGAACGAGATTGAGACCTGCTTCAACTCGCTCTATGGTGTGATGCTGCTCCGCTTGCAGAAGAAGGAGATCACCACCAATACCCAGCATGCCGTCAAGGAGATTTCTACCTTTATCGGTATGCTCAACGACTATTATCTGAAGGATAAGCAAGAGCCGCTGGAGTTTGAATAAATCGTAAATCGTAAATCGAAAATAGTAAATAACAAGGTGAATATACTGATAACAGGCTGTAACGGCCAATTGGGAAACGAGATGCAGTTGCTGGAGCGTGAGTATCCCCAGCATCAGTGGTTTAATACCGATGTCCAGGAGCTCGACATCACCAGTCAGCTGCATGTCGAGCAGTTTGTGGCCCAGCACCAGATTGACGGTATTGTCAACTGTGCCGCCTATACGGCAGTCGACAAGGCCGAGGAAAACAAAGAGCTCTGCACAACACTCAACACCGTAGCCCCCTCCTACTTGGCTTCGGCCGTTGAGAAGCGTGGAGGATGGCTGGTGCAGATATCCACAGACTATGTGTTTAACGGCAAGAGCTTCAAGCCTTATGTTGAGACCGACACCCCCTGTCCGGACAGTGTCTACGGTTCTACGAAGCTCGCTGGCGAGTTAGGGGTGTCCAAGTTCTGCAAGCGCTCGATGATTATCCGTACGGCTTGGCTTTACTCCACCTTCGGCAACAACTTTGTGAAGACGATGATTCGTCTGGGCAAGGAGAAGAGCGAGTTGGGTGTCATCTTCGACCAGATAGGAACACCCACCTATGCCCGCGATCTGGCACGTGTCATCATGACGGCTATCGAGAAGGGCATCCAGCCCGGAGTCTTCCACTTCTCCAACGAAGGTGTCATCTCGTGGTACGACTTTACTAAAGCCATCCATCGCCTGGCGGGTATCACCACCTGTCATGTGCGTCCGCTGCACACCTCGGAATATCCCACTCCTGCACATCGCCCTCACTATAGTGTGCTCGACAAGACCAAGTTGAAGACAGCCTATGGCATCGAGGTTCCCTATTGGGAAGACAGCCTCGCCGAGTGTATTGCTAAATTGTAAATCGAAAATAGTAAATCGTAAATAGTAAATAATTGTGGTGAATCAAGAAATAGAACGTAGAAGAACCTTTGCTATTATCTCGCATCCTGATGCTGGTAAGACCACCCTGACGGAGAAGTTCCTCCTGTTTGGCGGACAGATACAGGTGGCTGGTGCGGTGAAGAATAATAAGATCAAGAAGACTGCAACCTCCGACTGGATGGATATTGAGAAGCAGCGTGGTATCTCGGTGTCGACCTCTGTGATGGAGTTCGACTATACCCCTGAGGGCTCCGACATAGAATATAAGGTGAACATTCTCGATACCCCTGGTCACCAGGACTTTGCCGAGGACACCTATCGCACACTGACAGCCGTCGACTCAGCCATTATCGTGGTAGACGGAGCCAAGGGTGTGGAGACCCAGACCCGCAAACTGATGTCGGTATGCCGCATGAGGAATACCCCCGTCATCATCTTCATCAACAAGATGGACCGCGAGGGTCGCGACCCCTTCGATCTGTTAGACGAGTTGGAGAAGGAACTGGAAATCAAGGTGCGTCCCCTGTCATGGCCCATCAATCAGGGTGCGAAGTTCAAGGGTGTCTATAATATCTATGAGCAGAAGCTCGACCTCTTCACTCCCGACAAGCAGCGCGTGACGGAGAAGGTCAGTGTGGAGGTCGATTCTCCCGACCTCGATGCCCGTGTGGGCGAGCAGGATGCCGAGAAGCTGCGCGAAGACCTGGAACTGGTGGACGGTGTATATCCGCCGTTCGATGTGGAGACCTACCGATCGGCCGAGGTGGCTCCCGTCTTCTTCGGTTCGGCCCTCAACAACTTCGGTGTGCAGGAGCTGCTCAACTGTTTTGTAGAGATTGCCCCCAGTCCGAAGCCTACCAAGGCCGAGGAGCGCATGGTGCAGCCCGAAGAGCCGAAGTTTACCGGCTTCATCTTCAAGATTACGGCCAATATCGACCCCAACCACCGCTCGTGTATCGCCTTCTGCAAGGTGTGTTCGGGTAAGTTCCAGCGCAACCAGCCCTATCTGCATGTCCGTCAGGGCAAGACTCTCCGCTTCTCCAGTCCCACCCAGTTTATGGCTCAGCGCAAGTCGACCATTGACGAGGCTTGGCCGGGTGACATCGTGGGACTGCCTGACAATGGCATCTTCAAGATTGGTGACACGCTGACCGAGGGTGAGCAGCTGCACTTCCGCGGGCTGCCTTCGTTCTCGCCCGAGTTGTTCAAATATATCGAGAATGATGACCCGATGAAATCGAAACAGCTCCAGAAGGGTATCGACCAGCTGATGGACGAGGGCGTGGCCCAGCTGTTTGTCAACCAGTTCAACGGCCGCAAGATTATTGGCACCGTAGGTCAGCTGCAGTTCGAGGTCATCCAGTATCGTTTAGAGAACGAGTATAATGCCAAGTGCCGCTGGGAGCCTGTCCACCTGTATAAAGCCTGCTGGATAGAGAGTGATGATGATGCGGAGCTTGAGAACTTCAAGAAGCGCAAGTATCAGTATATGGCCAAGGACAAGGACGGCCGCGATGTGTTCCTGGCCGACTCTGGCTATGTGCTCACTATGGCACAGGAAGACTTTAAGCATATCAAGTTCCATTTTACCAGCGAGTTTTGAACATTGAACATTGAACATTGAACATTGAGCATTGAACATTGAAGCGTACTGTGTTACATATACATATCTTTTGCCGGCTGATACTTACACTTGTGCTGTTCATGTCGGGCATGACGGGGATGGCAATGACAAATGCCGACTCGCTGAAGCTAAAGCAGCTTCGGAAGGATATGTATTATCATTACAGCAAGCGTAATACTCAGGAGTTTCTGCACACCATTTCCCTGCTGAAGGATTTTGCCAAGAAGAACAAGCTGCCGATGGACTACTACAAAGCTTATGGCAACGAGGCCATCTACACCTCCTCCTACATCCATCGCGGTAAGGCCATCGAGATGGCCAGGCAAATCTTCAAGGAGGCAGAGGGTGAGCATAATCTGTATGGAATCTATGCCGCCAACTATGTGTTGGGAACGGTTCATACCGCCCTGTCACATTTTGACGAGGCTGCCCGCCACTTAGGCGAGTCGCTCGACATCCTCAAGCGCTATTATCCTGACGAGAACCGCGCCGCCCTCTATCTGGCCCTGTCGAAAGTGGAACGTGCCCGGGGAAACCGGCAGCAGGTGTTGGATTATGTAGAGCGCGTGCTCAAAAATCCCCAATCGAGACCCATCCATAAGTTGAGTGCAATGTCCTACCGCTGCATGGTGCTCTATGACGAGCATGCACCTGTGGAAGTGCAGGACAAGGCCTATGCCGAGCGCGAGCAGATGAAGAAGGTGTTGGGCCACGATGACAACTTTGGCTATGTCATCGACTTTAACAAAGCACTCCTCCACGGCGACTTGAAGAAGGCCCAGCAGGTGGTCGACTCGCTGCCGGAAGAGAGCAAGGCCACACAGTTGAACTATTATTCCCGACTCTATTATGCCAAGCACGACTATAAGCATGCCTATGATTATTACCTGAAATATCGTCACCTCTTCGACTCCGTCAATAACGACGAAATCAGGAAGACCTCACTGGATATGGGCATGTGGCTCGAAAAGGCGCGTGTCGAGAACGAGGCCAAAGACCTGCGGCTGGCCAACCAGCGGCTTGAGATGGAGCGCATTGCACACGAGTTGGAGGAGAAACGCCTTCAGGAGTATGCCCTCAATATGGCTCTCGAAAACCAGCGTGCACGCCTTGAGGAGATGGATGCCCGTCGCGAGAACGACAGCCTGATGGCTAATAATAAGGAGCGCGAACTGAGCGAGTTTCAGTCGCAGCTGATGGCACGCGAGCATGCCGAACGTGCCCGTCTGTTGAAGTGGGGTGCTGTGGTGGGCTTGACCTCCCTGGGCTTCATCTTCATAGCCATCTATGCCGTCAATCGCCGTCAGCAGCTCCGCAAGTTGCGCGAGGCCTATGACAAGCTGGAGGAGACTACGGCTGTCAAGGAGCGTATCGAGAGTGAGCTCCGCATTGCACGGGAGATACAGATGGCTATGGTGCCTCACGTCTTCCCGCAAACCCGCCGCATCGACATCTATGCCTCGATGACACCCGCCAAGGAGGTGGGGGGCGACCTCTATGACTTTGTGAAGTTCGATGATAATCTATACTTCTGTGTAGGCGATGTCAGCGGCAAGGGAGTGCCGGCAGCCCTCTTTATGGCTATGTCGGCCCGTCTGTTCCGAACACTGTGCAAGTATCGCCTCTCGCCTGCCGAGATAGCCAGTGCGATGAACAACGAGCTGGTGCAGGACAACGAGAACGGCATGTTTGTCACGATGTTCATCGGGCTGCTTAATCTCGATACCGGACACCTCGACTTCTGCAATGCGGGGCATAACCCTCCCATCCTGGATGGCGAGTATGTGCAGATGCAGAGCAACGCACCGTTGGGATTGTGGGAAGGACTGGAGTATGTAGGAGAGTCTATTGATAATATCACGGGCAAGCAGTTCTTCGTCTACACCGACGGCCTGAACGAGGCAGAGAATGGCCAGCAGGAACAGTATGGAGACGACCATTTGCTGGCCTTCATCCGCGAGCGCCGCAGCCTGCATGCACGTCAGCTGATAGACCAGCTGGTGGCTGATGTGCAGGCTCATGTCAATGGTGCCGACCCGAGCGATGACATGACAATGCTCTGTTTCCGGAAAAAATAAAATTGGCGCTTTGCTTGTTAGTTTCAATATTTTGTACTATCTTTGCACTTTGATTTGAGAAAAATGTAATCGATATGAAGTATTATATTCAGTTTTTTACATTTATGTGCATTCTGATAGGTGTCTGTTCGTGCAGCCAGAATGCCAAGACGCAACAGCAAGACGAAAAGGAAGGCATCAGCGAGACTGTGGGCAGCGACCGCTTCTCCCAGCTGATTGCCGATACCGCCAAGGTGGTGGTCCTCGATGTACGTACGAAAGAAGAATTGGGAGAGGACTGTATTCAGGGAGCCATACATATCAACATCAACGACAGTGACTTCCGTGAACAGTGCCTGAAACGCCTGCCTAAAGACAAAGTGGTGGCCGTCTACTGCCGTACCGGATTCCGCAGCAAGACAGCCGCCAACATCCTCAAGTCTGCCGGCTACCATGCCGTCAACCTCAGGGAAGGCATCGTAGGATGGAAGGAAGAGGGCAGGCCAGTAGTAAAAGTGAATAAGAGATAAGCATTTATGACACGCGAACAAGATATCAAGAATGCCGTTGAGGTATTGCGCAAGGGTGGGGTGATACTCTATCCCACAGATACCGTTTGGGGCATCGGCTGTGATGCCACCAATGCCGAGGCCGTCAGCAGGGTCTATGCCATCAAGCAGCGAGACGACTCGAAAGCCCTGATTTGCCTCGTAGACAGTGATGCCCGCATGCAGCGCTATGTGCGGCAGGTGCCCGATGTGGCCTGGCAGCTCATCGACAGCCTGAAGGACAGCGATGCCAAGCCTACCACCATCATCCTCGATGGGGCAGTCAATCTGGCTCCCAACCTCATTGCCGAAGACGGCTCCATAGCCCTTCGCATCACCAACGAGTCTTTTTCCCATGAGCTGTGCTATCGTTTCCAGAAGGCTCTGGTCTCTACCTCTGCCAACATCAGTGGCGAGCCTGCAGCCCAGAACTTCCAGGACATCGACCCCCGCCTGTTGGAGCAGGTCGACTATGTCTGCTGGTCGCGCAGGCAGGAGCACAAACCCCATCAGCCCTCCAGCATCATTCGTCTGCGGATGGATGGAGAAGTGACTGTCATCAGGAAATAGAATGGGCAATATGAAGAATGCGCAATGGCTGTCAGCCCTGCACGAATGGCGGGTAGCACATGTGAGCGACAAGATGTTTCTGCTCATCCTGGCGTTCATGGTGGGCATACTGGCTGCGGTGGCTGCTACCGTGCTGCATGGGCTCATCAATCAGATAGTGGCACTGCTGACGGGTAAGTTTCAGGCCGACTCCTACAACTGGCTCTACCTCGTCTATCCCGTCATCGGTATCTACCTCACATCCCTGTTCGTGCGGTATGTGGTAAAGGACAATATCTCGCACGGCATCACCCGTATCCTCTATGCCATCTCGTCCAACCGTTCGCGGCTGAAGGCCCACAATACGTGGTCGTCGGTCATTGCCTCGGCCATCACCATTGGCTTTGGTGGTTCGGTGGGTGCCGAGGCTCCTATCGTGCTGACAGGCTCTGCCATCGGTTCCAACTTAGGGCAGCTTTTCAAACTCGACAACAAGACCCTGATGACCCTCGTGGGCTGTGGTGCCGCCGGAGCCATTGCCGGCATCTTCAAAGCCCCGATAGCCGGTCTGGTGTTTACGCTTGAGGTATTGATGATAGACCTGACAATGGCTTCGCTGTTGCCCATCCTGGTGAGTTGTGTGACAGCCACCTGTGTCACCTATATCCTGCGCGGCGATGCGGCCCTGTTCACGTTCCATCTGGATTCGGGATGGACGGTGGAGCGCGTGCCTGCCTGCATCCTGCTGGGTGTCACGTGCGGACTTGTCTCACTCTACTTCATCCGTACCATGAACGCCTGCGAGGACATGTTTGGCCGCTTCAAGGACAAGCCCTATGTCAAGTTCATCATTGGCGGACTCATATTGAGCACGCTCATCTTCCTCTTCCCCTCACTCTATGGCGAGGGATACAACAGCATCAACCTGCTGCTCAACGGCAAGACCGAGGCCGACTGGGACCAGCTGCTCGACGGCTCCCTGTTCTATGGCCATTCCGAATACCTTATTCTATACATCGCGCTGGTGCTCTTCACCAAGGTGTTTGCCACCACTGCTACCAATGGCGGCGGAGGCTGTGGTGGTACGTTCGCACCGTCGCTGTTTATCGGCTGCTTCACGGGGTTCCTCTTTTCGCGCCTGTGGAACATCAATCAGGTGGGAGTCTATGTGCCTGAGAAGAATTTCGCTCTCTTGGGTATGGCTGGAGTCATGTCGGGAGTGATGCATGCTCCCCTGACGGGCATCTTCCTCATTGCCGAGATTACCAGCGGATACAACATGTTCATGCCCCTGATGATAGTCTCTGTGGCCAGCTATCTCACCATCATCATCTTCGAGCCTCATAGCATCTATGGCATGCGGCTCGCCCGACAGGGAAAGCTCGTCACCCACCATACCGACCATGCCGTGCTGACACTGATGAGCCTCGACTCCGTCATCGACCGCGACTATCAGGCTGTTGCCCCGGATATGGAGTTAGGCGAGATAGTACACAAGATCAGCCGTTCGCGCAATAGCGTGCTCCCCGTCACCGATGCCGCAGGCAAGCTGTTGGGCGAGATAGACATTATCAAAATACGCCATGTGGTGTTCCGCACCGAGCTGTACCATCATTTCATGGCAGCCCAGCTGATGGTGCAGCCCAATGCCACCCTGAGCGACGATACTCCCATGAGCGAGGTAATGAAGACCTTCGAGCGAACGCAGGCCGACTGGTTGCCCGTACTCGATCAGCATTACCATCTGAAGGGCTATATCTCGCGCCGCCGCATGTATGATGCCTATCGCAAGATGGTTCACGACCTGAGCCAAGACTGATTTCCTTTATTCTCACAGCATCTGCCCAATATGACTCAAAACGGTTTTATGATGAAACAGACGAAACTTTGGATGACAGCCCTCATCCTGATCGTCTTCTCCACAGCCACCTTCGCATCATGCACATCGGACGAGGAGCAGTCCTCGCAGCAGCAGCCTACCGTGCAGCGCATTGTCGGGCGGGGCAAGCTGCTGGTGGCAACCACTGGCGATTATCGGCCGTTGTCCTATCGTGAGCGCAATGGTGATTATTGGGGCTTTGGCATAGAGATGGCAGAGCGGATAGCCCGCCATATGGGAGTCGGCGTGGAGTTCGTACAGACTTCATGGCCTACACTGACTGCCGATGTGCTGGCAGAACCGCAGGCCTTCGACCTTGCCATCGGGGGCATCACGATTACCGAGGCCCGCAAGGCATCGATGCTGATGAGCGAGGGCTATCTGGCCAATGGCAAGACCATACTTTGTCGCGCCGAGGATGCCGGCAAATACCGCTCATTGGCCGACATCGACAAGCCCGAGGTGCGCGTGATGGTCAACCCCGGCGGACTGAACCAGAAGTTTGCCAACGAGCGTCTCACCCATGCCACCATCATGGTCTACGATAGGAACGAGGAGATTCCCAATCAGGTGGCCGAAGGCAAGGCCGACATGATGATAACCGAGATTACCGAGGCTCCCTGGTATGTGCAGAACGACACCCGTCTGGCAGCACCCTTGCTGTCGCAGCCCTTCACACACGGAGAAATCGGAGTGCTGATGCGCAAGGGGCAGGCCGACCTGCTCGACCTTGTCAACGCCGTCATTGCCCGGATGAAGTCCGACGGCTCTCTCCGCCGCCTCCACGAGAAGTATGGCCTGGTGTATGCCTATTAAGTAACATGCTACTTCCCCTCCTAAGTTAGGAGGGGTTAGGGGTGGTCTGAACAAGGGAACTTATCACTACATAGAGTATTTTTTAACGATTACTAAAATAAGAAAAGATGTATAGCCTAAAGTATAAAGTAACAACCAGTACCTGCGACAGCGAAGGAAGACTGAAACTCTATTCTGCCCTCCAGATGATGCAGGACTGTTCCGAGATGTGGATAGACAGTGAGCCCGGCGTGAAGCAGTATTTCTCAGAGCAGAATATGGCTCAACTATTGGCTACGCGCCAAGTGGAGATTATACGTACTCCCGAATACAAAGAGGAGCTGACGGTGACGAGTTCGGTCTATGGCATGAAGCCTATGTTCGGCTTCCGCAATACCTATATCTATGATGCAGAGGGAAAGCCATGCTATAAGACATGGAGCATGGGGGCTTTTGTAGACAAAGGTACAGGGAAACTGAAACGGGTTGACGATGCCACCATCGCCTCGATGAAGCTTGAACCTCAGCTGGAAATGAATTACAGGGACCGCAGGATTATGCTTCCGAAAGAAGGAGGAGAGCGGCTTGATGCTGTCACGGTGCTTCGTGCCGACATCGACTACAACCGTCACATGAACAATGCCAACTATGTCCGTGTGGCTATGGAGCTGCTTCCAGAGGATTTCCGTGTGGCGGGTTTGAGAGTGGAGTACCGTGTGGCTGCGAAATTAGGCGATGTGCTGGTACCGACGGTTTATCAGATAGACGGCGGCATGATCGTGTCGCTTTCTGTTGGTGATCAGGTGAGCGCGATTATTGAGTTTAGTCGGGGTGGGGGAGAATGAGGAATAAACAATGAAATATATGGGAAGACGAAGTTTGTTATTGTATGGCTTATTGCTTTTTGTGATAGGTGCGTTTGCTCAGTCAGACGATGACTTCAGCATTAAGGAGGGCGACCTCTTATGCTTTAAGAAAGATGTCAACGCTTTAGTGGTGGTTGACTTGTCAGGGACACAGTACGGTAAAGAAAATATTTACGAAGAATATCGGCAAACGGAAAGGGTGGAGTTGCCCCAAAAGATATTAGACCATGCTCTGTCTGACTTTTGTATTCAGTTTAATTATCAGAACAAGAACGGATTACAAGTAGATAGCGAAAATCCTGATGCCGCGTATCGCATGGAAATACACCTTCTCCAGTTGAATCAGGGGAATGCAGGCGGTGTCCTGAATATAGACGACAAGACTTCAGGCGGTGCCAAGATAAGCGGGATGATAAACTTGAAAGAGATTTCGTCAAATAACAATCTGTGTGTGTTAGAGTTTCATGAAATCTCAGGCGAGAGCAAACTGAGCAAGAAAGCCCGAATAGCATCAGCCTTTGAGGAGCTCGGCTTCCGACTCGGCAAGCTGGTGAAGTAGAGTCTGGTTTTCAAAAACACAAAAACTTCTCCCATATCCGATTGGACATGGGAGAAGTTTTGAGATGATTCAGTAGTTCCGTCACTTTGACTTCTGTACGTCCTGCCGGCACAACTCCCACCCGCGCAGCATGGCGAAGTAGTCGAGCGACGTGATGCCGTTTTCCTGAATGGCCATCGCCACAGCCACCATCATCCATACGGAGGGCGACTCAGAGGGGATGCCCAGCGGCTTGTCAGGGTCGATGCCCGTCAGGCGGGAGACATTCTGGACGTAGGCCTCCGTGTCGTTCTCGCACGACGGTGCCCAGCGACGGATGATGGTGCGGATGGTGTAGAGGCGGTGCTTATGATAGTAAGTCCGCGTGAGCAGGTAGAACGCTGCTCGCCAGCCGTATTCCAATGATTTGAACTGGCAGAAGGCACGGTCATTTTGTGCCTCTGCGAGACCTTTCCACTGATCTTTACTTCTGCGGATGTTCAGTGGGTTGCAATTACGAATTCCTCGTGGTGTCATAATTATCAATTTTCAATTTCCTTAAAACCTTCCTGTCATAAGTGGGTAACTGGGTAAGTGGGTAAGTTTAAGGCAGTTCCTGCAGAACCTTCCTATAGACACCGTACTTTACCCTTTCAATCAACTGATCCTGCTGGAGCCTTGCGATGGCACGCTGGGCTGCAGACTGAGAGACACCGAAACCGTCCATGAACTGCTGGGTTTTGAATTCATCGGGCAGTTTGCGGAAACATTCTTCGTAGCGACCTGTGCGGCGACGCTGTACGAACTCCTTGTTCTGGTCGGCAAAGTAGTTGAACGCCATCTCGCCAAAGAAGAACTGCTGGCACTTGTATTGGATTTCCATTGCCAGGCGGCAGAGCCGCTTATCCGTGTCATCCATCGTCAGCGTCTTCGACTCCTGCCACTCGTCCCAATGACGCATCAGAATGAACGGAAGGCTTACTCCGATGCCGTAATATGGGATTCTTTTCAGCAAAGTTCTGTCCGCTTTATCGCCGTTGAACTCCGCAATCTCCAAGTGGCTTGACTGCCAGTCGTAGGTCTCGTCATTCAATGGTTCGATGGGGATTTCCCCCTCAACCTTATCCAGCCGATAGGCCCACGTTCTGAGTGCTTCATTGGAGTTGGGATCAACCTTCTGATGACGTTGCGCCATACCCTTGTCAGGCAAAGGAATCACTGCCAGTCGGGTGCTCATACCAGTACCGAAGTTTCTCTGATTCACCTTGCGGTGCAGGGCATACGGCGTGCCAGTGTAGATAAAATTCCAGAACACATTAAACATACCTGTGATGCTCTCTTGGTTAGCGTACATCTGGCCGTCCTCCTCGTTGTGAAAAGCTTTCAATTCGAGGATTTCGCGGTCCTTCCAGTCGCCGCCCTTGTTGTTTTTGGTGACGTTATCCAGCTCAGCATCAAACGAAAACATGTGTAGGTTCATCGGGTGTCCCTGAATGTTCTCTACAGCGGCCTGCATGTGGCGGATAAACTCACCCGTTGCAGTGCGGGCTGGGTGAACGCGGATGCCCACCACAGGGCGTTTCAACGCCTCGCCCTTCTGTGCCTTCGTCGAAGTGGTTCGTTCCGTCCTGCCGTCTTTGTAGCGGTTCACCGCATCTATCAGGCATTGGTCGGCTTGAATCATCGGGTCGGCAATCTTCTTGTAGAACTTCTCCACAATATTCTTACCAGCTCCTGGGTCACCAATAATGAACACGCAGTAGTTCAGTCGGCGAATGATTTCCGGCTCATACCAAAAATGATAATAAGCCCTTGTCATCAACGTGCCGAACAACGCCGCAGAAGAAAAAAGAATCGCAGGCAACTTGTGCGGATGTGCATTCAGAAACAGTTCCTTCATACAAGGATAGTACTCTGCCATTTCCTGCAACTCTTCTGCCCACTTATCTAACGGCATTGCCGCATAGATATCATCGGCAGCACCAGCAGAAACAGACGTTTTCTGCTCTAAAGCACCCACCTTTTCAAGAGCCTCACGAAGCCTGTCTGGTATCCTCTCGTTATAGCGCCAGCCCATAACAGAGCTGACGGTACCAGCCACATCCTCGCCCTCTGCTGCAAGATCTTGCACCCATTGCAAAGACATCACCACCTCAGTAATCTTCTTCGGGTTCTTACCAATCAGATACCGCAGGTGGCTTGCCAATTCCGTCAGCGTGTTATGGCGGTTCTTATCCAGATTCACGCCGTCCAACCAAGCCTCGATAATCTTGGCGTATGGCACGCCATTATACATCAGAGACTCAGCATCCCGCACGTTTCCTCCATCGCCTTCTGATACACACTGTTGGTTTTCTCCAGCAGTTTGTACGGCGGATACACCACGATTACCAGAATCACTCTCAGTAAAGTTAAGAGTAGGCTGGCTATGACCAGCATGATACTGCGAGTTATATTTCTCGCCAAATTCTTTGTTTTCATACGTAAATAATTCGTTTTCGTTAATAAATAAGATGTCCTCACGAGTAGTCAGAAACGCACCTCTTGAAGCGTCACGGCATACCTCATCGATATTAGTCAGGCCGAGTTTCTCAGCAAAGACTTTTTGATTATCGATTAGGTTATAGTTGATGTCGGCAATGAAAATCACCTTCAAACCATGCCCAGACGGGGTGATGTAAACAAGGAGAATCCTTGCCTTATCCTCGTCTGATAACTTGGCGTAGGCTTCTTCCCAAACAGCCCTGCAATCTCCCTCGATGTGGTCGAAGTCAATCACACACAAACCGTTCAATCGACATGCCGCCTGCTTTCTCCAACAACCCAACTTTCCACTCGCCGAAGCGGTTTCGATATAGGTTGCAATAAAGATGACAAACGGCAGCGACTTCTTGAGGTTGTCGCAATACGTTTGGAGTTTCTTTTCCAAAGTCAAAGCCTTAAAGACTTCACCCTTGGTTTTACCTCCAGCCGCTTTCTTGCTACTCGCTTCCTGCCCTTGGCAGAACTTGATGAAATTCTCGTCGTTGGCCCATTGTGCTAATAGTTCCGCATCTCCTTCCAAAATGGAGGGCAGTGTCTCCCTGAGCTTACGATGTTCGTTCGTAAGCCACTTGGTTTGTGCACTGTCCACCAGATTATTGAAGATTGCAGCTGTCACTATTGCTGTGGGCAAATCGAATCGCTGTTGATTACAAAACATTTGTCAATCTCGCTTGTTAATGAGTACAGCTCTCTCCTTACTTCCAACAATCCTTTCGTCTCGAATGTCAGCCAGGCCGTAACCTTGCCTTCCTTTGCCGCAAAGCACACCTTCAGGTTATCCTTGTTTACAAGGAACTCGCCTTCTGGCAGTTCGGGCTTCTTAATCTGAATGTCCTTCGTCAGCTTATCCAGCTCCTTTCGGAAGTAGGCCGCCTTATCAGGCACATCCTCAGGACATTTCAGTTCTACACACGTCAGCGGATTCTTACCCGAGGTAATGTACCGCTTACTCTTACCCACCTTCCTCACATCCTTCTGGCTTGGCTCGCCCTGAGCCTGCGGGTCAACCTCAATCGAACCATCATCATAGATTCTGGTGTTCGACTTAAACGACTTCTGCAGTTTCCTGCGTGGAGAAGAGGCGCCTTGCACCTCTTTCTCCTGCTTCTTAATATCTTCCATAAGTTCAAGATACTCTAAAGTCATACTACATCATATTAATCTTATCCACATAGATTGTCGTGGCCTGCATGGCCTCGCCAGTCTGCTGAGAGTTCCACTCACGCACCACCATCGAGCACTGCACCTTGTACAGATACTGAGGATCATACTTAGGACAGTTGACAGCCCTCTCACCGGTAATCTCACCGAGGAAAGTGTTCAAACCATCCGTCAACTTCAGGGTTACAGAATTGATAACCTTCTGGTCACCCGTTTTCTTGTCAAGGTACTGACGTGTCATCAGACCCGACTGATTCAGAATTCTTACTGTTGCTTCCATTTTAAAATCAGTTTAGAAATTCTCACCTTATCCTTATTCTTCTTCCTTTTAATATTTCAATACGTAAGCCTCATTCTCAACGTGGCCAAACATCGAGAGATCGGATTTCTTCGCCTCCTTCTTTAGCTTGTCACAGATTCTGAGGTCTTTGCTGAGGAACGAAATCCCAGCCGACGTTTCCAACACCAAGAAATATGTGCGAACCGTCCAGAACAGCTCTTCAAGAGAATCGAAACCGTCAACGTCGGCCAGCACCGAGCAGCAATAGTTCTTATCCTCTATCCAGAAAGAATACTTGCCGGAGCGCTTGCTGGTCTTGCCGTTCTCAAACACCCTGACAACCAGTTCCAACGGCTTGCTGTCCCACTTCACGCCAATCTCCTGCATGTGCTTTACGGCAAATACGAGGTCGGCACCAAGTCCGTTGATGGGACATTCAGCCACCTTACCCAAAACCTTTGCCACCTGCTGCGGCTGGGCCGTCTCGCCCTCCATCGACAGGACAAAGAACCGCATACCTTCGAGATCTTCATCCTCCACATATTCATCCAGCGTCTTGGGTTTCTCACCCGGAGTGATGTTAACCCACTGTGCATGTCCGTAGTCATCGAGACCCGCAAACATACAACGATAAACCATTCCACAAAGGGAATCAAACAAAAAAGCTTTTGTCATAATCCTTATTGTTTTAATTGTTTTCTGCCTTATCCTTTTATCAACTTCCTTATGAATTCCAGACCTTTGGGAGTCCAGACGAGATAGGTCTGACGTTTCTTTTTCCCGTCCTTCGAGTAGTAGATGAAAAGCCTGTCGTGTGTCAACCCCAGCCCCTCGTATTGGGGAGTAAGCCGATACTGCCCCTGCTTCCATTTCTGGATACCTTTGTCGCGCAGGAAACTGTTCAGGTCTCTGGCTTCCATTTCCAGTTCTCTGGCAATCTCCGTCACCGTTAGGCATCCGTTGTCACCTTGGTTTTCGCGCTGCAGGGTGTGCCCTACGATGCGCTCCGCCTCATTCATCACGTCGTCATCCGTCACAAGCAAGTGGCGTACAGCCCGACGCATCAAATCCTTATTTTGTATTTCCTGTTTCATATCCTTTAAATTGTAGATAATGTACGCATACATACGTGTATGTGCGTAGGTGTAAGAGAAAACTGCCGTGCTGTCGCAGCAGGGCAGGATCTGGCAGTCCGCTGACCGCCTATTATTCACAAACACATTACTAACCCGAGTCGAAGTGAGCTTCCGAGGAAGCCAACCTTCATCTCACAAAAACACAGAAAATGAAAGAAAAACAGAATCTTATCGAAGTGTAAGTTGTGTCAATATGTCAAACAACGCCGAAAATCTTCCTCCTGCGGAATTTTTCATTCTTCCACTCTTGGAAGATTTTCGCTGCAAATGTAGAGCTCGATTATTCGACTGTAGAATTTATCGAAATAATATTTTTTCAATCGAATGCAAACTACGCCCAAACACCGATAAACACAGGTGTTTCAGCAAACAAAAAAAATTGGCCCTTCGCAAAGCGAGAAAAGCCAATCGAACGTTTCAATCGAATTTTGCTGTTTTCAGACCTCTTCCTGAGACCCGCCAATATGTTCCAAGACCCAGTCGGCGTAAGGTTCATCTTTCCATCGACTCTGACTCATATAGCTTGAAAAGGTGTTCACCTTCTTCTTCAATTCTTGAACATTAGTCTTTGCGCTAATTTTAAGATATACTCTGGCTATAGAGAGTTTGCTCCCTTTCAGTATCCCTGCTTTTGACAACAATCCGAATATATATCCTTTAAGCAACTGACGCTGGTCATTTTCAGCCCATTTCTTGGCAATGTATGCACCGTGCTCAGAAGACATCAATGAGGAAATAAACTGATCAGTCCATTTTTGGGTATATTTCTGAGGGTTATTGAAAAGTGGCCTTACGTTTTCTGCCTTTAGCATATTCTGTAGTACGATACGTGGAGTCGCATAATTCAACTCAGGTTCTTCTTCCTCCTCTTCTTCAATAGAGTCTATATCGTCATCTTCAGCATCCTCAAAATCGTCTGGAGTCACTTCACTGTCGGCATCAACCTCTTCATCGGGAATCACTTCGGCTTCTACCGGTTTTTCTCCCTTTGCCGCATCTTTGACACTCTTAGGTACGAACTGATCACCAATATAGTTGGTCTGCGAACCAACAACCTGCCCAATGATAAAGCGACCTCCACTTTTACCCATTGCGTCGAACAAATCATCTATATCTTTTTTCTGCTCCTCTGTCATATTGAACTCAAAAGTTTTTCTAATTCCTTTTTCTCAAATAGGCCTTCTAAACCTGAAACATCACCCAAGTTGTTTTGTCTGGCTATTACCTGACCTATCCGTCTTGGTTCCGTCTCTGATGCAACCTTCGCATCACTTGCGGCCCTCAGCCTTTCCAACGGCTCATCATAGATGTGCCCACTCTTATCATTCAGCCTGCTAAGGAGAACTTCAAATACCAACATTGATTTTGGCTCCATCCTCAATACGATGTCAACCTGATTGTTGATTTCGTTTAACCTTGATTCCATATTATTCTCCTTGGCGTCAGCCTGCTCCAACTGATACTCCAGCACATTGACACGATATTCCTGCAGATCTTCATCATTCTCACAGACAGACACCCTTTGCTTCATCACCTCATATAGGGGGTGCTCTATCAGATGGGCTACGGTGTAGGCTGTTGCTTTCTTCACTTTATCATCCGTCGTAGTCAGCGGTGCCAGCCGATAGGCAGCAGCTAACATAATCAGGAAGTCGGCGTTTCGTTCACCTGCGGTACGTTCTTTCAGTTCCTCTATGATGTAAGGCATCTCAAACTTCGGCACATTCACATTCCTGATTTTGTCACTCAGTATGATTGCCTCCTGCCATACCTGTTCTGGTGACAGCTCCTGCCAACTCTCATGCCGCCATTTTAACGGTTCATAGAGGAAAGGATAAACGTTGTTACCTTTCTCCGTCAGGTATTTCAGCATCAACTTGCGCTCTTCTTCTTTGGTAATCCTTTCCATCAGTCGTAGGAGAGTTTAAGGTTATTCATAAAAGCGATAAGTTGAACAATATCCTGCTCCTGATATTCATTGTCAAAGAGTCCGGTCTGCGCATCCTCGTTAGGTTTAGTCAGACGGTTCACAACACTGTCAGACAATTCCTGAACAACAATCCTGTCACGCTTCTTTTCCTCCTCTGTCGGTTCCTTGTCGCCAAGCAGATAGCAGTCGTAGCTGATGCCGTCGAGAGTTGTTATCTTGATGGGCTGACCTGTCGCTGCACTCACGTTTACCAACGTCTGTAGCTGACTGTCGGTCTTATTTATCTCAACAGAATTATCTACTGCTTTCGTAACCAGCATGGGGTCAATATTCATCGACTGTGCAAAAGCCTCCAAACCCACCAGCAGTTTGGTGATCGGTCCTTCAGGCAACTCCTTTTGTACCACTCGTTTGATGTCCTCCAGATATTTCTTGGTGAAGCCAAACTTCACGAATTGTATCCGTCCTTCATGTCGGCTTGTTACTTTCCAGAAATCACCAGAGTACATCTTCGGCGATATTTCTATCGTCATGTAATCTTTCTTCAACTTTTCAGCAAAGACCTTCTGGAGAATCTCTGCCACCCGCCTTGTTGAAAAGGCATTCTTGTTTACCTGTATGGCAATACGCTGAATGTCCTTACGGTTGTCTATGATGACAAGTGTACTAGGGTTCCAGTCTTCGCTGATGTCTGTGAAGTTCTGTTCAAAATTCTTTTTCTTGTTGGCTGCGATACGGAAGATGATGATATTCGCGTTAGCCTCACAAGGAATCATGATATAGGGATATGGCTTTTGCTGATTCTCATTCTCCTTGAACTCCAGTGAAGCATCCTCGAATATCTTGCCGAATATCCGTTGCTTCTCCTCGCTCGAAGTAGGAACGGCGATTTCCTCAACACCACCCTCAAAGCAGAAGTTGGCTTGACGAACATCCTCTTCGCGCTGGATTGTTCCAAGGAGAAATTGATAAATTGCAAATGATGCCATGTTATTTTGCTAGTGTTACTATCGATAAAGATGTCACGTAAAATAAGAAGAAAAACAGAAGCGTGGCTACACTAGCAGATACAAATTACGCGACTCAGGTCACTACTCCCTAGCGAATGTAAACCACCAATGCTCACGCTCCTGCATAGCGCAAGCTGGCAGCTTTCGATTTCGCTTTTTGAAAACGTAGTGAGTGAGTCGCAACGAAGCTTCAAGCTGTATTCTTTATGTCCTATGTTATGTCTTTACCTTTTATGGGTCCATATTTCCTATTTTCTGATTATTACAATTTTCTGATTACGTTTGCAAAGGTAGTAAAAATCCTCAATTTTTCAGTACAATATAGTTGAAAATGAATAGAGATTAAGAATTTTTAGGTATGGGGTCTTGGGGTCTGATCCCATTGGGGTCATGGGTTCATTTTTGGGGTTCTGCTGTAAAATGAGGACTTCGCAAGGGATTCCCTACCCATCTTTCTCACAAGTGGGGAAACATTGGTAAAACACGAATTTAACAATTGCTTTGTGACATCAGGGACATTTTCATCCTAAGGTGGTGACATTTCCACTCATTATTCTTCTGCCGCCATTGGCATCTGCATCTCTTCTTCCTCTAACTGAGGATAAGGTATGCTCTTAGCTCCATGATCCTGCAACCATATATGGTTCAATGTAAAAGCTATTGAATCCAAAGTTTGTTCTCTCTGCTTAGGTTTCAACTCACATTCCCAAACGGTAATGCAATGCCAGCCCATTTCAGCCAACTTGCATTGTTCTTCTTTGTCGCGTTCCTTGTTCCTGCGAATTTTCGCCACCCAGAAATCATGATTCGTTGTTGGTATCTTGCAGCAAGCAGAACTCTCAATAGTGGCCGAATCCACAAGATGACCATGCCAGAAGCATCCATTGATAAAGATGCAAGTGCGATACTTGCGAAACACCAAATCTGGGTGTCCAGGAAGACGTTTATGATTTAAGCGATACCTGAAACCACGTTTCCACAATCCACGTCGCACAATCATCTCTGGCTTTGTATTCTTATTGTGAATCGCCGCCATGTTCTTATGCCGCTGTTGCGGAGTGAGGTGATCCATTGACTTCGCTATAAGTATCTTATTATCTAAACCTAACTTGGAAATTAATCACAATATAGAAATCGTCACCATCTTGATAAACGTAGCCAAAATCTCCTTTCTTGGCATTCTTTACTATTTTCTTCTCCTTTGTCTTTTTGTCTATCTTCTCACTATGTTCAATCCAAAATATCTCTTCGTCTGTAAGACTTCTGTTTTCATCAATAGCCGCTTTGGCTCCTGCTACAGCAAGCTCCTTCTTATATCCTCTATCTGGGCGGTCAACATAAGTGTGCCTGAAAAGATAATTCTCGAAAATGTCATCAGAAATTGCACGGTAATAGAGCAATTCGCCATCACGGTCTACGTCTATGTAACCACCTGTAAGCATCTTCCGGCCACTCCATTCTTCTGATGCTGTCATACCTGCAAAGGACGCAAAGAGGAATGCTTTCAGCTTTGCTTCATAAAATACTTCTGGATTCCTGACACCAATAGGATTTAAATCAGCTAGGGCCTTACATACTTCTGGAACTTTGGAGGAATTCAATCCGTCAACATAGCGAACCTGCATCAGCATGGCTTGATGCAGAATCTCATCCATGCGAGAATCTACTATGCGGATGTTCTGTTCAAATATCTCATTTCTGCATCCAATATACTCGAGTGAGTAATCTTCCTTGATGGCAGAGATAATGTCTAGGAAGCCTTCCTTGTAGTTCAAACGGTGCATTCCTTCAACATCGCAACCGACAATCTTATACACAAAACCTGAGGATTCTGAACAATTGAAAAGCGTAGGTGAACTGCCAAGGTGTGACTTGATAGAGAATCCACCTATTGTCCTTACGTGGTCAAACGAGTCCTCGGTTGTTACTATAATGTCAGTCTTTGCACCGTATTTCTCTTTGGCACTTTTTGACAAGTTGGCTTTGGGAGAGTTAATACTAAGACCTTCCAAGTATTCTTGTATCACAGGCACTTCTATCTTTCTATCGCCAGCAGTCACCTTCCTGATCTGTTCATATAAGAAGGTTGCTTTCTCTGTCAACTCTGGTGCTGTAATAATTTTCAGTTTCTCATCACCCTTGAAAGACTGGACGTAAGCAACTTCATCTTTGATAAACCTCTCGAAGATAAGGCACTTGTCAGGTTCATCACGTATAATGTTTATAATGTCTATGTACGTCAGTTCATCTTTTACCAAATCGGCAGATGCACCATATATTCTGCCGTCACCAAGTAAGCGGAGGAAAACATAAGCCTCAGTCCACTCGCCTCTATTAAACTCCCATACTGCCATATCAAATCACTCCTAACAATTTAAGTTCATTTTCTGCCGTTGCTTTAATAGCAGGTATTGCCACAGAGTTGCCAAACTGCTTGTAAGCAGAGGCATCTGCAACAACTATTTTGAATTTCTCAGGGAAGCCTTGCAAACGGGCCCACTCGCGAGGTGTCATCTTGCGGATACCGTCACGATTCACTTCACCCTTGATGTTTGTAATAGGTGTAAAGTCTGTGAGACGTTTGTCAATGATAAGGTTGCACTCCCTACCCATACCACCAACAACAATGGCATTTGCTACTCCGTCGAGGTCGATAATCTTGTAGCCAAATCCATGACCTGCTGCTTCGTGGCGAGCCTTGTGGCGAATCAAAGTTTCCACATAGACTGTAGAGAGGTAGTATTTCACAGACACCTCTTTTTCTTCCATCACATCACGGAAACGTGGACGTTTATCGCCAACAGTTTGAGGTTCTGGATAGTGGAAGTTGTTGACATCAATATGCAAGTCCTTGCGGAAGCCGATAATGTAAACACGTTCACGATGCTGCGGCACACCAAAGTCCATTGCGTTTACAGTTTGAGGTGGAACCACGTCATAGCCAACTTTATCAAGGTGCTCAAGAATTGTTCCAAGAGTCTTACCGCCTTTATGAATCATCAAACCCTTTACATTCTCTAAGAAGAATGCCTTGGGCTGCTTGCGACGCAGAATTTCTTCAATCTCAAAGAAAAGCGTACCTCTCGTTTCATCCTCAAATCCCAGCCGCCTACCTGCCAAAGAGAATGCCTGGCAAGGGAAACCACCGCAAAGTACATCAAATCCATCTGGAATGTAACTTTTGGTTACTTCTTTGGTAATGTCACCAAAGGGCATTTCTCCGTAGTTTGCAAAATAGGTTCGCTGCGCCTGTGCATCAAATTCTGACGAATAAACACATTTGCCCCCAAGTTCCTGCATGGCAATGCGGAAGCCACCAATGCCTGCAAATAAATCAATGAAGGTAAACTTTGGATTCTCAGGAGCAGGGAACGGAACCTTGAAGAAGTCAGCAAATAGATCGTTCTCCAACGGACTTTCTGCCGCCATCCATACGTCCTCATCACTAACATCTTTCCACATTGGATTCTTCTTGTCCTGCTGGCGCTTGTACTCGATGAAATCTCGTATCGCCTCAAGTATCTCGTCTCGCTTCTCGCCTGATGCTATGTCGTGCTTGCCTTTAAGGGTATGAAGGTACTGACTCAATATGGCTACCTGCGTCTCGTAAGATGCAGGGCCATATATCTTCAGTCCGTCTGCTGTCACCTCTTCAGGTAGCTCTGATATTATAACTTCTGCTGTTGTCATTGTTCGTATTTACACTTTAGCTTGCAAAGTTACGAATAATCTCTAAGATTATTCACTAATTGGTCAATTTTTACACAATATTTAATAGAAATTAGGTCAGAAGGTGTGCTCTGTACCCCGTTCTGGTACTTCCCATAACTTACCCACTTACCCAGTTACCCAGTTATGACAAGAAGGTTTTTAAAGTGGGTAAGTGAAGAGGAAAGTCGCTTCCAATGATGAGAGAGAGTGATTATGGGTACAATTTAAAGAGATTGTAGTTTTATTATTATATATATTATAATATATATAATAATAAGCCTTTATAGTCAACATTTTTAGAAAATGTTGACTTTCGTCGAGCTAAACCTTCCTGTCATAGGTGGGTAAGTGGGTAAGTGGGTAACTTGCCCCGCCTGCCCGGCCAGCCATCGAAAAAAAATAGAAAAATAATCGCATAAATATTTGGTGGTTTCAGGAAAAATTCGTACCTTTGCAACATAGTTGCAAGACCGACATCTGGCAACGGAAATTGCGGCATAGCCAACGGGGAAATTTTTGTTAACCTAGGAACAATATTTTCATAGGCACACCGCTAAAACAAGATACGAAGGAATAGGTTTTAAGGATGAGGAAAACATTTTACACCCTTAAAATTTACAGCAATTATGGCACTTAAGGTAAAGGCAGTGGAGAGACTGCTGAAGTTTGACAAGGAATCGGCGGGCAAGTACCGCTATGTGATGAAGCCGGAGATGTACTCCACCCTGACGCAGACAAAGGTGATCAAGGAGGCTGCCCTGCGCAGCGGTGTGAGTCAGGGCGTGATGAAGGCCTGTTGGGATGCCGCAGGCGAGGTGATCAAGGCGTGGGCAACGGAGGGTCACTCGGTGGCACTGCCCGGACTGGGCACGATGCGCTTCGGACTGCGCTCGAAGGCTGTGGAGAGCGTGAACGACGTGAAGGCAGGACTGATTACCAGCCGACGCATCATCTTCACTCCCTCGGTGGACCTGAAGGACGAACTGGCCGGCACTGCCATCCAGATTACCTGCTACGACCGCAACGGCGAGGAGGTGAAGCGTGTGACGTCGGGCGACGACGGGACGGTAGAGGACAACGAAACCGGAACCTCCACCGAGAGCTCACAGGGCGGCACGACCACCGAGGGCGGCGACGACAACGGCGGACCGAGCGACGAAGGACTGTAGTCGAGTTGACAGTTCTCGCTTTGCGAGTGTGGCGTTGCAATGACAGTTGACAGTTGACAGTTCTTTGACCTGAAGGTCAAAGCGAGCGGAGCTCGTGGGACAGTTGACTGTTAAAAAAAAGAGGAGGGAGGAGAGAGGAAAGAGGAAGCGGAGGTAGTAATCTCTCACCTCTCACCTCTTACCTCTTACCTCTTACCTCTAACCTCTTACCACTCACCACTAAAAAAAACGAAGACAATGAAAAAGGAAACTTGGAAAACGATTTTGCAGATTATTGCGAGCATCATCTCGGCGGCACTGACCGCCCTCGGCACTACAAGCTGCATGGGCTACGGCCCGATGGCGCTCTGAACCTCTGACACCTGAAACAGCATCCGCAGATTTCTCATATCGAAGAATCTGCGGATTTGTTTTGTTACTTCAGTGATATAATTTTGCTGTTCGAGACTATACGGGGGGTGAATAATTTTGTCGTTTCCTTTTTTATTTGTACTTTTGCAGGCGCATTTGCTGGTTTTCCAGATGTGTAAGTTAAACAAACATATGGTCTGCTACAAACGACAGGCCATGATGCTTCAGAATGACGGAATATGATGACGAAAGATGACTTAAGAATCGTGTTTATGGGTACACCCGAGTTTGCGGTGGAGACATTGCGGGCACTGGTGGAGAACGGGTATAACGTGGTGGCGGTGGTGACGCAGCCGGATAAGCCTGTGGGCAGGCACGGCAGTGTGCTGCAGCCCTCGCAGGTGAAGCAGTATGCACTGGAGCACGGACTGCCCGTGCTGCAACCGGTGAAGATGAAGGACCCGGAGTTTGTGGAGCAGCTGCGCGCCTACCGTGCCAACCTGCAGGTGGTGGTGGCTTTCCGTATGCTGCCCGAGGTGGTGTGGGCGATGCCGGAGTATGGTACGTTTAATGTGCATGCTGCGCTGTTGCCTCAGTATCGTGGGGCGGCACCTATCAACTGGGCCATCATCAACGGAGAAACGGAGACGGGGGTGACGACCTTCTTCCTCGACCATGACATTGACACGGGACGTATTATCCTGAAGCGTCCTTTCCCCATTCCCGATGATGCCGATGTGGAGTATGTCTATGACGGACTGATGCATCTGGGAGCACAGGTATGCTTGGAGACGCTGGAGGCCATCGTGGCTGCCGACGGTCATCCTGACACGATAGCCCAGGAGGAAACTGTCAACTCTCAACTGTCAACTGTCAACTGTCAACTGTCAACTGTCAACTCCTTAAAGCCTGCCCCCAAGATATTCAAGGAGACATGCGAGATAGACTGGACGATGACGGGCAAGCAGGTGTATGACTTTGTGCGCGGACTGTCGCCCGTTCCTGGTGCCTGGACTACGCTGGTGAACCCTGATGGCAAGGAGACGGTGCTGAAGATTTACAAGACGCGCAAGACTGACCGTAAGAGCACGGGTTGTGGCCGTGTCGGTGTGGAGGGCAAGAGTCTCTATGTCTCTGCTCAGGATGTGCAGCTGGAAATTGTCGAGCTGCAGTTGGCAGGCAAGAAGCGCATGCTGGCCCGCGACTTCCTGAACGGCATGAAGAATGCTGTGGGGTTAGAGGTGAGAGGTAAGAAGTAAGAGGTAAGAGGTGAGAAGTTAGAGGAGAGAGAGCGAAAGTTGAATAAAAAAAAGTATATGATATAATAATCGGCTGCGAGGTTCGTTATATAAGTAAAATGACTCACCAAATAAAACATGATTTGCCTATGCAACATTTTACTCAAGACGAATTCCAGCCAAATCCATCCACCATTCTGTTTCTGAAACAGTTTGCGCGTATGTGTAACTCAAACAAGAAAACGAATAATGGCTACAAAAGTTTCCCCGTCGTTGCTTGCTGCTGACTTCCTGCATCTGGACAGCGAGCTCGAAATGATCAACCGCAGCGAAGCCGACTGGCTCCATCTCGATGTGATGGACGGTGTCTTCGTTCCCAATATCTCTTTCGGTTTCCCCGTATTGGAGGCCGTTGCCCAGAAGTGCCAAAAGCCCTTGGATGTACACTTCATGATAGTGCATCCCGAGCAGTACATCCGTCAGACGGCCCAATTAGGTGCGATGATGATGAATGTGCATGTAGAGGCCTGCACGCATCTGCATCGTACGGTGCAGGAGATTCACGATGCCGGCATGAAGGCCGGAGTGACACTCAATCCTTCGTCGCCTGTCAGCCTGTTGGAGGATATCATCGGTGACGTGGACATGGTGCTGCTGATGAGTGTGAATCCTGGGTTTGGCGGACAGCGCTTCATCGAGAACACGATAGAGAAGGTGAAGCGTCTGCGCAGGATGATTGACGAGCGCCATGCCCAGGTGCTGATAGAGGTCGACGGCGGTGTGCAGGGAGAGACAGCTCCCCGACTGGTGAAGGCTGGTGTCGATGTGCTGGTCAGTGGCAGCTACGTATTCAAGAGTGCCACCCCCGAGCAGACCATCCACGAACTGCGCTCGCTCTGACAGCCTATAGCTCCATGCTCAGCTGCAGCTTATGCTGCTTGGCCATTCGGCGCATGTTGATAAGTGCATAGCGCATGCGCCCCAATGAGGTATTGATGCTTACTCCCGTCGTCTCAGCAATCTCCTTGAACGACAGGTCCTGATAGAAGCGCATGTAGACCACCTCGCGCTGGGTGGCGGGCAGGGTGTCCATCAGGTTGCGCACGTCTGCCATGATTTGGGTGTTCACATATTCTGCCTCGCGATTGCTGTCCATGAGGTCCTCGCTTCTGAGCCGGCTCAGGTCATTGTCCTCGCCAGACTCCACGATGTGCTCGCCCTTCTGCTGGCGATAGACATCCATGATGATATTGTGGGCAATGCGTGTCAGCCAGAACGAGAACTTCCCGCTGTCTGTGTATTTGCCTTCCTGCAGTTTGGAGATGACTTTGACAAACGTGTCCTGAAACACGTCGTTAGCCAGTTCGGGGTCGCGAACCACGAACATAATGTAATTGTAGAGCTTCTGCTGATTACGAGTTAATAATTCGTCGAATGCCCTATTGTCTCCTTCGATGTAACGCAAGGCCAACATTTCGTCGGTCAGGCCGTCATACTTCTTCATACTGTTTTGTTTTTTAGAAGTAGATTTGTGTCGATAGGCAGTCTTTTTTAGGGGTTTGTTATTAACTTTTTATGTTTTTATCGCCTGCAAAAGTATATAAAATTATCAAACCTGCCAAATAATTCGTGAAAAAAATGTTGTTTTTCATTATTTTGTAGTACCTTTGTGCTATAAATTTACCTTCTAAATGTGACATTATGCTAAAACTTTTCGTTCCAGGTCGTCTGTGCCTGTTTGGAGAACATACAGACTGGGCAGGTCATTATCGCACGATGAATGCGGAGATTCTGCCCGGTGCATCGATAGTGACGGGTATAGAGCAGGGTATCTATGCCGAGGTGGAGAAGTCGCCCATCTTCGAAATGAACAGTGATGCGCCAGAAATAGCGGATGTATGGCACGACTTCTCGTGCCGGATGGACGAGTCAGAACTGAAGCGTGTGGCCAAGTCGGGGTCGTTCTTCTGCTATTGTGCCGGTGTGGCCTCGTATATGCTGGAATGGTACAAGGTGGGCGGTGTGCGCATCCACATTACGGGCATGACGCTGCCGATGAAGAGCGGTCTGAGCTCGTCGGCTGCCATCTGTGTGCTCGTTGCGCGCGCGTTCAATCTATTATATAATTTGAACCTGAACACGCTGGGCGAGATGAACATTGCCTATCTGGGCGAGCTGCGCACCTCTTCGCGCTGCGGACGTCTTGACCAGGCCTGTGCCTTCGGTGTGAAGCCCAACCTGATGACCTTCGACGGTGATGAGATTGAGGTGAAGTCGCTCAATGTGAAGAAACAGCTCTACTGGGTGTTTGCCGACCTTTGTGCCGAGAAGGACACCATCAAGATCCTGTCGGACCTGAACAAGGCTTATCCCTTTGCTGCTACGGAGGCTGAGCAGAATCTGCATAAGGCCCTGGGTGAGTGGAACCAGCAGATAGTCGAGAAGGCTGTGCAGTGCATGGCCACAGGCGACAGGGAGACGTTAGGCCAGCTGATGACGGAGGCGGAAGCAATGTTCGACAAGTATGTGGCTCCGATGTCGCCTGCGCTCTGGGCTCCTAAGCTGCACGAGGTGCTGCAAGACCCCAATATCCAGCCGCTGGTGTATGGCGGCAAGGGTGTGGGTTCGCATGGTGACGGCTCGGTACAGTTCCTGGCACGCAATGCCGAAAGCCAGCAGCAGTTGGTGGACTATCTGAATGCCAGCGGGCTGAGGGCCTATCCGCTGACCTTGCGCCCCGTGCATACCGTACGCAAGGCTATCATCCCTGTGGCAGGCTTCGGCACACGTCTGTATCCGGCTACACGCTCGTTGAAAAAAGATTTCTTCCCTATACCTTGTTCCGATGGCATGGTGCGCCCCGTCATCCTGATTCTGCTCGAAGAGCTGGTCAGTAGCGGGATAGAGGAGATTTGTCTGGTGTTGGGCTCTGAGGAGGAGCGCATCCAGTACACCGACTTCTTTGAGCGGCAGCTGAGTGACGACCATCTGAGCAAGCTGAACAAGGAGGCACAGGAATACGAGAATCGCATCCTCGATATAGGCAAGCGTCTGCACTATGTCTATCAGCACGAGAAGCGCGGCTTTGGGCATGCTGTCTACCAGGCAGCCCACTTCGCCAACAACGAGCCCGTGTTGTTGCTCTTAGGCGACACCCTCTATCGCAGTCAGTCGAACAAACCCTGTGCACTGCAGATCATAGAGCAGTATGAGCGCTACAACCAGCTGATGGTGAGTATACATCCCATTCCCTTGGCAGATGTGAGCCATTATGGCATTCTGAGTGGGGTGTGGGAGGATAAGGAGCATACCGTCCTCAATGTCTCTGTCATGAACGAGAAGCCCAAGTCCTCCTACGCAGAGGAGTTCTTAGGTGTGCGCAATGCCAGCGGTGAAAGAGAGTACTATAGTGTCTTCGGACAGTATATCCTGACTCCTGAGGTGTTTGCCCAACTGGAAGCCGACATCCAGAAAGCGGATGCTGAGGACGACCACAGCCGTGAGATAGAACTGACAGCCGCCCTTGAGGCTGTTCGCCAGAAGAGCGGCATGATGGGTGTACGCCTGAAGGGTACGATGTACGATATGGGTAATCCTACTGCCCTGCGCCGTTGTGTGGAACAGTTCGCCAAATAACCGTGTGTGAACCTACCGCTTGGCAGGCTCATCAGCACGACGCATGAGATACTGGCCGTAGTCGTTCTTGATCATGGGCAGGGCGAGCTTCTTCAGCTGCTCGCTGTCTATCCAGCCACGTTTATAGGCTATCTCCTCCAAGCAGGCTACCTTCAGTCCCTGACGCTTCTCGATGACCTCGATGAAGGTGGAAGCCTCGGAGAGCGAGTCGTGGGTGCCCGTATCGAGCCATGCAAAACCGCGTTGCAGGGTCTGTACGAGCAGTTCTTTCTTCTGCAGGTAGGCTTGGTTGACGGTGGTGATCTCCAACTCACCGCGAGCTGAGGGCTTGATGTTCTTGGCAATCTCCACCACACTGTTGGGATAGAAGTAGAGGCCGACTACGGCATAGTTGGATTTGGGCTTCTGCGGCTTCTCCTCGATGCTGAGGCAGTTGCCGTTGGCATCGAACTCGGCTACTCCATAGCGCTCTGGATCGTTGACATAGTAGCCGAAGACGGTAGCCAGACCGTCTTGTTCGGCATGGGCTACAGCCTGCTTCAGCATGCCAGTAAATCCGCTGCCATAGAAGATGTTGTCGCCAAGCACGAGACAGGCGCAGTCGTCGCCGATGAACTCCTCGCCAATGATGAAGGCCTGAGCCAGTCCGTCTGGCGAGGGCTGCTCGGCATATTCGAAGCGCACGCCCAAGTCGGAACCGTCGCCCAGCAGACGCTTGAATCCAGGCAGGTCGTAGGGGGTAGAGATGATAAGTATCTCACGGATGCCGGCAAGCATCAGTGTCGAGATAGGATAGTAGATCATAGGCTTGTCGAAGATGGGGATAAGCTGCTTCGACACACCTTTGGTGATGGGGTAGAGGCGCGTTCCGCTTCCTCCTGCTAATACGATACCTTTCATGTTGTTGATAGATTTGTTTTCTTATGTTGTGTGCAAAAGTACGAATAAGTGAGCAAAAAGCCAAATATTTTTGCGGTTTTTCGAGCGAGAGTGCCTTTACCAAGGGTGAAAGATACAACTTTATCTGAAAAGATTTGGTAGATTTGGAAAAAATATCTAATTTTGCATCGAACTTTAATGGATAAAGACTTAAATAAATGGGATGATGAAGAAGTGTTTTTTTTTACTAACCTTTATGTTCCAGTTTCTCTTTGTGGGTGTCAGTGCCCAACAGACGGAACAGCTGAAGGTGGCAACACTGAATATTGACGGACTGCCCAAGAAGATACTGGCATTCAATGTGAACGCCGAAGGTCCTGGTGATGCAGGAACCTCACGGATTGGCAAATTTCTTGCCGCGAAGGCTTACGATATTGTTTGTATTCAGGAAGACTTCAATTATCATGATGTGCTTGTGCCTTGGTTGGAGGACAACTACCGTTTCGACACTTGGTCGGGAGCGGTAGGTATCGACGTGCCTGGTAAGAAGATAGACCTGTTGCATGTCCAAAACGAACAGTTCGAATGTGACGGACTGGGTGCCTGCTGGAAGAACAATATCCTGATGACGGCTACGGAGCGTGTGGCCTGGAAGAAGATGTTTGGCAAGTTCAGTCATGCCGCCGACGCGTTGGTGACAAAGGGTTTTCGGCGCAGTGAACTGACACTGGCCAATGGAACTGGCATCATAGTTTATAATATGCACATGGATGCCGGCGACATTGCCGATGAGAAAGAGGGTAAGGACGGTCCAGACCGTGAGGCTCGGCTGTCGGAATGGCAGCAGTTGCTGGAGGATGTCCTGGCCCATCTGGATACCCGCCCCATCATTATCATGGGCGATATGAACAGCTACTACTGCCGTGACCAGATTAAGGCGGAATTTATAGACAAGATAGCCGAGTCGGGCAAGGGAATAGCCTCTGATGTATGGGTAGAACTGAAGAAAGGCGGCAAGTATCCTTCACCGAAGACGGGCATCGTCTTCACAGAGGATGCAGCCAATATCCTGGATGGTGAACTGCTGGACAAAATTATTTATGTCAATCCCACAACAGGCACACAGTTGAAAGCCCTGTCGTGGAATATGGATGTAGAAGGCTTTTTGCATGAGGGGCAGCCCTTGGGTGACCATTATCCTGTGACGGCTACCTTCGAAGTTGCTGTTGATAAGGCTTCTACGGGCATTGAGACAGTAAGGTCGGTTTCGGAAGAGCCTGTCGAATATTACAATCTGAACGGCCAGCGTATTTCCCAGCCCGACAAGGGACCATATATCGAGCATCGGGGACAGGAAAACCGTAAACGTATTAACAAATAGGAGAGGTATCTATGAAAAATAGAATATGTGTGTTACTGTCGCTGCTGGCATTGGTGATGACTTCCAACGCTCAGGAGACAACTTATAGAATTCTCCATAAGAAAGATACCACAGTATGGGTGAATCTGGAAGGTGTCGGCGTGGGTTCCAGAGATGTGCGCTACTATTGCTATGAATATCCCTCGAAGGATTCTGATGGCAAGGCTGTCACCATCAGCGGCATCATCATGGCTCCGTCGGATATTGTCAGCGGTGCTGTCCCATGCGACGGTGTTGTGCTGTACAACCATGCTACGATTGGCAGTCCCTCACAGGCTCCTTCGCAGGGAGGATTAGAGGATGTATCCGCCTTGCTGGCCAATCCCCTGCGTCCTAACTATATCGTTGTGGCGTGCGACTATATCGGCTATGGATCGTCTATCGACCATCCAATCTGTTATTTGGCAGGTGAGACCAATGCGCGCAACTCGCTTGACGGTCTGCTGGCAGCGCGCCGGTTGTTTAGTGATGAGCAGATCCCTCAGGGTAAGTACCTGTTTAATATTGGCTATTCGCAGGGAGGCACAGAGAGTATGTATGTGGCCAAGCTCCGCGACAAGGAATACAAGGACAAGGGAATCACCTTCGACAAGACCTTCATCGGTGGAGCCATGCTCGACTGTGAAAGAGCCTACATCGAGTATGTGGAGAAGGACCAGTGTGATGCCATTAACGACGTGGCGATGTTCCTCATCTCGGTCAATGAGAACTTCCACATGGGTATCAAGTATAGCGACTTGTTCAAGGAGCCTTTGGCTTCCAACGTGCAGGAAGTCATCAGGACAAAGGACAAGGGGGTGCTGTCGCGTATCGGTGTCAGCAGTCTTGACTCCCTGCACAAGCTGTTGCAGCCCGCCTATATGAATCTGAAAAGCAAGGAAGCTATTGCGCTCAAAGCCAAGCTCGCAGAGATAAAGATTTCGAACGGGTGGGAACCCGACCTGACACAGCGCTACTATATTGAGCACAGCCGTCACGACAACTATGTGCCAGTACAGTGTGCACGCGCCTTGCTGACTTGGATGAAGTCCAAGGGCTTCAAGCCCAGCCTGGTGCCTGGCAAGACCAATATGCAGACATGTATGGTGGTGTTCAAACTGAAGCATCAGCCATCGGCCGTCGTATGGAGCATCCAGACAATGGCGGCCATCCAGTTCTGGCCCGTAGTCTACTATGAGGGCGAGCAGAACCGCTATTATCATGGTATGGTGAAGGACTTGGATGTGATGAAGGTACTGACAACGCTTGAGAAGTGGGGCATCGATGTGCGCAAACTGGTCAATACCAAACGGGCCTCTGAACGCCAGAACCGAGCCAACCTTGGACCGCTCTTCAGTCTTATTCCCGGCCTAAAAGATGCTTTGGCAAAGGTGGAACTGACTCCTAACGACCTGTCGGAGATGCTGGAAGATTCTGGCATTACGACAGAGGATGTGGCTCGTGTGATTGCCTATATGCTGGGATTAACCAGCTCGGCTCCAGCCAACACAAGTATAGCCACAGCGATGTCCCTCGACGAGGAGACGCTGGCTCCGATGTTTCTGCAGAGGCTTTATGAGAACAGGCTTGCTGAATGGTTTAAGGCAGGAGGCAGGGATGTCGATTACAACAAGTGGGCTTGGTAGTGAATGAATAATGGGTAGTGAAAGAATAAACTGTAATATATCATCAATAATAACAAATGAGTTTTTTAAGTAAATTATTTGGAAAGAAAGAGGAGGAACAGAAGAGTGGGGGCATGGAGGACTTCATGACCCTCATTCGTGTATATTTCCAGGCTTGTATGGCTGCCGATCTGGGCATTTCGAATCTGGCCATGCTTCCCGACTTGCGGGTGTTCAAGGCTACGCTGAAGGTTCCCACCCAGAACAATCGTCTGGGACTGGCAGAAAAGTCGCGCTGCAACAAGATGCTCAAGGAGCTTTACGGGATGGACGACGACTTCACCCGCGAGATTGACCAGAGCATCCGCAAGCGCTGCAAGAAGCCACAGGACATACAGACCTATATGTATCAGTTCTCAGGATTCACGCAGGACCTGATGATGCTGACGGGCAACCTGATGAAGTTCAAGCTCCGCCTGCCCAGCATCTTCAAGAGTGCCCTGCGCACCATGACGGAGAAGACGGTGAACGACATCTTCACGAAGAACGATTTCTCCGACCCCGCAGTGATGAAGACCGTTGTGGGCATTCGGCAGTATGCGCAGAAGCTCGGCTTCTCGCAGCAGTGGACCACTAATTTCGTCTACCGCGTGGTGATGTTGGCTAAAAAAGAGCCTCGCCCCAAGGGAGATGATTAAAAATTCTTAAATTTTCAATACGTAACTCTTTACTTTTAACTATTCTACGTACCTTTGTGGAATAAAGTGACGTATGATGACGGCTAACGAGAAAACGATAGCGATGTTCGAGACCCGCGTGAGGCAGCTGATACTCCGTTTTCAGCAATTGGAAAAGGAGAATCGGCAGCTGAATAGCGAGTTGAAGAAGAGCGAGCAGGCCATCAAGAGCCTGAAGGCGCAGTTGGACCAGCAGCAGTCAGACTACCAGTCACTGAAAATGGCCAAGATGATAGAAGTGACCGACGGCGACCTGACGGAAGCCAAGAATCGCTTGTCGAGGCTAATCCGTGACGTCAATAAGTGCATTGCTATCCTCAGCGATGAAAATCAATAAGGAGAACAGGCTATGGCAGAACAGAACATGGACAGACTACATATCAGACTGCACGTCTACGATGAGGAAATCGAAGTCGTTATCAATCGCGAGGACGAGGAGTACTATCGCAGTGCAGCCAAACTCATTACAGAGCGCTACAATGGCTATGCGCAGCGATTCAAGGGCCGCAAGAGCGACCATACTATCGCGTTGATGACCCTCGTCGACATAGCCCTGAGCTATCAGAAAGAGCGCGCTAACACCGACACCACGCCCTATGATAATGTTCTTGCCCGTTTGACGTCCGAAATCGAGGAAATCCTCGGTGAGCGAACTACATAAGGCGTAAGACATTTAATTCAATATACACATTTATGAACATCATTGTTGGTATTATTCTAATCGTGGCGGCCCTGATTATTGGCGGCCTCTGCGGATTTATGATTTTCCGCTTTGTTATCAAGGGAAAATATAATGAGATGATCAGTGCCGCCAAGAAGGAGGCAGAGGTAATTAAAGAGAAAAAACTGCTTGAGGTCAAGGAGAAGTTTCTCAACAAAAAGTCAGAGCTGGAGAAGGAGGTGCAACAGCGCAACCAGCATATCCAGCAGAGCGAGAACAAGCTGAAGCAGCGTGAGATCTCGCTCAACCAGCGCCAGGAAGAACTGGGCCGTCGCAAGAACGAACTCGACAACCAGCAGACGCGCATCGACAACGAGAAGAAGGTGCTGACGCTGAAGCAGGAAGAACTGGAGAAGATGCAGCTTCAGGAACGTGCCAAGCTGGAGGAACTGTCTGGACTCTCGGCCGACGAGGCTAAGACTCGTCTGGTGGAGTCGATGAAGGACGAGGCCAAGACCGATGCCGCTGCCTACATCAACGAGATTATGGACGAGGCAAAGCTCAATGCCAATGCGCAGGCCAAGAAGATCATCATTCAGACCATCCAGCGCGTAGCTACTGAGACTGCTGTCGAGAACTCCGTCAGCGTGTTCCATATCGAGAACGACGATGTCAAGGGTCGTGTGATTGGACGTGAGGGACGAAACATCCGTGCACTGGAGTCGGCCTGCGGTGTAGAAATCGTAGTAGACGACACCCCTGAGGCGATTGTCATCTCAGCCTTCGACCCCATTCGCCGCGAAACCTGCCGTCTGGCTCTCCACCAGCTGGTGGCCGACGGACGTATCCACCCGGCCCGTATCGAGGAAGTGGTAGCCAAGGTGAAGAAGCAGCTTGAGAACGAGATTATCGAAACTGGTAAGCGCACTACCATTGACTTGGGCATTCATGGACTGCATCCCGAGCTTATCCGCATCATCGGTAAGATGAAGTATCGCTCCAGCTATGGTCAGAACCTGTTGCAGCATGCCCGCGAGACGGCAAACCTCTGTGCCGTGATGGCTGCCGAGCTGGGACTGAACCCCAAGAAAGCCAAGCGTGCCGGACTGTTGCATGACATCGGTAAGGTGCCCGACGAGGAGAGCGAACTGCCCCACGCACTCTATGGAGCTAAGATTGCAGAGAAATACAAAGAGAAGCCCGACATCTGCAATGCCATCGGAGCCCACCACGACGAGATGGAGATGCAGACCCTGCTGGCTCCCATCGTACAGATTTGCGATGCCATCTCTGGTGCCCGTCCTGGTGCCCGTCGCGAGATTGTTGAGGCTTATATCAAGCGTCTGAACGACCTGGAGGCTATTGCCATGAGCTATCCTGGAGTCACCAAGACATACGCCATTCAGGCAGGTCGTGAGTTGCGTGTCATTGTAGGTGCCGACAAGATGGACGATGCCGAGACCGAGGCACTCAGCGGACAGATTGCTTCCAAGATTCAGAATGAGATGACCTATCCCGGCCAGGTGAAGATCACCGTCATTCGCGAGACACGCTCAGTAGCCTATGCCAAGTAGGCTGCTGAGGAAAATGAAGAAAGGGTAATCGTATGGATTGGCTTCACATCATTGCAGTAGTGATTCTCGTCGCAGCCGGCGTGGTCATCTATATCAACAAGCAGAAAAACGGATAGGGATTTCCCTTACATCTAAATCAACAAGTGGTCTCAACAGTCCGAAACATATTGTGTTTGGCTGTGAGACCACTTGTTTGTTCTTATACCTACAGGCCGTATCGGTCAGAATGCAATGATTGCTGTGGGTAATATGGACGCTTGATGTTGCTCAGTCAGCTTCTCGCGACTGATGACGGTCACTGTCATGGGCAGATGGCGCACGTCTGTTGCATGACGGGTACCCGTCACTACCACTTCCTGCACAGACAGCGAGTCAATAGGCTCCTCTGCTCTTGCAGGCACAGAAAGGAAAAGGGTGCCCACGGCCGAGACCGTGAGCACCGAAAACAATCTTTTTATCACTTGTCGATACTAATCAGTTCATACTTCTTCGAGCCAAGCCCGATCTTCTCGGCATAGTCGGTAATGTAGGTGCCATGCTGCCGATTGATGCGCTGGATGAGGGGCTTGTTGTCGTCGCCGGGCTTGCCTTTGTAGTTGAACACCATGTCCAAGCAGGCTTGGTCTACGGCTACCGGGTCGAGCGAAGCCACGATACCCATGTCCTTCAGTTCGGGCTTGGCAGGATTTCCGTCGCAGTCGCAGTCTACCGACATATTGTTCATCACGTTGATGTAGATGACCTTGCCGCTGAAGTAGTTGTGTACAGCCTGTGCGGCGGCAGCCATCGACTCAATAAACAGGTCCTGGGTGTCACCTTCGGCCAGTATGCCAGGATTCCATGCCGTCTTCGGGTCCGTGCTCTTGCCGGCAGTGTGGATATAGCACTTGCCAGCCGTTGAGGCCACACCGATGGAGGCATTCTTCATGACACCGCCGAAACCGCCCATGGCATGTCCCTTGAAGTGGGCCAGGTTGATCATGAAGTCGTAGTTGGCCAGATGTTCGCCCACGATGTCATACTTCAGGTGCTTCTTGTCCTGAATGGGGATGCGTATCTGTCCGAACTCGTCCATCAAATCGACGGCAAAGATGGAGTCGAAGCCGTGCTCGTGAATGGTTTCCCAGTGCTTCTTGGGGTCCTGTCGTGTACCGCCATAGGCCGTGCAGCACTCCACGATGGTGCCGTTCACCTCTTCCACCAGCTGGCGGATCAGCGTTGGCTTCAGGTAGTGCTTGTTGCCGCCTTCGCCAGTGGATATCTTTACGGCTACGCGCCCTTGGGCCTCTACGCCCAGTGCCTTGTAGATTTTTACTAATGACTCAGGGGTAATCTCCTTGGTCATGTACACTTTGCTTTGTCCGAATACTGTGGCCGTCATCATCAGCATCATGACGAGTGCCTTCGTTCTCATTTTCTTCATACTGTTGTTGCTTCAAATTTTAATCCTGGATGCAAAGGTACGCATATTTTTTCCAATTACAGTGATATAATTTACGGAAATTGTTACCAATATTGCTGATTTCTGTAATTTATTGCTTATCTTTGCAGGCATGAAGATACAAGGATTACTGACTATTGTCGTTGTGGCTGTCATGGGATTATTGTCTGCATGCAGCACGATGACTGCTGCCGAACGCGCTCAGAAGGCGTTGGCGGTGGAGAAGGCGCTGGCATCGCGTCGCTATGTGGTGGATGTTCGCATGATGTACCCCCGTAGGGGACGGGCAGTCAATGTGACCAGCAACTATTCGCTCGAGGTCAAGGGTGACACGGTGGTGTCGTATCTGCCGTATTTCGGTCGGGCTTATAGTATCCCGTACGGTGGAGGCAAGGCCTTCAACTTTTCTGCTCCTATCAGCAGCTACGAGTCGGCAAGGGACGAAAAGGGGAGAACGCACGTCAGGCTGGTCACAGACAACGAGGAAGATGTCATTACCTTTCAGTTGGAGATATTCGACAATGGCCAGGCAACGATCGACGTACAGGCTCGCGAGCGTGAGCCGATTACCTACAGCGGCGAGTTGGAATAAGATTACTTCCCTACTTTTGCGGCAGTATAATGGGAATGTAAAGATTCTTCTGACGAGAAGTTTCGGGTGAGAAAACGGGCTGGAAATCGTGAGTTAACTCAAATCATCGTTTGAGTCGACTCATTCGATGAATCGAGTTGACTCAACGGATAAAACGAGCTGACTGACCAGAAAAGGAACGTCAGAAGATGTAAAAGATTTGGAATGAACAGCGTAGAATTCATGGCGGGATATTTGTTCAGGCTGTTGCAGAACATCACGAGCAAGGCCAGCGGCGTGTTGGTAGGCGGCAATCTCTGTACCTTTGTGCCCAACATCGGCTCGCAGGCTGATGCCACCAAGGGGAAGGACCTGATACTCTTCGTAGAGGAGGTGGGAGAGTCTATGCACAATATTGACCGCCACCATCGATGTCCGCAGCGACGGTGCCACGCTGACATTTAACATCGACGGTACTCCGCGTGAAGTCCGCACGGCTGACATCACAGTCGCAAAGACACCTGCCGCCATACGAATGAGAATGGCAGGAAAGAGGGAGTAAGGAAGCGGGATTACAGCTTTACTATAGTCTCCTGATAGGCTTCAATCTTGACTCTCTGGTTGCCAACGATGAGCCAGCCTTGATTCTCTGACCGTTGGTCAGAGTGTGGCGTTGCATTAGCTGTGCTGCTGACCCTTACCTGCTGACGGTCCATATAGACGTGTATCATGCCCTGCGGGGTGGGCACGTCGCCCTCCATCCACTCCAGGTCGCCTAAGACGGGACGCACTTCGAACTCCTCGTAGCCGGGCTTGGTGGGCTGGACGCCTAAGTAATACTTGCCTAACAGATAGACGGGCGAGGCTCCCCATGCGTGGCAGAGCGACTTGCCGTAGGGACGGCCGTACATGGCCAGATGCTGCGTGCCCGTCTCTGTGGGCACATACTTCTCCCAGAATGAGGTAGCTCCCTCGCGCAGCATGCCGCCCCAATAGGCGCGCATCTCGCGGAGCACCTCCTGATGGTAGCCCATCATGCAGAGTGCCTCCAGTTCGTAGAAGCGCATATAGGGCGTGGTGATAGGGTCTACGGCGGGGTTTAGCATCACGCTCTGCATGATTTCCTTTCGTTCTTCCTCGTATGCCAGGCCGTAGAGGATGGCAAACATGTTGGGGAACTTGGTAATCTGGCGGTTCAGCTGTCCGTCTTCGATGGCATGCAGGTAAGCCTGCAGGTCGTGACTCCAGAAGGTCTGCCTGATGGTGGCACGCAGTGCGTCGGCCTTTGCGCGATAGTCGGTTTTCTTTCCGAGCAGCTGGCCGCAGACAGCCATCGTCTCCAATGCCTTGCAGAACAGTATCTGTTCGAAGCATAGCGTGCCGCGCTTGTGCATGGGGAAGTCTACCCAATCTACGAAGATCCAGTCGTCGGGCTGTCCCTCGGCCATGCCCTTGCTGTTGGTACGGCTCAGGCAGTAGTCCATCAGCGTCACCATGCGTGGCCACATCTCGCGCACAAAGTCCTTGTCGCCCGTATACTGATAGTAGTCGAGCACCGACTTGAACCAGTAGAACGTGTAGTCCATGATGGTGTTGACGTGGGCCGTCACGGGGTCCTTGCCGCGCAGCTGGCGGATGGTGCGCTTGACGCATTCCGTATCGAAGCGCAGGTAGTAGTTCATCAGGTACGACTGGATGGCGTCGCCCGACCAGGTCCAGCGGTCGCGCTTGATGCCGTCCATGAAGAACTCGCGTGTGGTCAGGTCCATTGTGTAGGCTCCCACCTCCCAGATGCGGTTCAGCTCGTCATCGGAGCAGCGGAAGGAGCCAGAGTGCGAGAGGTCGTGTGGGGAATATTCGTAGTCCATCAGCACGTCGGTATAGGTGGAGCCTGCCTCCTTTTCTATATAGACATAGCGGAAGGCTTTGCTTGTTGCGATACAGTCGCAGCAAGCAGGACAGGAGAGGACATCGAGGGTCTCGCAGTGCTCGCGGTCTAAAGCCTCCTCGCGGCTCTCGCCATAATAGACGCGGAGGGTTCCTTTGAGGTCCTTGACTTTCAGATAGCCAAAGGTCTCGCGCCCGAAGTCGTAGAGGGTTCCGTCTGTTCTCTGACCGTTGGTCAGAGTGTGGCGTTGCATTGCGATGGAATCGCAGCCTAATGGACGCTGCTCGCTGCGCTCCAAGCGGAACTGCGAGGGCGGGGTGTCGGGGCTGTCGAAATGCCACGAGGCAGCCGGCACGTAGATGCCTGAGCCGTGAGCCACGCCGTTCTCGTCAATCCACAGCTTGTCCTCGTAGGTGACGAGCCATGTGGAGTCGGTATGGATGGTGTCTCCCTCGATGAAGAGGGCGGGGGGCGTGGCCTGGTTCCATACCTTCAGGTTCAGCTTGTGCTCGCCAGCAGGGATGGTATAGCTGTTGGCAGGGAATTGCAGCTTGCCATCGATGGCGAAGTTGAATTGTCCTTCGCAGGCGATGGTAATGGTCTCAGGCTTGTCTATAGTGAAAGCCTTCGAGAACTCCACCGTCACGTAGTGCGAGTCCTGTTTCCAGAACGGTGGAAACATGGCTCCGCGTTCTGTACGCCTATTGTTGAAGATGTTGCCCAGCCATATCTCGAAGTCGCCGGGATACCATATCCAAGTTGCTTTCATTTTTCTATTCCTGCTTTTTGTTTGATGTCTTCGCTGACTTGCGGCCCGTTGTTCTCCCATGTGTTGCCTGGCCCGTTGGCATTCTTGAGGAACTTCTCCTCGGGTGTCCAGTTGTCGCGGAGGGTGATGTTGCTTGAGCCCTCGTCGGTATAGAGATAGAACCAGTGGTTGGGGTCGTGTACGTAGGAGGGCTTGGCTATGTCGCGCACCGCATTCTCAGAGATGACGGTGCCCGGCTGGTTGCCTAAGGTGTAGATGCCTGCACAGTCGTACATGTGCTGGGCATAATTATATATCAGGTTCGCATGCACCTTATTATCCTTCATGCACACCAGGTCGCGGTTCCATCCCCAACCTAACGAGATGCCTGTATAGCTGACATCGTGGATGGTGTTGTGCTCGATGTTGATGCCGCTGACGTAGCCTGCTGCGATAGCCACACAGCCCCAGTCCTCGTTGGTGACGTTGTAGAAATGGCAGTTGCTGACCTCCTGCCCAGTGCATACCTCGCGGAAGTCAGTGGGCTGGTAGGGCAGATGCGTCTCCAGTCCCTCGGGCGAGAACGAGCCACAGACATAGCCGTTCATGGCAATATCGGTGAAGGTGCAGCGCGTGGTGCTTCCTGCGCGACAGCCCACGACATAGTCGAGTCCGGAACCTCCTAAGTGCTCAAAGCGGCACTGGTCGAAGCTGCAGTTCTCTGTCCAGCGCAGTTCTACAGCCGCATCGGCGCGTCCCAGCCACCCTTGGTTGTCCAGCTTGTGGTTGTTGGGGCGGTCTATCTGCGGGCGCAGCTTGTAGGCCTCCGTCAGATACATGCCAGCCTGAAGGGGGACGTGGCCCTGCTCTGAGGGACGCATCCAGGTGGTATGATGAAAGGCGACGCCCTTGATGGTGATGTTGTGGACGGGGCGCTCAGGGCTTCCGATGAATTCCATCAGGGTGGGCAGTACGGGTACGATAGCCTCGCGGATGGTCTCGCCTTTGCGTGGCATGTAATAGACCTTGTGCTCGCGGATGTCGTGATACCATTCGCCGGGCTCGTCCAATAGTTCAAGGGCATTGGTAAGATAGAAGGGTGAGGGGTGCTTGGTATCTGGTGTCATAGGCGAGGGCCAGGGGTGCTCGAACTGCAGCTTGGCTTCAGGGTCGTGGAAGCGCACGGCAACGGAGTCGCCCTGCACCGTCATGCTCTTGACGCGCAGGTTGGTGGAGCACCACATCTCGTGCAACACCAGCTCTAGGTATTTACTATTTGCGGATTTACTATTTACTATTTTCTCCACCGCCTTCTTGGGTACCCAGAGCACATGGTTCCGCTTGTCGTAGGTGCGGATGCGGTGCATCTGTTCGAAGTCGCTGACATCGCGTGCCCGTGTGGCTTTCTGGCCGTTGATGTAGAGCTGTCGGAAGTCCACAGGTCTGCCGTTGAAGTCGGGCACACTGGCTACCAGATATTTGCCCTGCCGCTTCCAATCCGTGATGGGCATGCCGCCAGTGATGACGGCTCCATTGCCTTCTATGCGGAGTCCACTGTCCTCAGGACGCAATCGCAAAGGCTCGTACAGATAATAGGTGCCAGCACTCAGATGCAGTGTTACTTCTTTGGCCTTGCCCAGACGTCGCATCTCGCGGGCTTTGCGCACAGCATCCTGTAATGATGAATCTGGGGTGATGCTTATATCGGCAGCCATCGCTTGCAGGCTGCTCATGAGGGTAAATATCAATAGAATATTTTTCATATACCTTAAAGACGATTAGCACAGGGAAATGTCATCGAAGTCTTTTGACGTGTTAACAACTAAAGAAACTAATTAAAATACGTTAAGAACTAAAGGTGTTAGTTGTAAGTAACGAAAACTTTTAGTTACTTTGCATCCAGATATTGATAACGACGCATTTTGAACGCACAAACTTAAAGCAAACAACGACAATGAAAAAGCTGACAAATAAAGAAAAAGAGATTATGGAGCTGTATTGGCAGCACGGTCCGATGTTCGTACGCGAACTGCAGGAGCACTACGCTGAGCCTCGTCCGCACTTTAACACGCTTTCGACGATGGTGCGCATCCTGGAGAAGCACGGATTTCTGGACCACCGGCAGATTGGCAACAGCTACCAGTACTATCCGCTGGTGACGGAGAAGGAGTATGGACGCTCGTCGATAGCCGGAGTCATCAAGAGCTATTTTAATGACTCCTATCTCTCGGCAGTCTCCTCGTTTGTCAAGGAGGAGAAGATCAGTGTGGCAGAGCTCCGTGAACTGATAGACGAGATAGAGAAATCGGACAAGAAATAGTAAATTGCAAAATCGCAAAATAGTAAATGATGACAGACTTTCTGACTTACGATGCCAAAGTGGCTGTGCTGATACTGGCGTTCTACATCTGCTACCGCCTGCTGCTCAGCCAGGAGACGTTCCACCGCGTGAACCGCCTGGTGCTGTTGGGCACTGCCGTGCTCTCGTTCCTGTTGCCGCTGTGCGTCATCACGATGCATGAAACGGTGGTGGCCCCTCGCCCTGAAGTCGTGATAGGCGAGATAGGAACGGCTGTTGTCGAAGAGGAACAGCCCGCGTGGTGGCACTACCTGTTGCCCACCTTATTTATAATAGGTGTGGTCACCACGCTCGGCCACACCCTTGCCTCGTTGGTCAGAGTCATTCGTCTGATTCGTCAGAGTGAGCAGCATCTTCAGCAGGATGGCACCGTTGTCTGCGTGACAGACCGGCCAGTGTCGCCCTTCAGCTGGATGCGCTATATCGTGATGAACCGTAGCGACTATGAGGCACACGATGCCGCCATCCTCGCTCACGAACGAGGACACATCAGGCTCCATCACTCGTGGGACCTGCTCCTCGTTGACACCCTCACCGCCCTCCAGTGGTTCAACCCCGCCATGTGGATGCTGCGTCAGGACCTGCGCGCCATCCACGAATACGAGGCCGACGGTGCAGTACTCTCTCAGGGGTTCAATGCGCGTCAATATCAATACCTGTTAATCACGAAAGCCGCGAGCATTGGCGGGTACTCCATTGCTAACGGTATCAGTCACAGTACCCTCAAAAACCGTATTCGTATGATGTTACATAAAGAAACCAAACGCAGCCATCTCGTGAAGCTGCTGGCCCTGCTGCCCATCGTCGGCACAGCCCTCGCCCTGAATGCTGAGACCGTCACTGACTATCAGTATGATACGCCCCAAAAGAAACAAATCATCAAGAAGGGCAAACAGAATGCCAAGATCAGTGCCAACGGCGCGAATGAGATGGTGGTGATAGAGCAGGAAGTTCCTGCACAGCAACAGCAAATCGAACCAGCAGAAATGCCTAACGGCATGAAAGTGGACAAAACTGCTAAACCGTTCGACGTCGTGGAGCAGATGCCCCAATTCCCCGGCGGAACGAAAGAACTGATGACGTTCCTAAGTGAGAACGTCCGTTATCCAGAAACAGCCCACAAAGCTGGTGTACAAGGACGTGTGATTGCCAATTTCATCGTAGAGAAGGATGGCAGCATCACAGAGGCAAAGATCGTCAAGTCCGTATCGCCGGAGTTGGATGCCGAGGCGCTGCGCGTAATCAACTCGATGCCCAAGTGGATTCCCGGAATGCAGAATGGTGAGGCCGTCCGCGTGAAGTACACAATACCTGTTACCTTCCAACTGCAAGGCAGCGAAAAGCCCATCGTAGTGCCTGTTCAAAGTAATTAACACACTCTCTCGTTAATCATGAAACGAATAACAACCATGTTCATCCTCGCCCTCTTAGCGGTTTCTGCCGCAAGGGGCGAGGCTCTTGACTCGCTGGCCCTGCTGGTGCAGCGGGGCGACAGTATGATGCAGCGGTACAATACCTTCGAGGCGTTGAAATACTATCAGCAGGCATACGATCAGGCCCAGGCTCAAGGTGTCACCCGTTTCTCGATGGATGCGGATTTCAGCATGTCGAAGCCTTACGTGCCAGAGGACCGCGTTCCCCGCCAGATTCGGCTGAAGTTGGCAGATTGCCAGTATAAGCGTGCCAACTATCGGCAGACCACGGAACTGCTGAAGAACATGCCCGAGGACAGTCTGACGCATGATGCCTTCCGACAGTTGGCAAACAGCTACCGACAGCAGGGCGACACGGACTCTTACATGTACTGGGCTGCCCGGCTTTTGGAACACTACCCGATGGACGGCGAGGTGGTGGCCGGTCTCACGCTGGCCTATGCCAGAAGCAATCAGCCGCAGAAGGGCATCATCTGTGCATTGAAGTACACGTTAAAGGACTCTACCAACATCCTCGTCAACCGCGCCAAGGCCGAAGCCTGGCTGCTGAACGGCGACTATACAGCGGCAGCTAAGATGTATGACCGTTTGCTACAGCAGGGGGACTCCGCTTTCAGCACCCTCTATTCCGCTGGTATGTGCTATAGTAGGATAGACTCGCTGGAGCGGGCCTACCAATACTTGAAGACAGCCTTCTTCGCCAGCGGCATGCAACATGCCAATTGTGCCTGGCGCCTGGGCGTGGTCAGTATTGATACCAAGCGCTTCGACGAAGGACTGGAGTATCTCAACGCGGCTTTGGAACTGATGAAGCCCGACACCGTAGCCATGCGAGCCATCACGCTGTCGCAAGGCGAGGGATACTACTTGACCAAACACTACGCAGAGGCCGTGGCTTCATGGAAAGAGCATTTGGCATATAACCCTTCGTCTATTGCTACCTATTATAATATAGCCAGCGCCTACTATTACCTCTTGCCAGACGGTCAGAAGGCCAAGAGGTACTATGAGCAGTTCCTCGCCCTGGCCCGCAAGGAAGAAAAACCTACGCCACAGTTGACGGAGATGATAGAAAAGGCCGAAACGCTATTGCGCAGCACCCACTTCGGGAAACATAAAAGCAAACGGCATTAAACCTTTGTCAGTGATGTTCGTCTAAGAGAACATCACTGACTTTTTTTAATGCATTAAAGAAACAATGAAGGATTTTAATTATTATGCTCCGACACAGGTGGTATTCGGACGCGAGAGTGAGGAGCAGGTGGCTGCTCTGGTGAAGCAGTATGGCGGCACGAAGGTGCTGGTACACTATGGTGGCAAGAGTGCCGTTCGCTCAGGGCTGTTAGATAAGATTTGCGGGCTGTTGAAGGACGGCAACATTGACTTTGTATGGAAAAAGTCATTATCTTTTATCGCGCTGTCCTGCATCGCCCTGAGCATGCAGGCCGGCGACGGAGTGCAGATACGCCGTAATCAGGTGGGTGTCACTCCACAGCAAGAGAAAGTAGTGGTGGTAGAGGGCGTGAATCCCAAGGGCAAGCTGCGCGTCACCACACCCGACGGTCGCCAGCTGAAGCCCCATCAGGTTCGCAAGGCCGTGTCGCCCATCTCGGGCAAGACGCGCTATGTGGTGGACCTGGGCAAGCTCGAGGCTACGGGCGACTATCGGTTGACAATCGGAAAAGAGCAGGGCGTGCTGCACGTCAGTGAACGTCCCTATTATGACATGGCCAAGTCGGCGCTGCGGCTGTTCTATCTGATTCGCTCGGGTGTTGCCGTCGACAGGGGCGGCGACTACAACCGTCCCCTCGGCCATGCCGACACTCGTGTGCTGGTGCATCCCTCGGCAGCCTCGCCTCTGCGCCCGGCAGGTACAGTCATCAGCTCGCCCCTCGGCTGGTACGACGCTGGCGACTATAATAAATATGTGGTTAATTCCGCTTTCAGCATCGGACTGATGTTCAGTGTCTACGAACAACAGAAAGATTACTTTGCCGGGCTGACGACTGACATTCCCGAGAGCCGGAACCAGACGCCCGACTTTCTGGACGAGATGATGTTCAATCTGCGGTGGCTGCAGACCATGCAGGATCCCTACGACGGCGGGGTCTACCATAAGCTGACTACACCGAACTTCGAGGGATTCATCATGCCCGTGGACTGCAAGCAGCAGCGCTATGTCGTGGCTAAGAGCACGGCAGCCACGCTCGACTTTGCCGCTGTGATGGCGGATGCCGCGCGGTTGATGGAGCCCTACCAGCAGGACTATCCCGGCTTCTCGGCCGAGGCTGCTGCACAGGCTGAGCGTGCCTACCAGTGGGCCAAGGAGCATCCGGCGGTCTACTATCACCAGCAGGAGCTGAAGGATCCGGCAGTGACGACGGGGGCTTACGACGACGAGCATGTGGATGATGAGTTCTTCTGGGCGGCCTCTGCACTCTATCGGCTGACGGGTCGCCAATGCTACATGGACGATGCACGGAAACTTCAGCCGAAGCAGTTCACCATCCCTTCATGGGGCGGTGTGGCCTCGCTGGGTGCTATGGAATGGATAGCGTCCGGTCTCAACTCTCAACTCTCAACTCTCAACTCTCAACTTCTCCTGGCCTATTGCGACGAGGCTATCAAGGGCGTGGAGAGCTCGTCGTTCCAGTCGCCCTTCGGCAACAGGAAAGAAGACTTCGGCTGGGGCTGCCTGTCGGAGAAGCTCTGCTGCCAGGGTCTGCTGCTGCTCTATGCCGACAAGCTGACGGGCGGACAGAAGTATCAGCGCTATGCCCTGCAGAATGCCGACTACCTGATGGGCCGCAATGCCACGGGCTACTGCTACGTGACGGGCTTCGGCGACAAGAGTCCGATGCATCCGCACCATCGCATCTCAGAGGCCGACGGCGTGGCGGCTCCCTTCCCCGGCATGCTGGTGGGCGGTCCGAATCCCGGCCAGCAGGACCGTGCGACCATCAATCAGCCCTATCCGTCCGACTATGCCGACGAGTCGTATCTGGACGACATGTCGTCGTATGCGAGCAACGAGATAGCCATCAACTGGAACGCCTCGCTGGTGAGTTTCCTCTGCTGGCTGGACGCGCTGAAGTAAAAATAGTTCCGAGCTTGAAATATATACCCAACGACTTATGGATAAGAACGGAACTATGCGTGTGGACTTTTTTATGAACACTAAATAAGATTAGATGAGAAAGATAGCATTGATAACAGGTGCCACCAGCGGTATTGGTGAGGCCTGTGCAAGGAAGTTTGTCCAAGGGGGCTATGATGTCATCCTGACGGGCAGGAATGCAGCGAAGTTGCAGGCTCTGCAGACTGAGTTGACTCGGCAGGGAGCCAAGGTGTTGACGCTGACCTTCGACGTGCGCGACAAGGAGGCTGCCCGACAGGCGGTGGCCGGCATCACCGACGCGTGGAAACCGATAGACGTGCTCATCAATAATGCCGGATTGGCTATCGGCATGGACAAGGAGTACGAGGGCGATCTGGACGAGTGGTCGGTAATGATTGACACCAATATCAAGGGACTGCTGACCATGACGCGCCTGATAGTCCCCGACATGGTGGCACGCAATGACGGTCACGTCATCAACATCGGCAGTATAGCGGGCGATGCAGCCTACGCCGGAGGCAATGTTTACTGTGCCACCAAGGCGGCAGTCAAGGCTCTGACTGACGGCCTGCGCATCGACTTGGCTGAATCGGCTGTCCGCGTGACGAACATCAAGCCCGGACTGGTGGAAACCAATTTCAGCGTCATCCGCTTCCGTGGTGACCAGCAGCGTGCCGACAATGTATATAAAGGAGTGAAGCCGCTGATAGGCGACGACATTGCCGATGTATGCTTCTATGTGGCCTCCGCACCCAAACATGTGCAGATAGCCGAAGTCACCATCCTGGCCACCCATCAGGCCAGCCCCTTCCTCATTGCCCGTAATGCAACGCCACACTCTGACCATCGGTCAGAGAAGCAAGAGTGAAAAATGCCTTGCCTTTCTGAAATGCGTATTGATTTTTGTGATTCGTGCATTGCACCTATATATATAGTGCAATGCACGAATCACAGAAATCCGCTTACAGACTCACCTCACTCCAAATGAGTAATCTCGTTGGCGGTGAGCCGTGCTATACTCTGCACTAATAAGGCACTCTTATTGCACGATAACCCTGCCTTGTTGGGTAATAAGGCAGGGTTATTGGAGAATAAGCGTGGGTTATTGTTTCGAAGTCAGATGTCCTATCGCGCCAGGGGGAGCCAGAGCGACATGTCTTGGATGCCGCGGTTGTCCCAGGCGTAGTAGGGGATGAGGCGGATGTGGGCCTTCTTGCTGTGTGCGGGGCGCAGCTCGCGGTAGAGCTCGTCGCTGCGCCAGGAGTCATTGCTGACCACGGGGACGTCGGCTTCGAGGGCCACCATCTCGTGACCTTCGATGGTGACGCGGGTCTCCTTGAACTGTACGTCGGCGGGGATAGCGATGTCGTTGATGCGATAGCCGCCCTGGATGTCCTGACCTTCCAGACAGTAGACGATGGGTCCGCGCATGACGGCAATCTGGTTCTTTGCCTCCTCCACCAGCGGGTTGGCCTCGATGAGGCGCGCCTTCATGGGCAGTATCAGCTCCACGCGGTCGCCCTTCTTCCACCGGCGGGGCTGGCGCAGGTCTTCAGCCAGTATGTCGCGGCCGTTCAGGCGTAGCGTCATGCCCGTGCTCCATCCGGGGATGTGCATCCGGATGCTGCTGAGGTGCTTGGCGCGCTTCACGGTCAGCGTCACGTGGCCGTCCCAGGGATAGCCGCTCTGCATCTCCACCTCCAGGTCAGGAGTCGACAGGCGGTTCTGTCCGTAGAGGTTCACCCACAGCGTGTCGCCCTTGATGCTGTAGGCGTACTCCTGGGCCTGGCATAGTGTGCGCAGCGTGTTGGGTGGGCAGCAGAAGCAGGTGATGTAACGCTGTCGGTGCTTGGGCCAGCGCATGGTGTAGGGGAACTCCTTCGTGCGGCGCAGGGCCTCGGTGTAGAAGAAGTCGCGGCCGTCGAGCGAGATGCCGCTGAGGATGCCGTTATAAAGCTCGTTCTCGATGTTGTCTACATACTTGGGGTCCATCGTCGTTTGGAACATGCGCCACGAAAATAGTAGCATGCCAATCTGGGCGCATATCTCGTTGTGGGCGGCCTCCTGGGGCAGCTGGAACTGCCGTCCGTAGGCCTGATGGATCTGCTGTATGGAGGGCTGGTTGTAGGTGGTGCCGTCGGGCGACACACCGTCGTACAGCGCACCGCATCCGCCCATGATGTATATCTTGTGGTTCACGATGTCGTCCCAGATGGCGCTCAGATTCTTCATCAGCTGTGCCTCGCCCGTCTCGGCATACAGGTCGGCCACGCCGGCGTAGAGGTAGTTGGCGCGTACGGCATGCCCCATGGCCTCGTACTGGTCGCGCAGCTTGTGGCGGTCCTGGTTGTGGTCCTCGCCGTTCTTCACCGAGTCGCGGATGGCTATCAGCCCCTCGGCCAGCCGCAGGTACTTCTCGTCGCCCGTCTCGCGATACATCTCCGCCGCGCCCATATAGTGCGAGGGGCAGATGGCATTGCGCGACAGCTCGGCAGCGTCGTTTGTCAGGAAGCGGTAGAGGAAGTCGGCCGCCTTCTTGCTGCAGTCGAACAGCGTCGTCTTGCCCGTAGCCCGCTTGTGGATGATGCCAGCGGTGATGAGGTGGCCCAGGTTGTAGGTCTCGAAGTTCAGTCGCGAGGCGAAGGCATGCTTCTGATCCTTGCCAATCTCGATGCCCGCCGCATTCTCCGTGAGAGCGTGGCTGTCGATGCCCGCATTGCGCTCGCTGATGACCACCGGCGTGTGGATATATCCGTCGGCACGCTGGGCCAGCGCCACCTGCTCGATGAAGCGGTCCATCAGCTGGTCGAGCTTCGCGTCCTTCGTCACGGCATACACCGCGGCGCAGGCCTCCAGCCATTTATACATGTCGCCGTCGTGGAACGGAGGACCGTGGTGCTTGCCCTTGATGGTGCCAGCCGCCACCTGGAAGTTGGCAAAGCCGTGCGAGCCGTGCTGCCCCAGGGCATCCATCGTCTCGTAAGGCGTGTTCCACGTGTCCCACATCGACCAGATGCCCGTCGTCGACAGCACGCTGAAGCGGTCGCCCCAGAAGCCGCCCGTCCACTGCGTGGCTCCCATCGGCAGGTTCTGCATCACGGCTTTCTTGCTTCGGCTCATGTCGGTAAGACCCTGCGCCGAGGCCGTCGTAGAACTTGCGCAGCACACGCAGCCTACGAAGAATAGAATAAGAAGTCTTTTCATATCTTTACTTTATTATATTATTATAACTCTCAACTGTCACCTGTCAATTAAAGAAAACATAAAGTCCTATCATCACCACCGCCAGCACTATCCACAGGGCGACGGCCAGCCGCGACCGCTCCTCCTTCACAGGAGCCGGTATCTCATACTGCGTCTTGTCGCCGTCCGTCATGCTGATGACCACCATCGATACCACGAGGATGACGAACAGATAGAACGACAGCATCATGAAGTGAGGCCACGCTATCGACAGCCATGCCGGCGGCCACAGGTAGAGGATGCCCACCGTCAGACAGAACACCGTGCCCACCGTCAGGCACACATTGGCGGCGCGGGCCGTGCAGCGCTTCCAGAAGATGCCCAGCAGGAAGACAGCGGCCATCGGCGGCGCGATGAATCCCAGTACCGACTGGAACACATTAAACAGGTTCAGACCCTTGATGGCATCGATGGCCACCGTCATGATGATGGCCAGCACGGCGCCGATCACCACCACGATGCGCCCCACGAGATTGATCTCCCACTGCGGCGCGCCCGGCTTGAAGTTCTTCACATACACATCCATCGTGAACACCGTCGACAGCGCGTTCAGCGCCGAACCGATCGTACTCACCAGGCAGGCCGTCAGCACCGCGAACACCAGGCCCACCATGCCCACTGGGAACAGATTCTCCACCATCGTCAGGTAAGCCTCGTCGGGATTCTTTAGCGTGTCGCCGAACAGCGCGAAGCAGATGATGCCCGGCAGAATATAGAGTGCCACGTCCAGTATCTTCAGCCAGCCCGTGAAGTTGGTGCCCAGCTGGCCCTCGCGCAGGTCCTTGGCAGCCAGCACCGGCTGCACCATCGACTGGTCCGTACACCAGAACCAAACGCCCATCACCGGATAGCCCAGCAGGATGGGCAGCCAGGGGAACGCCTCGTCTGTGTTGGGCTTGAACATCACCCAGTAGTCGCTTGGCACCTTGTCCACCAGTGCCTGTATGCCCCCCACGCGGTCCAGACCCACGATGACGAGCACGAGCGACACCACGATGAGCAGTATCATCTGGTAGACATTGGTATATGCTACCGCCTTCAGTCCGCCCAGCATGGTGAAGAAGGCCGAGATGATGACCAGCACCAGCGCCGACATCCACATCGGTATGTCGAACACCTGACGGATGAGCACGCCGCCTGCAAACAGCGTCAGCGCCAGCCACGAGATGATGACCGTCACGATGGTGTACCAGGCCAGGATGTTGCGCGTACTTTGTCCGAAGCGCAGGCCCATGAACTCAGGCAGCGTCGAAATGTTGGCACCCAGATAGCGCGGCGCGAAGACGAAGGCCAGCAGGGCGATGAACACGAAGGCATACCACGCATAGTTGCCCGATACGATGCCCGTGGTGAAGCCTGCCGATGCCGAGGCAATCAGCATCGACGGACCGACGTTGGTGCCCCACATCGAGAAACCGATGTGATGCCAGCGCAGCGAGTGCTCGGCAAGGAAGAGCGAACCTTCCTTCTTACGTTTCGTACTGGCCCATACTCCAATGCCCAGGAGTACGGCGAAATAGATTCCTAAGATGGCCCAGTCGAGGCCTTGCATATAGTGACTTTCCATGTTGTAGTAGCAATATTTATAGTTTTATATAATCTACGGTTTGCCCATCAGAAATCCATTCCTTTGTAGTCTCTGTCTATCCGGATGGCCTCCGCTCTCGAGAGGTCCATCTCGTCGGTGGAGTCGACATCGTCAGGATACATTGGTATGTAGGCTCCTGGGCGCACATAGACTGGCATCAGGTCGAGCGGCACCTTCACATCATAGTACCAGCGTCCTCCCTCCAGTCGCTCGCCCGTGAAGAAGTTGATCCACAGACCATCGGGCAGGTAGACGTCGCGCTTGTCCTGGCTGTTCATCACGGGGCAGACCAGGAACTCCGAGCCGAAGTAGTACTCGTCGTCGATGTGCCATACCTGTCGGTCATGGGGGTGCTGCATCAGCAGGGCGCGGAGCATGGGCCATCCCGAATGGCACGAGCGTTCAGCCTGCTCTATAATATAAGGTATAAGGCGGTAGCGCAGCTTCCACCACCGTTTCACGATGGGAGCAATGTTGGGATAGTGCCAAGGCTCGCGCTTGCAGGTGCCGTGATAGCGCATGTGGCTGGAGAACACGCCGAACTGCGTCCACCGCACATACACCTGCTCGTCGAGCGGCGAGTTCATGAAGTCGGGCGTAGAGTGGAATCCCGGCACGTCGTGGCTCCAGAACGCAAAACCCGACAGTCCGAAGTGCAGTCCACCCTTCAGACTGCCGGCCATGCCCGCCCACGACGACTCGCTGTCGCCGCCCCAGTGCAGGGGATAGCGCTGACAGCCCGCCCATGCTGCGCGTGCCCACACGATGCCGTCGCCTGTCACCTCCTTCGTCACCTCGTAGGCGGCACGCTGATAGAGCAGGGCATAGATGTTGTTCAGCCGCTCGGGTGTCATCGCGTGATACTGATGGTCCATGTGGATATTCTCGCCGAAGTCGGTCTTGATGCACTTCACGCCCATCTCCAGCAACGGCTTCAGCAGCTGGTTCTTATACCAGTCGGTAGCCGCAGGGTAGGTGAAGTCGATGGTGCCCGCATAGTCGAGCGCAGAAAAGTTGGACGAGGAGGACTCGGAGTTTTCAGAGCTCTCAGAGTATTCAGAGCTCTCATATCTCTCAGAGATATAGTGGTTCGTCTTCGCCTCTTCCAGCTGTTCTGCTCCTTGGGCCACGTATGGAAGCTGCCACAGGGACACCTTAAAGCCATTATCGGCCAGTCGTTGGATGAAGCCCTTTGGGTCGGGGAACCGCTCTGGGTTGAACTTCCACTCGCATAGCCAGTCGGTGCGGAACCAGCCGGTGTCGAGGTGGATCACGTCGCACGGATAGTGTTCGCGGCGCAGACGGTCGCAGATGTCGGTAACCTCTTCATCCGAGAAGTAGGTCATACGGCTCATCCAGATGCCGAACGACCACAGCGGCGGCATCTGCGGGAATCCCGTCAGCATGCGGTAGCCCCGGAGAATCTCCTCGGGTGTCTTGCCGCCAATGAGGAACACGTCCAGGGTGGCGTGGTCGTTGAGGAACTGCACCGAGCGGGTGGAGTGGTCGGCCAGCGACAGCTTGCAGTAGTCGCTGGTATGATAGAAACAGCCGTACATGCGGCTGCTCATATAAAAGGGGATGTTCTTATAGCAGCGGCGGTTGTTCACGCCCTGTCCATCCTGGTTCTTCAGTTGGAACGTCTGCCCGCTCAGGTCCATCTTGCGGAAACGCTCGCCCGTGCCCACAAAGCACTCGTCAGGCTCGCATCTGAAACTGATGGTGGCGCGCTCGGTGGAGGCATTTTCCTTGTTTGTTGCGACATTGTCGCAACATACCGTACAGAAGCCGAGGGGCAGGGCGTCATAGCGGGGCGGCGAGAAATGGTCGTCGCTCAGGGCAATGCCCTTCGTCTCGTCGCCGTCGGGGTAGAAGGTAATGAAAGGGGCGGGCTGCGGTGCAGGGAGTAGGTCGCTCCAGTGGTCCAGTTTGGGTTCGCTGAGGTCAATGGTGGCGACTTTTTTCCCGTTGGCTGCGATAATCTCACAGCCTACAGAACGGAGGGGGAGGCGCTTCACCTCAGGCGCGAACTGCAGCATTTCGTCCTGTTCCACCATCTCGTCATCGCTCATCGTCGTGAACAGGCGGATGATGTTGGGCTCGTAGGCACGGACGATGAGGTCGTAGCTCTGTTGTGCTGCGGTAGTATCGGGTGCCATGTCCTCTTGATGCAGTTGTTTTTGATAAGGTATGGTGATGACGATGTCGCCGTCGCGCTCCGCAATCTTGGTGGGCGCGTATGCCTTCCATAGGGCTTCTCCGACATGAAGGTCTGGATGAAAGTCCATGAAGTCAAAGAGATGGTAGTTGGTTTGTTTCATTGTTTGAAGATGATGTTAGGACCGGGATGATTGTCGCCAATCTCATCGCGTCGGATGGGGCGTAGGTTGATGAAGCGACCAGCTGCAGTGGGGTCGTCTTCGCCGGTGTGATTGTTTTCTATCGTGAAGCCGTCGGTGCGTGCATCCAGATAGATGCGGAAGCCGCGGTTGTTGGTAGCGTAGGGGGCAGGGTAGGGGGCAGATATTTTGTTGTCGCTGATGACGGAGCCGGGTTGGTTCGATAGCGTATAGATGCCGCCGGCATCGTAGAGCTGGCGGGCGTAGCCTTTGACGCTGTTGCCGATGATGCGGTTGTTCTTCATGCCCGTGTCGAGTGGTGTCCATCCCCAGCCGACGCATATGCCCGAGTAGTTGACGCAGTTCACGTAGTTGTTGCTGATGGTGCAGTCGCGTACATAACCCAAGCCGATGGCTACGGCTCCCCAGTCCTCTGTGGCGGCATCGACGATGAAGTTCCTCTCGATGGTCAGCCGCTGGCAGCGACTGGCCAGGTCGGTGTAGGGACGGTGTACCTCGCGCGGACTCTCGGCAAACGAGCCGCCCATGATGGCCGTGCCGCCGATGTTGCCGAAGGTGCAGCCCTGCACACGGCAGTCACTGATGTTGTCGACAAAGTCCAAGGCTGTGGCAGCCAGAACTTCAAACACAACCCTGTCGAAGGTTACATGGTGAGCGTTCCTCACGGTGACGGCACTGACGGGGCGTTCCACCCATGCCTGGTTCTCCAGTTCGCTGTCCCAAGGTAAACCTGGGGTCGCAAGCTTGTAGGCATCCACGAGCGGAAAACCGCCTTGCAAGGTGACATGCCCTTTGTGCAGGGGACGGTTCCAGCAGGTACGTGCGAAGGTGATGTTGTCGAATGTGACATAGTTCGCACCGTCAATGACGACCAGCTGTTCGATGCCGTCGCGCTGTTCGGTGGTGCGCAGCAGGAAACTGCTGTTGCCCTTCTCACCGCCAATGACGGGCTGGGGCCAGGGATGCTCAAACTCCAGACGGCTCTCGGGCTCCATGAAACTGACGACGGTCTTGTCGCCCTCCACCTTCATCTCCTTGACGCGCAGGATGGCAATGGCCCAGCGCTGGTGGACTACCATTTCGAGAGGTGAGAGGTGAAAGGTAAGAGGTGAGAGGTGTGATTTCAGCGAATCGAGTACGCTCTTCGGCGGGGTGGGAATGGTGATGGTGCGGTCGGTGGGGTTGAAGTCTGTCATGCGCTCCATCCCCTCCTTGGGCCATAGCTGCGTGTGCTTTTGCCGGGCATCGCCACAGATGATGCTCTTATGGTTCTCTCCCGCACCACGGATGACGAGGGGCGACTCGTCCGTGCCGCTGTCCTCGGGGCGGATGAACAGCGGTTCCTGCATGTAGTATTGTCCTGCATGGATAGTGATGGTGATGCCGCCCTGGCAGTGTGCGTCTCCCGTGCGCCGCCATTCGCGGGCCTTCCGCAGGGCCTCATGGATGCTCTCGCCTTCGCTGACGATAATCTCGCCCGCCTGTACGGATAGGACAAGAAAGGATAGTAGTACGGTTAGTATATGTTTCATATATAGTTAAGACGCTGACGAGTCTGAATTGTCATCATTCACCATGCAGCGGGAATGGTTACAAAACGGCCGTTTTCCCGTCTATGAATAAAAACAATGAGGCGCTAATGAAGATGAACATGAGGCAATGGGTGGCAGATGTCATCCGACAGAAAGAAGTGACGGCGGTGCCGGTGATGACGCATCCCGGTATTGAGCTGAACGGGAATACAGTGCGTCAGGCTGTCAGCGACGGCCGCGTACATTACGAGGCGGTGATGACGCTGACCAAACGCTATCCCAGTGCAGCAGCCTGCACCATTATGGACCTGACTACCGAGGCCGAGGCTTTCGGAGCCGAGATAGCCTTTAGCGACGAGGCCGTACCTGCTGTCTCAGGACGGCTGCTGAAGGATGTGGAGGGCATCCGCCAGCTACAGGTGCCCTCGCTCAACGAGGGGCGTATCCCTGCCTATCTGAAGGCGAACCTGCTGGCTGCCAAGGCTGTCAACGACCGTCCGCTGCTGGCCGGATGCATCGGGCCGTTCTCGTTGGCGGGTCGTCTCTATGATATGTCCGACATCATGGTGCTTATCTACGAGCATCCCGAGGCTGCCCATGAATTGTTGGAGAAGTGTACCGCCTTCATCGAGAAGTATTGCCTTGCCTTGAAGCAGACGGGTGCCAATGGGGTGATGATGGCTGAACCGGCCGCTGGCCTGATGTCGAATGATGACTGTCTGCAGTTCTCGTCACAGTATGTTAAGCGGATTGTGGAGCGTGTACAGGATGACAGCTTCATCGTGGTGCTCCACAACTGTGGCAATACGGGTCATTGCACCAAGGCTATGGTAGCCACGGGGGCTGCCGCCTATCATTTTGGCAACAAATGCCGCATGGAGGAGGTTATCCGCGAGGTGCCGTCTACGGCACTGGCTATGGGCAATATCGACCCGGTGAGTATCTTCAAGGACGGCATGCCCTCACAGATGAAAGCTACTGTGCTCGATCTGCTGGAACAGATGCGCCCTTATCCTAACTTTGTGCTCAGCAGTGGGTGCGACACGCCGCCGCATACCCCTCAGCATAATATCGATGCCTTCTTCGAGGCATTAGCCGAATGGAACCATAGGTGATGACGGAAAAGACCCTGATATACGACGACCTGAATATTACCTCTGCCGACATCTACGAGCAGATGGGGTATCACGATACGCAGCCCGATGAGGATACGCAGCGCGAGACGGCGGCCATTGTCAGCGAGGTACGCGCGTGGCTTCGTCCGCGGTTCTGCTATCTGGTGGTGCGTGAGCTGCCTGCCTTCGATATGGGCAAGATTATCCTCCGTCAGCTGCGCGGAGCTGAGGCGTATGCCCTGTTCGTATGTACCAGCGGGGTGGAGTTTGAGGCCTATCAGCAGCGGCTGAAGCAGGAGGGCGACATGGTGCGCGTGTTCATTGCCGATGCTTTAGGTTCGGTGATTGCCGAGAAAACGGCCGACCAGATGGAACGCCACCTGCAAGATTCGATAGACAAACTTCACTGGCAACACACCAACCGCTTCTCGCCGGGTTATTGTGGCTGGCACGTGTCGCAACAGCAGTTGCTGTTTCCACTGTTTTCGGGGCATACGTGTGGTGTCACCCTTACGGATTCCTCGCTGATGGTGCCTATCAAGTCGGTAAGCGGCATCATCGGCTTAGGCGAAAAAGTCCGCAGGCTCGACTATACCTGCGGACTATGCGATTTCAAACAGTGTTACAAGCGGAAACTAAAGTTTGCCAAGTAGTTGCTTGGCGACGGTGACGGCGGAGTTGGCATTGTCTGAATAGCCGTCGGCACCAATCTCGTCGGCAAAGCCCTGGGTGACGGGCGCACCACCTACCATGACCTTCACCTGGTTGCGGATGCCGGCAGCCTCCAAGGCATCTATCACTTCCTTCATATAACCCATCGTGGTGGTGAGCAGGGCCGACATGCACAGAATATCGGGATGGTTCTTCTTTACTTCCTCGATGAACTTGTCGGCCGAGACATCAATACCGATGTTGACCACCTCGAAGCCACAGCCTTCGAGCATCGAGGCTACGAGGTTCTTGCCGATGTCGTGCAGATCGCCCTTCACGGTACCGATCACCACCTTGCCCAATGAGGTTGATGCCGTTCCGCTGAGCAGGGGCTTCAGCAGTTCCAGTGCAGCCTTCATGGCGCGTCCCGCCATCAACAGCTGGGGCACAAAGGCCTTACCGTCCTGGAATTGCTGACCGACCTCGCTCATGGCGCGGATCATTTGGCCGTTGATGAGGTCCTGCGGGGCGATGTGCTGATGGATGGCCTCCTGGGTAGCCGAGGCTGCGTCGTCGCTCTTGCCATGCAGGATGGCTTGGAAGAGCCGTTCGCCGGGAGAGGTCGCTTGATGCGGCTGCGGAGTGCAGTCGGGACAGGCTGGTGACTCGCTGGCGGGTGTAGCATGTGGGTGATCTGCGTGCGGTTCTGGTATAACGGTTGTCGGAAGTCCGGGCCGATGAGGTGAGATAAACAATCCCAGCATAGGCTCTACGGCATTGGCGAAGAAGTTGATATGCTGGTCGGTAGTGCCGCAGCAGCCACCGAGAATGTTGAGCCAGTGTCCGTCAATCAGTGGCCATACATCAGCCAGCAGACTGTCGGCCGACTTGTGGTACTGGCCTTGACTGTCTGGCTGTCCCGCATTGGGATAGAGGCTGATGCGGTAGGGGAACCGTGTCGCCATCCGTTGCAGCAGCGGGGTCATGCTCTGCACGTCCGACAGACAGTTGAGTCCTATGGAGAACAGGGGAGCGTCGCCAAGCGAGGCAATGAAGTCGACGATGTTCTGTCCCAGCATGTTGTAGCCGTCAGCAGTGGATACCGCGAAGCTGAGCATGACGGGCAGCTCACGTCCTTTCTGCCGCATGGTCTCCTGCGCTGCCGTAAGGGCAATGCGGGCTACCTCGACATCAAAGATGGTCTCGATGAGCAAGACGTCCACTCCGCCGTCTATCAGTGCGTCGATTTGTTCCGAGTAAGCTGCGTGGAGGGCATTGGTCAGCGACTCATGGCTTACCTTCCCTTCTGCACGCATGAAAGTCTGGCTCGTCGGTCCGATGCTTCCTGCCACAAAGCGCGGTGTGTCGGGGTCGAGCTTCCGATAGGCATTGACTGCGTCGCAGGCCAGCCGGCAGGCAGCCAGGTTGATCTCGCGGCAATAGTCCTGCAGACCATAGTCCTGCATCGAGATGCGCTGGGCGTTGAAGGTATTGGTCTCTATCAGGTTGGCGCCCTGCTCCAGATATTTGTGGTGGATGTCGCGGATGATGTAGGGTGCCGTCAGCGACAGCACGTCGTTGCAGCCTTTGAGGTCGGTGGGATGGTTGGCAAAGCGGCAGCCTCGGAAGTCCTCTTCCCGCAGCTGGCATTGCTGAATCATCGTGCCCATGGCACCGTCGAGTATTAGGATGCGCTGTGCGGCGGCTTCTTCCAGTGAGACAGTGCTGTTCTGCTGGCTGTCGCTGTTGAACTGCTCCTCGACGGAGCGAATGATGTCTGCCACCTCGCGGTCGGCATCGTCCATGATGTCGGCGGGGTGCACATTACGGCTGTGCTCAAAGTCCTGTACTATCTTCATGGCCTCTTCCACCTCGTGCTCGTTGTGGAAGTCCATCTCCAGGTGGACACCGTCGCCGCCGATATGGTCTAACAGGGGGCGCAGTTCGTCGAGCGTCACCCAGCAGGCCATGATGCTCTTGCCGCCGGCGATAATCTTCCGGTAGAGGTCGTACCACTTCGGACTGCCGCCTTGAGGCTCACCCACGCCGGGCGTCCACTGGATGGCGTTCAGTTCCTTAATCTCCAACAGGGCATCCAAGTGGTGCATGGCACCCACGCCGTCCAGATGATAGAGCGTATAGTCTATCTTCTGGCATTGTTCGCGGATGAAGGGCTGTACGAAACGGCGGTAGTCATCCACGCTGATCATGGTTGAGATGTCGCTCTGTAGTTTCGACATCTTTCCGGGAGCCCAGCTGGAGAAGTAGCAGAAAGCCATCTCGTCACCCTCGCGGATGATGTCGTAGAGTTCGTCGAACACTTGGAAGTAGATGTCGTTGATCTGCTGCATCTGTCGCTCCAGCACCTCGGGCTGCATCACCGTGTCGAGCAGCACCTGGTCGGTGCCTTTCATTGCTGCCAGCACATCCATGCCTTCCATCAGGTCGGGCATGCCGACATAGTAGTGCCCCTGGGCTTTCTTCTTGCAAGCCTTCAGCAACTCTTTGTGGAGCAACCAGTTGGGATGGTTGCGATCGAAGATGATATCGTCGGTATAGTCGGGATTGGGATGAATCCAGATGGTATCCTCGCCGCCTTCGAAGACACCGCCGAGGATGGCAGCTAACGAGCCGGGACCTAACTGAGTGTTGGCTACGGGCAGCATGTCGGCCATCAGCGACGAGTGGGCTACATACCAGTCCAGATATTCCGCACGCCATTCAGGGTCGAACCACCGTTGGTTCAGGTCCTTGTAGGGCTTGGGCTCAGGGATGTCGGCATGGGGCTTCACTCCCTCCTGAAAGTGCTCCCACATGTTGAGCACGATGCCTTTGTGGTTCCACCAGTTGATATAGTGCTGTTTGGTCTCTTCGAGGTTGGGTTTCCAAGTGTTCATAGCGTGTATATTATAATATAAGGAAAGACGCTTATATGTTCGAAATGTCATCAGACCATCATCAGTGCCGACATCACCATATCGCTGACGAAGAGTCCCTCGCGGGTCAGCATGATATGGCTGTTCTGCCGGCGCAGCAGTCCGTCGGACAGATAGGGCTGGGCTTCTCTCTGGCAGAACTGGCGGTACTTGTCGGAAAGCGTTGTGAGGTCCAGTCCGTCACTCGTTCGCAGTGCTGTGGTGATGCGGTCGTTGTAGTGGGTGTCTTCGTCGAGTACTTCTTGTTCGCTGGGCAGCTCGCCTTGTTCTATCCTCTTGCAATAGGTCTTGATGTCGCTGACATTCCAGCTGCGGCAGTGCCTGTCGTAGCTGTGGGCAGCAGCCCCGAGACCGATATAGGGGATGTCGTGCCAATAGCTGCTGTTGTGGCGCGAACGGAAGCCCGGGCGGGCGAAGTTCGAGATCTCGTAGTGCTCGTAGCCCGCTGCCTCCAGCTGGTCTTTCAGCAGATAGTACATCTGCCGCTCCAGTTCTTCGGAAGGCATCGTTAATTTCCTCATTTCCCCATTTCTCATTTCTAATTCCTCATTTCTCATTTGATTGAAGAGGGCAGTGCCTTCTTCAATCATCAGGCAGTAGGCAGAGATATGTTCCACGCCGAGGGCGAGGGCTGCATCCATATCGTGCTCCCAGTCGGAGAGCGTCTCGCCGGGGAAACCGTACATCAGGTCGATGCTGATGTTGTGGATGCCGGCATCGCGCAGCAGCCGGACAGTCTCTGCCACCTGTGCCGACGCGTGTCGGCGGTGCAGGAATCTCAGCCGTTGGTCGTCAAAGGTCTGTGCTCCCATCGAGACGCGGTTGACGGGGAGTGTTGACAAGAGAGTTGCAAACTCTTGGGTGACATCATCGGGATTCACCTCGATGGTCGTCTCGCTGTTGGCATGGGGAAGGACATCGAAGAGCTGGCACAGTTGGCTGTCGGTGAGTTGGCTGGGGGTGCCGCCACCTATATATATAGTATCTATGGGCTCAGTCAGTTCGTGCTGTCTCATGCTCCACTCCTTGCAGACGGCATCCACATATCGCTGGCGCTGCTCCATGCCTGTGGTGGAGTAGAAAGCGCAATAGATGCAACGGCTCTTGCAGAAGGGAATATGGATATAGATACCTGCCATAACGTTGGCAAAAGTACTAATAAAGTTTAATATTTGCAAGCAATCTTAGGTTTTTTGCTTGAAAATGTCTACCTTTAGCGTCGCTTTGCTTGAGGGTAGGGCAAAAGGAAACATCATTTAAACCTAAAATATAAGTAATATGAAAGTTTATCAGACCAACGAGATTAAAAACATTGCACTCATTGGCAGTGCGGGTAGCGGCAAGACTACTCTTGCCGAAGCAATGGTTTACGAGGCCGGCATCACCAAGCGCCGCGGCACCGTAGAGGGTAAGAACACCATGAGCGACTATTTCCCTGTAGAACAGGAATACGGCTACTCGGTGTTCTCTACTGTTTTTCATGTAGAGTGGAATAACAAGAAGCTGAACATCATCGACTGTCCGGGCTCCGATGACTTCGTGGGTGGCTCCATCACCGCCATGAACGTCACCGACCAGGCTGTGATCCTCATCAACGGACAGTATGGTCCCGAGGTAGGTACGATGAATGCCTTCCGCAATACCGAGAAACTGAAGAAGCCTGTTATCTTCTTGGTTAACCAGCTCGACCGCGACAACTGCGACTATGATCAGATTCTCGCTCAGCTCAAGGAGGTCTATGGCAACAACTGTGTTCCCGTGCAGTATCCTATTGCAACAGGTAACGGCTTTAACAGTGTCATCGACGTGCTGCTGATGAAGAAGTATTCATGGAAGCCCGAGGGTGGTGCTCCCATCATCGAGGATATCCCTGCCGACCAACTGGAGAAGGCCAAGGAGTGGAAAGCCGCTCTGGTAGAGGCTGCTGCCGCCGGTGACGACACGCTGATGGAGAAGTTCTTCGAGAGCGAGGACCTCAGCGAGGACGAGATGCGTGAAGGTATCCGCAAGGGTCTGGTGACGCGTTCTATCTATCCCGTCTTCTGCGTCTGTGCAGGTCGCGACATGGGTGTGCGCCGTCTGATGGAGTTCTTGGGCAATGTGGTGCCCTTCGTCAGTGAGATGCCTGTTATCAAGAATGCTGCCGGCAAGGAGGTTCCTGCCGATGCCAGTGCTCCTACCTCGCTGTATTTCTTCAAGACGGGTGTGGAGCCCCATATCGGTGAGGTGCAGTACTTCAAGGTGATGAGCGGTGTGGTGAAGAGTGGCGACGACCTCACCAATGCCGACCGTGGCTCGAAGGAGCGCATGGGTACGCTCTATGCCTGTGCTGGTGCCAACCGTATCCAGGTCGACCAGCTCGTAGCCGGTGACATCGGCTGCACCGTGAAGCTGAAGGATGTGAAGACTGGCAACACCCTCAATGCCAAGGATATCGACAACAAGTTCGACTTCATCAAATATCCTAACTCCAAGTTCTCTCGTGCCATCAAGGCCGTCAACGAGGCCGAGACCGAGAAGATGATGGCTGCCCTGCAGAAGATGCGTCAGGAAGACCCCACATGGGTGGTCGAGCAGTCGAAGGAGTTGCGCCAGATCATCGTTCATGGTCAGGGCGAGTTCCACCTGCGCACGCTGAAGTGGCGTATGGAGAACAACGAGAAGATTCAGGTGGAATTCCAGGAGCCGAAGATTCCTTACCGTGAGACCATTACCAAGATGGCACGTGCCGACTATCGTCACAAGAAGCAGTCGGGTGGTGCCGGACAGTTTGGTGAGGTACACCTGATTGTCGAGCCTTATACCGACGGCATGCCCGATCCTACCTCGTTCACCATCAATGGCCAGGAGTTCAAGATGAACATCAAGTCGAAGGAAGAGAAGGACCTGGAGTGGGGCGGCAAGCTCGTCTTTATCAACAGCGTCGTCGGTGGTGCAATTGATATGCGTTTCATGCCCGCCATCCTGAAGGGTGTGATGGAGCGTATGGAGCAGGGACCGCTGACCGGTTCGTATGCCCGCGACGTCCGCGTCATCGTCTACGATGGTAAGATGCACCCTGTAGACTCTAACGAACTCTCGTTCATGCTCGCTGCCCGCAATGCCTTCTCGGCAGCCTTCAAGGAGGCCGGTCCTAAGGTGCTGGAGCCTATCTACGACCTCGAAGTGCTCGTCCCTGCCGACTATATGGGTGATGTGATGTCAGACCTGCAGGGCCGTCGTGCCATCATCATGGGTATGGACAGCGAAAACGGCTACCAGAAGCTCACCGCCAAGATTCCTCTCAAGGAGCTGGCCAGCTACTCGATTGCCCTGAGCTCGCTGACGGGTGGACGCGCTTCGTTCACGACCCAGTTCTCGAGCTACGAACTCGTGCCGAACGACATCCAGCAGCAGCTCATTAAGGAGCACGAGGCTGAGATGAAGGACGAAGACTAAATGCTGATGGCGGTTCTCCCGCCAGCATCTATCCATAACAATAAAGCCTGCCTCTCTGGCAGGCTTTATTGTTTTTTCTGGTTATACTAGTTATACTAGTCTTACTAGTTCCACTAGTTAAACTAGTCCCAACTATCCCTATTAGAACTTCACCAAAATCCTAAACACCTTGGCGGGGTTGGCATCCCATTTCTTCATGGCCTCTTCGGCCTCCTCGGGGGTGACGATGCCTGAGGTGAGTACATCGTAGGGGGGATTGTACTTCTTCAGATAGCGGATGACACCATCGAAGTCCTCGGGCAGGGCATTGCGCGAGCCGCGGATGTCGAGTTCCTTCTGTACGAAATACTTCGTGGTGAACTCCACGTCCTTCTTCGAATAGCCGATGCAGATGACGCGACCGCAGAAGGCTACCTCGTTGACAGCCATCTGATAGGTGACGGGCGAGCCTACGGCTTCGATGACGATGTTGGGACCCATCGAGTCGGTCAGCTCCATCAGCCGCTCGTGCACGTTCTCCTTCATCGTGTTGATGGTGAAGTCGGCACCTAAGCGCTTCACAATCTCCAGCTTCTCGTCGTCTACATCGCAGGCAATCACCTTGGCTCCGCGAAGCAGCGAGCGGATGACGGCACCCACGCCTACCATGCCGCAGCCAATCACCATCACCACGTCGGTGTCGACAGCCTGTGCACGGCTCACGGCATGGAAGCCTACCGACATGGGTTCTATCAGGGCGGCATGCTCGGTGGTGATGTCGCCCACGGGGATAATCTTCTGCCAGGGCAGGGCCATATACTCGCGCATGGCACCGTCGCGCTGCACGCCTAAGGTCTCGTTGTGCTCGCACGCATTGTAGCGGCGGCTACGGCAGGCGGGACATACACCGCAGTTGGTATAGGGGTTCACCGTCACCTTTATGCCCTTGCGCAGGTTGGTAGGAACGTTGGCACCCAGGCCTACTATCTCCGCACCAATCTCGTGACCGGGGATGACGTGGGGCTTGGCCATCGTGTTCAGGCCGCGATAGGTGTTCAGGTCGCTACCGCAGAAGCCCACATACTCCATCTTCAACAATACTTCGTCGGCTCCACATGTAGGCCGATCCATCTCCACCACCTTCATTACGTGTGGCTCTGTAATCTGAATTGCTTTCACCTTAATTCTATTTACGATTTACTATTTACTATTTTCGATTTGCTATTCACTCATGTTCTTGATGTAGGGCAGGTCGACAAGGTCACCGAAGCCGAACAGCTGGCGGGCATTGTCCGAGAGGAAGAGGCGCTTCTGGTCGTCCGTCAGCTCCTGCGATTTCGTTACGAAGTCGTACGACATGCGGTAGGTGATGGCGGTGATGGTGCGCGGATAGTCCGAACCCCACATCAGCTTGTCCCAGCCCACCTCGTCGGCAGCCTCGCGGATGGCGCGGATGGCAGAAGGGTAGGGGTAGAACTCATCGTTGAAGAGCCATGTGATGCCGCCGCTCTCTATGTAGACATGCTCGTGGCGGGCGAGTCGTATCTGGCTCATCCACCCCGGGCGCGTCACCATGCCGAAGTGTCCGATGGCTACCTTCAGCCGCGGGCATTCCTGAATGATTTCCTCCATCTGTCCCACCTGTGCATCACCGTCCATCAGCTCAATGCCTAAAAGGATGCCTTGCTCCTCCATTAGGTGCATCATCTGCATCATCTCGTCCGTCAAAAACTGCTGTGGCAGTCGGGCGGCAGGCACCTTGATGCCCTTGAAGCCTTGCTTGATCAAGACCTCAGCCTCTGCACTTAATGTATTCTCTAACCTCTGAAGTTCCTCTGGCATGCCGAAGCAGAAGAAACGGTCGGGATAGCGCTGCTGCACCTGCATGAGATACGTGTTCTGCAGCCCGTCGATAAACTCCTGCGTGATGACAGCCGCCGACACCTGTGCATAGTCCATATTCGAGAGGAACCGCTCTGCCGTGTTCTGGCCGTCGGTCATCCAAGGGGGTAGCATCTGCCGCTCCTCGCCGAAGAAGAGGCTTCGGCTGCGGTTAGGTTCCAAGGGGTGAATGGGCTGGCCGTTCACCACCGTATCTACATTCAGCCACAAGTGGGCATGCGCATCAATGATCTTCATTGTTTTTTCTTTCTAATTTTCGAGGTGTCGATATTCCTTTATCAAGTATTCGCCCAGCTGACGCGCTGCTGGTCGCCGATGATTTCCTTCACTTCCCAGACGAGCTGTTCGTCCATCGGCTCCTCGATATAGGCGATGTTGGTCTTGATGGCTTCTGGGCGCGTCGTGCTGAACACCGTCGAGGCGATGCGGTCGCACGAGCAGGCATACTGCATGGCGAGCTTCTCGATGGGATAGTCCTTCTCCCTGCAGTGGGCCACTGCTTTCTCGCAAGCCCATACCAGTGGCTTCGGAGCGGGATGCCAGTCGGGCACGCCGCGCTCAGTGAGCAGCCCCATCGAGAAGGGCGATGCGCTGAGCACGCCCACGCCGTGCATCTCAAAGAAGCCGAGGAAGTCGGCTAGCTTGTCGTCGCACAGGCAGAAGTGGCAGAAGTTCATCACGCTCTCCACCGTCCCAGGCTCGCTGTGCTCGATGACCCACTTCAGGTTCTCCAGCTGCAGGTCGGTGATGCCCACATGGCGCACCACGCCCTCGCTCTTCAGTTCGTGCAGGGCGGGCAGGGTCTCGTCGACCACCTTCTGCAGTCCGCCTTCCATGCGGCCCTGGAACTCGATGTCGTGTACATTGATGATGTCGATATAGTCGATGTGCAGACGTTCCAGACTCTCGTAGACACTCTCCTTGGCCCGCTTGGCAGAATAGTCCCACGTGTTGACACCATTCTCGCCGTAGCGGCCCACCTTGGTGGAGAGGTAATACTTGTCACGGGGGATATCCTTCAGCGCCTTGCCTAAGACGGTCTCGGCCTTGTAGTGGCCATAGTAGGGCGACACGTCGATGAGGTTGATACCCGCCTCGACGGCTGCAAACACGGCATCGATGCCGCGATGTTCGTCGAACGAGTGGAACACGCCACCCAAAGAAGAGGCGCCGAAGCCGAGCTCCGACACCTCTAATCCTGTTTTTCCTAATTTCCTATACTTCATAGGGAATCAAAATTCGTGTAATTTGTATCGTTGTTTACCAGGGCATCATGTCGCGCTCGTCGGGGCGGTGGGCCTTGTTGTCGTCGTCGAGAATATAGACCTGCAGGTCGTTGAAGTAGCCTGCCGTCTCTTCCTGCAACTGCTTCAGTTCGGCCTTGGTGTCCTCAAAACCCATGAAGGTCTTGGCAGATGCCAGATGGTTGGTAAACTCGAGTTTCTTGTTTGCTCTGTCCAGTACTGAGATCCACTCATCCTTGGTGCGGTCTCCAATCACAAATTTCTTCATCATATTGATTCGTTTTTATTAGTTTGTCGTTTATCCGACTGCAAATATACGAAATAATTTCCAATTGCCCGTAGATATTTGACAATTATTTAACGTAATCGTTTTATTTTATCAGTTGCTGGGCGTCCTTGGTGAGCAGCGGACGTATCTTGTCGTAGGCAATGTCGAAGTTGATGATGCCGGCGGCATAGGGGGCTATCTCGTACTGCTGATAGATGAATGCAAGGCCGTTCTTGGTGAAGTAGGGCGGGGTGCTGGGCAGCGGAATGCTGTCTACGCTGTTCACGCCGATGAGATTGCCCAATAGGTCTTTATCGGTGACCTTGCTGTCCTGAAACTCCTGGAAGTAGCTGCGCACACCCTCCTTGATGAGTGCTGCGAGGGCTGCCGACTGGGGGTTGCTGAACAGGGTCTGGTCCTTCATCTCGAATTGCTCGGTCTGGCGGTTGAACTCCGTGTGATAGCCTATGCGCTTGCCGTCACTCTTGCGGAAGGTGATGCCCGTGCCCGTTGCCGAGCCGTGGGCCCCGCCCATGAAGCCTTCTGTGGTCTCGCAATAGGTGACATAGGTGTCGGTCTCTTCCAACAGGTTGATGCTCTGGGCGAACGAGAATTGCATCCCGTCGTAGTTGGCACCACCAATGGTGTCAGTGCGGTCGGCCACCAGATTGCGATAGTGCTTGTCCAGTGTGGCTTTGACTGCTGTCTTGCCATCCTTATAGAGAATGACATCAGGCTTGCCTTCCATCGTCAGTCCGGCAGCCAGCTGCTCACAGATATACTGGCGGATGCTGGCACAGAGGGGCTCGTTGCTGCCCTTCGGCCAGGCAATGCTGATTTTTACCATTGCCATGGTGTCTTCACGCATCTGTCCGACGCTGTCAATGGCAAACACTGTATCGACGGCCGCAGAATCACTGCCTGCCGCATTGCTTGAAGTACGATGGCCGCACGCTGTCATCAGCAATGCGGCCATCATGATAGGGATAAAAAAACGTTTCATTTTTTTATCATTGAACATTAACTCTTATTCACCTTTGATAGCTGCTACACCGGGAAGCACCTTACCCTCGATGGCCTCGAGCAGGGCACCGCCACCGGTAGAGATGTAGCTCACCTGGTCGGCCAGACCGAACTTGTTGACGCAAGCCACAGAGTCGCCACCGCCAATCAGCGAGAAAGCACCCTCCTTGGTAGCCTCGGCGATAGCGTCGCCAATGGCGCGACTGCCAGCGGTGAAGTCGTCGCACTCGAACACACCGGCAGGACCGTTCCACAGGATGGTCTTGGCACCCTTGATGGCATTCTTGAAGGCCTGCTGGCTCTCAGGACCGGCATCCACGCCCTCGAAACCGGCAGGAACCTTGTTGGCGGGGCAGTTGATAATCTTTGAACCGGGCTTCACGGTCATCGTGTCGAAGTCGAGGCCGTTGGTAGCGGTGCAGTCGGTACCGAGCACGAGCTCTACGCCGTTCTTCTTGGCCAGTTCCTCCACGCCGAGGGCTACATCCAGCTTGTCGAGCTCGACGATAGAGTCGCCGATCTCGCCGTTGTGAGCCTTGGCGAAGGTGTAGGTCATACCGCCGCAAAGGATGAGCTTGTCCACCTTGCCGAGCAGGTTCTCGATGATGCCAATCTTAGAAGAAACCTTCGAACCACCCATGATGGCCACGAACGGGCGCTTGATGTTGCTGAGCACGTTGTCGACAGCCTGCACCTCCTTCTCCATCAGCAGACCGAGCATCTTGTTATCAGCGTCGAAGTAGTCGGCGATGACAGCCGTAGAGGCGTGCTTGCGGTGAGCGGTACCGAAGGCATCCATTACGTAGCAGTCAGCGTAAGAAGCCAAAGTCTTGGCAAACTCCTTCTGGCTCTGCTTCATGGCCTTCTTGGCCTCGTCGTATTCGGGAGTACCCTTCTCCACACCTACGGGCTTACCCTCCTCCTCGGGATAGAAGCGCAGGTTCTCCAGCAGCAGAGCCTCGCCCATCTTCAGGTTCTTGGCAGCCTCCTGAGCCTTGGCGCAGTCGGGAGCGAAAGCTACGGGCACGCCTAATGCCTTCTCCACAGCCTCGCGAATCTGACCCAGGCTCTTCTTCATGTCTACCTTACCTTTGGGCTTGCCCATGTGCGACATGATGATGGTGGCACCGCCGTCAGCCAGAATCTTCTTCAGGGTGGGCAGTGCGCCGCGGATGCGGGTGTCGTCGGTAATCTTACCATTCTCGTCCAGGGGTACGTTGAAGTCTACACGTACGATTGCCTTCTTACCGGCAAAGTTCATTTCATTGATTGTCATAATGTAATTTACAATTTAAAGATTTACTATGCTATTTACTATTTACTTTTTTGCTATTTACTGTTTGATTTATCAAAACTAAGCGCAAAGGTACGAAATTTCATTGAACATTGTGCATTGAACATGGAACATTTAATACTTTTTTGCGTACCATTCGTCAGAATGTAATACGCAGTTGGCAATTCTTTGCCTTTTTGTTTTCTCGTTTGCCAAAATATGCTTACCTTTGCATCCCCAATTAAGTAAGTATAAGGAGAATTGATATGAAAATCCAAAATGTTCCCGTCCTGCTGCTTACGGGTTATTTAGGCAGCGGAAAGACCACATTGCTCAATCGTATCCTTCAGAACCAGAAGGGTATCAAGTTTGCTGTCATTGTAAACGATATCGGCGAGGTGAACATCGATGCCGACCTTATTGAGAAGGGTGGGGTGGTAGGTCAGCAGGACGACTCCTTGGTGGCCCTGCAGAACGGCTGCATCTGCTGCACCCTGAAGATGGACCTCGTCAAGCAGTTGCAGGACATCCTGGCCATGCACCGCTTCGACTATATCGTCATCGAGGCCAGTGGCATCTGCGAGCCCGGTCCCATTGCCCAGACCATTGTCAGCATTCCCCAGCTGGGTCCCGAGTATATCAAGGACGGCTATCTGCAGCTCGACAGCGTGGTTACGGTGGTCGATGCCCTGCGTATGCGCGACGAGTTCAAGAGCGGCAACGACCTGCTGCGCTCCCACATCGACGAGGAGGACATTGAGAATCTGGTCATCCAGCAGATTGAGTTCTGCAACACCATCCTGCTGAACAAGGCTTCCGAGGTGTCGAGCGAGGAGTTGGCCGAGGTTCGTCAGATTATCCGCACCATCCAGCCCAAGGCCGACATCATCGAGTGCGACTATTGTGATGTGCCCCTCGAGCAGCTCATCCATACCGAGAAGTTCAACTTCGAGGAGGTAGCCACCTCCGCCGCCTGGATCCACGAGCTGGAGAACGCCGATCCAGATTCCGATTTCCCCTCTCCCCACGACACCCACGACACCCACAATACCCACCACCCCCACGATGATCACCACGATCACCACGACCACCATCACCACCATCATGATGAAGGCGAAGCCGAGGAATACGGCATCGGCACCTTCGTCTACTACGCCCGTCGCCCGCTGAACCTCAGCCTCTTCGATGAGTTCGTGGCTCGCAAGTGGCCCAAGAGCATCATTCGTGCCAAGGGCATCTGCTATTTCAAGGGCGAGGAGGACATCTGCTATGTCTTCGAGCAGGCCGGCCGTCAGGTGTCGCTGCGCAATGCCGGACAGTGGTATGCCACCATGCCCAAGGACGAGCTGGAGATGATGATGCAGCAGAATCCGCAGCTGCGCAAGGACTGGGACGAGCAGTATGGCGACCGCATGCAGAAGCTCGTCTTCATCGGCCAGCATCTGGACAAGGAGCAGATCACGCGCGACCTCGACTTCTGTCTGGTATAATCATTGGAAGATATGGGAAATGCCTCGTAGGGTAAACGCCCTGCGGGGCATCTTTCTGGGTAAAGTACCCATTTTGAGTTAACTCGATTGATCGTTTGAGTTAACTCAATCGATGATTTGAGTTAACTCAGATTATCCTGCCCTTTTACTTCTGTACTTCTGAACTTCTTGACAGATTTGACAGATTTGACAGTAAAATGGAAAAATACGCGCGTACCGTGCATGCGCGCGGTACGCGAGGGAGTTTGGGATTTTTCTGTCAAATCTGTCAAATCTGTCAAAACTGTCATCGGTAGTCAACCATTGTAATGACCATTAAGTGACGTCACTACGTCACTCCCGTAAGCGTCTTCAACGCTTTCCAACGTAAGACAGTCGTTGACTCTGCAAAGATACAAAATAAAAAGTCGAAATGCAAGAAAAATGCAAGGTTTTCTCTCTTTTTGTGTGCAGAAGTGGGAAAAAAAGCGAAAAAAAAGGCGGTTTTGTGCAAAAATGCCTGCCCGGTGTGCAAAAATGCCTAAATTATAAGGGACTATTGGGCTTAATTTCGTAACTTTGCACAAACGAACTGAAACTATGGTTACATTTCTCGTTGTAATCACCATTCTGCTTTTATCGGTTACGGTGTCTGCAGAAGATAGCCTGCCCATCATAGAGGTGAGGGGGGACAGGACGGTGATTTATCCGCAGCGAATGGAGCTGACGGGAGAAGAAACGCTGATGGACGTCCTGCAGATGATGCCCGGTCTGATGATGGCGGGCTATGAGGATGTCATCACCGGCTATAACCTCCGCATCGGCAACTGTCCGATAAATGCCGACACGAGGCTGGTTATCAGCCAGATGAAGGCCAAGGACATCGACAGGATACAGGTTTGCGACAACACGGGCGTGGCGAAGGGTACCGTCGGCATGAACCGCGTCCTGGACATCTACATGAAGATGCCCGATGCGTGGCAGGGCTTTGTGGAAGGACAGGGAGCCGCAGCAAAGAAATTTGAAGGCATTGCCTCCGCCAATGCGCTATACGGCAGCCGGCACACGGACCTCTACGCCAACATGTCCTATCGTCACCACGATGTGAACGAGGAGTACCTGTCGCTTCACATGACGAACCGTTTTGACGACCGAAACAGGCTGTTGACCTTTTTTACCCAACAATATCTGGATCGCCCAAGTGGTACGTCGCGCAAGGTGATGGGCCGATTCAGATACTTCCATACTTTCAACAACCAGGGCACGGAGCTGCTCTTGACGGGCGGCTACCAGTATGCCAGCGACCCGCTCCTCTCCAACAAGCTGCCCATGTATGTCGTTGAGCTGAACACGCCTCTGCTGACCAAGCGCCTGTCCGTGATGGCGGGTGTGGAGGGCGATTTCCTGATGACCGACCTCAAGGATACGGACTGGAGCTGGAAGGTCTTCAACCATGACATCTATCTGCAGTTCACCTACGTCCTGCCGCAGTGGAAGTTTACCGCTGGCAATCGTGTGATGTTCTACCACTACCAGCTGACGGATGCCGCCGATAGCCAGAAGTATGCTGACACCCGTAACAATACGAATGCCAGCATCATCTATATGCCTAATCGCCGGAACCAGGTGCAGCTGGGCTATTTCCGCAAATACTACAACCCCCTCTATGAAGCCATCGCCATGGAAGCTAACATGCTTTCTGATGAGCAGTGGGCCATTACCAAGGGGCAGCTGGACGAGCGGACCATTCATCAGATGAAGCTGTCGCACGCCTACAGCCGTCAGCGGCTGACGGTGCAGACGGAGGCGAGCTATTATCTCATTGAGGATGGCGAGAACTTCATGGAGCTGGGGGCATCGGCTTACTGGAAAACCCAGTGGATGAGTCTGACGGGCGGCTCCAATCTATATGCCATCAAGAGCGGAACCTATGCCTCATTCCGATTAGCGCCCACTGCCTTTCTTCCTCAACAATGGCAGATAGGTGCTCAGGTGGTGTATTATACCAAGAAATCGCCAAGACGCGAGGTGACAGGCGTTCCCGTATATGGTTGTCTGTCGGTGAACAAACAATTTGGCTGCAGATGGAATTTCAGTGTCGATTGGCACGACATGTTTGATGTGTTCTGCAGCAATACACTTGTCAACCGCCATGCGGTCAACATGAAGGTGCAGTACAGGTTCTAACAATATTTGTCTTTTTTGCATGAAAAAGCATGAAAAAGCGCGAGAATAGGCGAAAAAAGGCGGTTTTGTGCAAAAATACCTGCTCGTGTGCAAAAATGCCTGCACAAAAATTTGCTATCTTCGTTGTCTTTTCGTACCTTTGCCGACAAATATTACTAAAACTTAACCACCCAACCGACAGCGAAGAGACAACACATTTTTTTAGCGATTTAAACTATAAACAATTATGAGAAAACAAATCCGATTACTACTGTTGCTCGCCCTACCGATGCTGCTGGGGCTGGCAGCCTGTTCTGACAAGGACATCAGCAACACGGACAAACCCGTAGATCCGCTGAACCCCAGTGTAGTGATTCCCACCGAAGACCAGCTGACGGTAAAGGTGACCGCCGACATGCCGACGGCGTTGATGAGTTCGTTCGACGACAACTCTATGGGTGGTGCCCTGGTGCGCCGTCTGTCACAGACGACGAATGAGGTGACGCCCGAGACGAAGATGATCCTCATCAAGGGCGAGGACATCCTGAGCCGCCCGATGACGGAGTGGCTCCAAGCCGCCAAGATTTACCTGCAGGGCGGCTACATTGCCGTTGAGAAGCCCCACAATGCCCATCTGGTGAGCGTGATGGAGCAGCTTTCCGACAAATTTGTGCAGGCTGAGGAAGAGGCGCTGCTGAAGGGCGGCGTCAGCATAGTGCGCACTGCCCGCAGCAATACGGCGGCGCAGTCGTCGCATGTCAATCTCTTCAAGACGCGCATTGCCAACATCGTGACGAGGGCAGGGGAGAGCGACGATAAGCCTGTTGCCGAGCTTGTGATATTCTCCCGCAACGGCTACTATCATCAGGACACGTATCAGGGAAAGACCTTCACCTCTACAAAGAAGAAGAAGGACGGCACGGTGGAGAATAGAACCATTGAGTACAATCCCGAATACAGCAAATACACCAGCGGCAGGATGGCCGACGGAGCAGCACAGTGGCTGAACAGTCGTAATACCGGCGGCAGCTCAAGGTCGGCAGCATCTGGCACCAGAGCATCAGGCGAGAAAGCTATCAACGAAATAATGTCAGCCGACGATGAATGGACATACGTTGGTCCCCTCTATGCTGTAGATTTTGAAACCGGAATCAACTTTGGTTGGAATATGAACTATGTCAGCAAACCGAATGCGCAACAGGAGATTATGCGAATATGGGCTTCCCACAATTTGGAATCAAACAAGGACTACTACTTCGTTCAGCATAGCTCCATGTCATCCGTGGGCGGCAAGAAGGAAGGCGACGAGCGCCTCGACCCCACCAAGACGCTTTACCGCGGTCCTTACGAGGAAGACGAATGGGAAGAGCGCCATTATAAACCGAAAGCATGGGATCATGATGTAGATGACTACTATTCGTTCTATGGCGACTGGTATGACAACAGCGAATTCTCATTCAACGTGACGGGTGCTGGCACCGCGATGGTGGAGGCAGCATTGCCATCTACCGACAAGAATGAAATCAGCAAGACCGTAACCGCAGGCGAATTCAACGGACAAATTACGACACTCGGAGGCACGGGTTCTGTCACAAGCACCGGCGGAGGCGTCACCGGCGCCGTGAATCGCGGCTGGGTAAGCGGTTCGTTCTATTCACTCTCAACCACCACCACGGTACAGGAACTTGCCTGCCAGAAGAACACCGACGGCACAAAGGTTACGTGGAAATACCACGAGTCACAAGACATGGCTGAGGGCGACGATGACGAGCACCCGCTGATAGGCGACGGCCTCATCAACGACGTTGACGTAAGCAATCAGGTATGCTGGTCGGTTTCCAACCCTTCTGGGCAGTACATACTGGATATGACGCATCAGGTCAAGATGGCAAACATCTGTCACGAACAGTACATCGATCATAACTCGTTAAATGGAGCTCGTAATGAAAAGTTCATCACGCTTTCAAATGCCATAGCAGACAACCAGGTGAACGTGAAATACGCACTCCCAATTCCTAACCGCGCTTCGCAGAAGTGGAACATGGACGTAACCTTCCCCGAGCTTAATCAGGACGGCTATAGCGAGGTTAAGACAAAGCTGACCGCCGCCCTGCTGCAGCAGTTCCCGAGCGTATATCAGCCAGAGCTGATACTTGCCGACCAGACGCCCGAGAGCGAGAACACCATCAGGCAGGTAGTGACAGAAGCAAACAACCAGCTGATGAACGAGAATACACTGCAGACGCTGCGCGACTATGCAAAGGACTACAAAATCAGCGAGTTCACCATCAAATGGTATAGCACGAACGTCAACCAGAACACCTATCAGTTTACCGTCAAGGCAGAGGGCGACCCCGTGGGCGTGGACTTGACAGTTGACCCCATTGACCTCTCTAAGCTCAAAGCCGACTACGTAGCAATGGACGGCGACGTGCTGACGGGCACGCTCGGCGGCAAATATAAGATTTCCATAGTCAAAGGCGCCACCGTTACACTCAAGAACGTAACCATCAACGGCACTAACGACGACGCATGCGGCTGGGCAGGCATCACCTGCAATGGCAACGCCACCATAGTACTTGCCGACAAGTCAAAGAACGTGGTCAAGGGATTCAAGTCAAACCAGCCCGGCATCTATGTAACCGAAGGCTACAATCTCATAATCCAGGGCAATACCGGAACCCTCGACGCCAGCAGCAACGGTGAGGGCTGCGGCATAGGCGGCAGCAACATCATGCACGCCGGCAACATCACGATACAAGGCGGCATCATCACCGCAACAGGCGGAGAATACAGTGCCGGCATCGGAGCAGGATTTGGCTGGGATTGCGGCGACATCGTGATTAGCGGTGGCACGGTAACTGCTACAGGCGGTAAAAATGCTGCTGGCATCGGCAGCGGTGCTTCAAGAGGGCAAGATATATCTACCTGCGGTAACATCACCATCAGCGGCGGCACAGTCACAGCCACCGCCGGCGCAGAGGCTTCCGCCATCGGCGCAGGAGCAGGTTCCCAGACTGGTAACATCACCATCACCAAAGGCGTCAAGAGCGTAACGGCGACAGGCGGAATAAAAGGAAGCGGCACCGTCACCATCGAGGAGGGCGCCAACGTGATTCAGAATTGAGGCTTGAGGTCTCCCCACAGCCCCCGCGAGGGGCATGGGGAGACACTTGACCCGCAACACTCATAAGAATCACGAGCGTATGAACAGAATGTCGAATCATACCCTTGAGCATGGCTATAGTATGGCATCATAGGGAGAAAACCGAGGCATCTCCCTGCATAACCACTACCAGCTATATAACACAACAGGGACGGTTCTGATTGTGTACCCCAATAATAAGAATCCGTTCATCTCAGAAAGATAGACGGATGTTTTATTTCTCAAAATAATGATACAATTCTTGGCAAAAGCATTGTCGATTCAAAATAAAATCGTAACTTTGTGAGCACTTCCTCTTTACTAACATTACGGATAAGACAGTATGACGCATATTGAACTGGACATGATACAAACCGCCGGCGTGGGTGCCCTGGCACTGATGGCTGGTATGATGATGACGCGCAGGATAGGCTTTCTGCAGCGTTTCTGTGTGCCCTCGCCGGTCAGCGGAGGCATTGTCTTTTCGTTCATCACCTTGGTGCTGTATGGCTGTCTGGACGTCGAGGTGTCGTTCGACGGTACGCTGGGCGACGTCTTCATGCTGGCATTCTTTACCAGCGTGGGCTTCCAGAGCGACCTGAAGGTCATCCGTCAGGGCGGCAAACTATTAGCCATTATGTTGGTTCTGCTGGTGGGCATCATTGCCATGCAGAACCTGATGCCGCAGGCCGTCACCCGGCTGATGGGTGTCAGCCCGCTGATAGGTATGGCTACAGGCAGTATGGCGATGACGGGCGGACATGGCACCGTGGGCGGATTTGCCAGCGTGCTTGAGGGCATGGGACTGCATGGGGCGGACACTATCGGCATGGCTGCGGCCACCTTCGGACTGATAGCCGGTTCGATGATTGGCGGTCCGCTGGCAGAGCGGATTATCCGCACAAAACTGTCGCATGAGCAGATGCAGCCACATGAAGAAGCCGCTGACCCGGCAATGGCTGGCATCGAGAGCGACGAGGCATCACCCGAGGGACGTGCCAAGCGCGTGAGCACCAACGAACAGGAGTTTCAGCAGTATGCCAAGGCTACGTATAGCATCCTGCTGGTGATGGGTGCCGGCACATTGGTGAGCTGGCTGCTGGCCCGGACGGGCATCACCTTCCCCACCTATTTCGGAGCCTTGATACTGGCCGCCATCGTGCGCAACACCATCGGACTCTTCCGCTACAAGGTAGACGGGCGGTGGGTGAAGGGCGACAAGCTGCTCGATATGGACCGCATCGTCAGCGTGGGCAACATCTGCCTTTCTATGTTCCTGGGCGTAGCCATGATATCCCTTAAGCTCTGGGAACTGCATACCTTGGCGCTTCCGCTGGTGGTCATTCTGGTGTCGCAGGTGCTCATGATGGCGCTGTTTGCCTATTGGGTGGCATTCCCCCTTTTGGGCCGCGACTACGATGCTGCCGTACTGTGTGCAGGTCTGTGCGGCTTTGGTCTTGGTGCCACGCCCAATGCGATGGCCAACATGAGTGCCGTCTGCTACAAGTACCGCTACAGCGTCAAGCCCTTCCTCATTGTCCCCATCATCGGTGCCATGTTTGCCGACCTCATCAACACGGCTATCATCACCCTCTTCCTGAATGTGATATAGAAATTTAGTAATCGTTTAAAACAATGCAACAATGAAAAGAAAACTCTTTCCCCGACTCTCAGCAGTCATTCCCCGACTCTCAGCAGTCATCTTCGCAAGTGTGTGCTTGCTGCTCGTGACAGCATGTAAAGACGACGACAACAATGCCTCACAGGACGGCGACCCCGACACGATAGAGGACTTCGAGGACCCAGAGGTTGAACCTACTGCCGACGCCATGAGCGTGACGGTAGACGACCTGACGTATGTCTTCGACGGCAGCTACACCGGCGAGGGTAAGGCACTGGTGGCCCGCGTGGGCAACCGTGCTACGTATCTGGCCTCAGAGTCGGACAAACCGAACGAGGAGGTGGAGCATATCATCCTGCCGAACGACCGCATCGCCCATCTGTCGAGTGCGGAGTCTGCTGCCTTGGTCATGGTGCTGGCCAAAGGCGGTTCGATAGTGGTGGCAACCCCCACCATCGACAACCTGAAGACGCTCGTGAGCCGACTGAGAAACGTCATCATCGAATATCAGGAGGGTGGCAACAACGTGTCGGCGAAGTATGTGGTGCGGATACTGAACACGGAGGTCCTCGACCGTATCGTGATGTGGACGGACAACTTCGACTTCTCCGTCTATCTGGACAGCGAGGGAAGGGGCGACTATCTGTCGCTGGCCATCTTCCGCGAAGAGGACAGCTATCTGGCCTATCGCGAGACGGAAGCGCTGACCGACTACCAGTATGGAATGAAGGCCGACCAGGCAGCCCTGTGGATGAACACCCACGAGGACGAGGCCAGCCTGCAGGCGGCCCGCTGGGACGCAGCACGGATGATGGCCCGCCGCGCCGGCGGCGAGGCAGAGCAGTATGTGGACAAGATTGCCAAGTCGAACGACTTCACGTTCGACATGGGTATGCAGGTCAACGGTCCGCAGGGCTACTCGCGCTACCACGCCTGCACGCTGACCTATCGGATATGGACGGCCTACTCGAAGGAGAAGAACTGCGACGTCTACTGTGTGACGCAAACCGTCACCGCCTTCAACCAGGACCTGAACTGTGGCCCCAGCGGCGAGCGTAAATGGTACAACGGTGGAAGCTGGGAACCTTGGAAACAGCTGGACAGGCAGGTGTCTGGACTGCGCAAGGATGTGTACGGCCCTTACATGAAGAAGCTATACACACGCTGTGAGCTGGTGGATGCCGGCAAGAGCGTAAAGATAGAGAACTATGCCCCGATGAACAGCACCAGTGGCGGACAGAACGTCACCGACGGATTCAGCTTCGGACTGGGTGCCAACGCCTCGGTGAATGCCAATGGTCCGCAGGTAGGCATCTCGGCCACGATGTCGTGGAGCCATACGGTGAGCAAGTTTAGTGCCGACCTCTCGATGACGGCATCGCCGTCGGCCAGCGGCGTGACGGAGTGGACCTATACGGCCCCCGGCGTGGAATCGCACTTCAGCAAGACACCCTGGAAGAACCACTACCATGAGTTCCCGCGCCAGATACAGGTGACCACCTGCACCGTCGAGCAGGCATGGGTATGGACGGTGGCTGCCAGCGAATCGAAGACGGTGACCATCAAGCCCACCTTCCAGCTGCAGGATGAGTGGCTGACCTACGACCGTGCCTTCTCGCACATCGGGCAGGCCTACGCCCGCTACATCAACCAGGGCGACTCGCGCAGCGTTACGCCGATGGTGGTCAGCTGTCCGCCGCGCTACATCCAGACGTGGAGTATGAGCGTGACAACCGAGGCCGAGGGTGCCGACGTGGTGAAGATCAAGAACTACCTGACCGACCAGCTGAAGCAGTACTTCTTGGCATCGAGCGTGTTCTATACCGACCGTCCCGACCACAAGAAAGCCTACAACGAGGGCAAAGGTATTGAGGACTACGACGAGATAGGCCAGTTTATCGTGGATGCCAAGAATGCCTTCAACCACAACGACAACGTGATTGAGATACTGCGCGAGGCCGGAAGGGTGGGCGGTGTGCCTAATACGGGCGACTACACCATCGTATGGCGGCAGACCGATGCCGGCATCAACAGCGACCGCGAGGAATACACCTTCAGCATGAAGATGCCGAAATAACCCACGCTTATTGTCATTGGTCACGGGGGCTGTTCTCAGACTGCCCCCGTGGCTGTTTTTTGTTCCATGGGGTGGAATGGAGTGTTCCACGGGGTGGAATGGAGTGTTCCATGGGGTGGAATAACCAAGGGGGTGTAGTCGGCTATGGAGGGCCCTGGCTTGATGTCGGATAGTCGGTGCAGACGCACTTTGATGCTTGTTTTGCCACGTTTTGGGCTGTTTTTGAACGTTCTTGATGTGTAGTTTTGCCCTGTTTTTGCTGATTTTGAGTGGCTTTTGGGGTGCTTTTAGGCCCGATTTTGCCATTTTGCCACCATTTTGCCACGCGCAAAGTGCTGATTATCAGCGAGTGTTGCAAAATGACATCAGTTGCATCACTTTTTAAAACTTCATGTAGCGTGCAGATGACAAGAGCCAAGAAAATAAGGCCCTGTGGGCAAAAATTAAGTCTGAAATGTTGCAGGAGTCAAAGGAAAGTGTTAACTTTGCACGTCAAGAAAATACAAAACAACTAAACAAAGTAATGATGAAAAGAAACCGTTTTAATAACCTTTCAGTCCTCCTTGCCGCTCTCTTCCTGGCAATGGCGACCATGCTCACAGCATGTAAGGACGACGACGACAAAAACACTCCCGTGGAGGGCGACCCCGACACCTTAGAGGAATTCGTAGAGCCAGAGGCAGAACCCACCGCCGACGCCATGAGCGTGATGCTGGAGGGGACAACCTACGTCTTCGACGGCAACTACACTGGCGAGGGCAAGGCCCTGGTGGCACGCGTCGAAGACCGCGCCACGTGGTTAGGCTCCGACTCGCAACTGCCCAACGAGGACGTAGACAACATCATCCTGACTGGCGACCGCATCGGCAACCTGTCGAATGCCGACTATGCCGGCATCATCATGGTGCTCTCAAACGGCGGCACGGTAGCCGTGTTCAACCCCACCATCGACCATCTGAAGATGCTCGTGAACAGCCTGAAGGACATCCTCGCCACCTATCAGATTGGTGGCAACAACGTGTCGGCGAAGTATGTGGTGCGGATACTGAACACGGAGGCTATCGACCGCATCGCGATGTGGACCGACAACTTCGACTTCTCCGTCTATCTGGACAGCGAGGGCAAGGGCGACTATCTGTCGCTGGCCGTCTTCCGCGAGGAGGACAGCTATCTGGCCTATCGCGAGAGTGAAGCGCTGACCGACTACCAGTACGGACTGAAGGCCGACCATGCCGCCCTGTGGATGAACACCAAGGAGGACGAGGCTACGCTGCAGGCCGCCCGCTGGGACGCTGCACGTATGATGGCCCGTCGTGCCGGCGGCGAGGCAGAGCAGTTTGTGGACAAGATTGCCAAGTCGAACGATTTCTCGTTCAACGTGGGATTCCAGGTGAACGGTCCGAAGGGCTACTCACGCTTCCACCCCTGTACGCTGACCTACCGGATATGGACGGCCTACTCGAAGGAGAAGAACTGCGACGTCTACTGCGTGACACAGACGGTGACCGCCTACAACCAGGACCTGGGCTGCGGCCCCAGCGGTGAGCGCGACTGGTATGACGGCTCTTCCTGGGGACCCTGGAAGGAACTCGACAATCAGGTGTCGGCTCTGCGCAAGGATGTCTACGGCCCGTATATGAAGAAGATATATTCGCGCTGCGAACTGGTAGATGCCGGACACGGTGTGAAGATAGAGAACTATGCCCCGATGAACAGCACCTCAGGCGGACAGAACGTCACCGACGGCTTCACCTTCGGACTCGGTGCCAACGCCTCGGTGAATGCCAATGGTCCGCAGGTTGGCGTCTCGGCCACGATGTCGTGGAGCCATACGGTGAGCAAGTTTAGTGCCGACCTCTCGATGACGGCATCACCCTCGCCCAGCGGTGTGACGGAGTGGACCTATACGAGTCCGGGCGTGGCAGCGCACTTCAGCTTTTGGGCATGGAAGCACCATAGCCATGAGTTCCCCCGCAGCATACAGGTGAACACCTGCACCGTCGAGCAGGCGTGGGTGTGGACAGTGGCTGCCAGCGACTCGAAGACGGTGACCATCAAGCCCACCTTCCAGCTGCAGGACGAGTGGCTGACCTACGACCGTGCCGTTAACCACATTGGACAGTGCTATGAGCGCTATATCAACCAGGGCGACAAACATGATGTCACATCCATGGTGATCAACTGTCCGCCGCGCTATATCCAGACATGGAGCATGAGCGTGACGACGGAGACCGAGGGTGCCGACGTAGTGAAGATCAAGAACTATCTGACCGACCAGCTGAAGCAGTACCTCTTGGCATCGAGCGTGTTCTATACCGACCGTCCCGACCACAAGAAGTCCTACAACGAGGGCAAGAGCATAGAGGAATATGACGAGATAGGCCAGTTTATCGTCACTTGCAAGGATGCCTTCAACCACAATGACAACGTGATTGAGATCCTGCGCGAGGCCGGTCGGGTGGGCGGCGTATCCGATACGGGAAGCTATACTATCACATGGCGACAGACCGATGCAGGTATCAACAGCGACCGCGAGGAATACACCTTCAGTATGCGGATGCCGAAATAAGTAGGCTTACAAAATAACCCACCCTTATTGTCCGATAAGGGTGGGTTATTTTGTGCCTGCTTGCTTGCGGGGGTTACTTCATGTACTTGTTGACGGCATCGGTGATGGCCTGCTCCGTCTGCGGGGTGTAATAGCCTGAGTTCAGGAAGAAGGCATTATGCACGGCTATGGGGTCGATAATCATCTGGGTCTTCGGATTCTGGCGGACTGCCATGTCATCGGGTCGTCCGCCTGTCCACGGGTCGTTGAAGGCATAGATGAAGAGGATGTTCTGTGTCGACTCTGTGCCCACCCACTGGCGGAAGTCGCGCATGAGTCTGCCTTTGTCCTGCGGGAAGATGCCGTCAAACTGATACTGCGGGGAGAAGATGTGGTTGACATTACGCACCTGCTGAGCGGTCAGGTAGGTGCCGTCGACGTACTGATAGGTAAACTCGTTAGCTCCCAGCTCCTTGAACGCCTGGATTTCGTAGGGTTGAGCATTTTCTTGGCGCAAAGAGTTGATGTAGTTCCAGAATCGTTCGTACCTGTCGGTCAGCACGCTTCTGGTCTGTGCTTCCTTACTGTTCGCAGCATTCAGTGCTCTCAGCGAGTCGACCAGGGTCTTTTGGCCCATGGTGATGAAGGTGAGCAGGTGGTCCAGCTCCTGGTCGTCGGTGACAGCCTTGGCCGGGTCGGGCACCAGCTTTGCCCACAGCGGGAACTGTACGTAGGAGAATTTGTCGAACAGATAGCTGCTGTACATAGAGCAGGTCATGGCCATGAGGTCTTTCTCCAGGTCGCCCGTGCTCATGGGGCTCTTCAGGTTGTACTGATTCACAATCTTGCGATAGCTGGTGGGATCCGTCTGGAGCATGTGCTTGTTGCAGGCATCGCGCAGTGTCTTGTTGGTGCAGATATAGTAGGGGATGTCGTGCAGCCGCTGGCAGGCAATAGCCTCGACAGAGCCGGCTGCATAGCCCGTGCCACTGACTTGGTCCATATAGTAGCCCGTGCTGAGGTCCATGCACGTGAAGCTGCCGTCGGCAGTGGTCGAGCCGGTCAGGAAAGGCGCACAGAAGGGTATGAAAAGGTCGATGTCGCTCCACCCGTTCAGGTCGCTGTAGTAGGCATAGAGTGCGCTGGTGATACCGTCCTTGCTGGTGCCGGTGCTGGCCCACTTGCCGCTCTTGAACAGGTTCTTCTTCAGTGTCTGTACGATGGTGTGCAGGTCGTGAGCCTGCTGCTCGGCATTGAAGTAGGTGTAGTTCGGGCTGTCGGCCGGCTCGGGCAACGAGTTGCCGAAGTAGCGGTGCTCCACGCTTACCTGATTGGCTTTCAGATGCGTGCTGAGGTCGTCGCGATAGTATTGGCTGATATTATAGATGGTGTAGCCGTGGGTGTGGAGCACCACATCCTTGTCGTAGCCCTTGAAGCTGATGGCCACCTGCTGGTCGAAGGTGCCCGCATCGGGGTTGGCGTGGTCGATGAGCTGGCGGAAGTAGAAATAGTAGACGCTATCCTCGCCCGACGGGGTGACCTGCATCTTCACGTCGTGCACACCGTCGATAGCCTCCAGAGCCTCTTTGAACTTGTCGGTCGTCTCTTCCTGGCTTTCAGGTTTGACGATTTCGCTCAGCGTGTTGTCCTTGGTGCAGCCTGTGAGCATGATGCCAGCGAGGAGCAGGGCTCCCATGAGGCGGTGTATGTTTGTTGTCTTCATACTGTATGTCATGTGTAATATGCTGAATGGTTACAGATTGTTGTTATTTTCCCGTCCGAATGAACTCCAGGGCGCGGTCTATCTGGGTGTCGTTGCCAGTGCTTTGGTACGTCTGAGGGTTGAAGGGAACCTCGATGTCGGGTGTCACGCCGATGCCTTCGAGCGGCTTCTTGTTGATGTTGAAGATGCACTCCGTAGGCAAGTAGACATAGACGGGTGTGACGCCATCCACACCGATGTGTCCTGAGTAGTTTTCAGAGTTGTAGTTGTTGGGGATCAGTCCGCATACTCCGCCGAAGGTCCGTCGGCCGATGAGCTTGCCGTTCTCCAGCTGTTGTACAGAGAGCGACGTCATCTCTGCCATACTGACAGACGAGCTGTTGGCCAGCACCACAATGGGGCAGTCGTCGATGATCTCGTGCGGCTTGTCCATGGTTTCCATATATTTCGGCATGAAGGGCGAGAAGTCGTAGCGGCCCACGCCACGCTTGAAGCGCGACCATCCATATTGCATCCCGCCCGAGGGAAGCAATGCGCCGAGCACATAGTTGGCATCGCTCATGTAGCCACCGGAATTGTTGCGCACGTCAATGATGACACCCTTGAGTCGTCCGCTTTTGTGGAGGTCCTGGATGGTGTTGAACCATGCCTGCCATACTCGTACGACATGCTGACGGATTTCACTGTTGCGATCAATGCCGCCTAACTCCTGATTGAATACTTCGTCGTTGAGGTAGACGGAGAGAGAGAAATTGCTGAATTGCAGATAGGCGATGTCGTCGTTGGTCTGCGCGAACTCGAGACTTAACCCTTTTTGGGCGAAGCGGGGGTCAATCTGCTCCAGGAAAGGCACGTTCAGATAGCTGTACTGCTGTACGAGCGCGTTGAAGCTATTCAGCAAATTCGATGACGTCGGCTGATTCATGATTGAAACCATCTGATTGTTGAGTTTGGTGAGTCCCTCATACAGGATGACCTCACTCTCGGTGAGACTGCTCTTGGCATTCAGCTCCGCAATACGGGTGCGCACCCATTGGAGGCCGATTCCTTGCTTCCCTACCATATTGGCCAGCTGGCCAATCGCGGTGGCATCGTAGCTTAAGTAGCGCTTCAGCTGGTTCTTCTGGTAGTAGTTGTACATAGAGGGCTGGAATCCCTTGGCTTCCTCGGCATCGTCGCGTTGGTAATTACGGATCATACCCGGTGATACGGCTACCCTGTTATTGGTCTGATGGTTCTCAAACTCGACACTCATGTGGCCGTCGTGCAGTGGCGCAACCACCTCGGCCATGAGGGCCTTCAGCGCAGAGTCGGTCACCTCCGTGCCGGGCTTGTCGAGGGCTTCGAACTGCGGCAGGTATTTGTCGTAGACTTCGTCCCAGTTCACGCCGTTTTCTTCCTCATAGTCCCAAAGGGTATAGTTCTGATTCATGGCGTTCCAGAATACGCGGAACTTGCCGGCATAGCTCTTCTGGGCCTCGACGAATGACAGGTTGTCGGCGTAGGCGTAGTTGAGCATGGTGTCAGCGTCCTTGTGGCACGAGCTGACGGCCAGTGTCAGGAGCAGGGCTCCTATTATCTTGGTTTTATTCTTCATTTCTTTTATATAAAATAGGTCATTTCCACTGTTCACTTTTTCCTTTAGAAGCAGTACCATACACCGGCCTGCACAGCCAGGGTAGAATTGTATCGCGGGTCGCTCACCCGCTGGTAGTCCTTCTGCGTGCTCACACAACTATAGTAGTAGCGCAACTCCACCTGGGCGGCCCAGTGGCGGTGGAAGCGGTACTCCACGCCCATGCCGGCCAGCAGTCCGAAGTCGAAGCGACGGTCGCGCTGGCTGTTGAACTCGATGTCCTCGCTGACGTTGTACTGGCGTTCGCTGAAGCTGTTGGTGTCGAAACCCTTGCGGCCGCTGTTCAGCCAGTGGCCGAAATATATACCGGTGTTGCAGAATCCGCGCAGACACTTGCCGCCGAAACTGAAGGTCGTCATGACGGGCAGCTGCAGGTAGTTGTTGGTGTAGTCGTAGCACAGGGTCTTCTGCACCTTGCGGGTGTGGCGGTAGTTCTTCTGCGTCCAGTCGAGCTCGGCGCGGATACCTAACCAGCTGTTGATGTCATACTGTCCCATGACACCGAGGGTCACCCCCCAGCGGTCCTCAAAGAAGTAGTCCGCCTGATAGTGCTTGTCGATGATGAAGTGGTTGCGGTCTGCACCACCATTGACACCCACTCGCCACTGTGCAAAAGCCATCGTGGGCAGCATGAGTGTCAGCATTGCTAAAAGTTTTTTCATTCTTTCCTTACTTGTTGTTTGAATTAGTATATGATCATAGAAAGCAGATAGGCTACGACAGTTGCTGTGGAGACACTGATCAGTCCGGGCATCATGAACGAGTGGTTCAGCAGATACTTGCCGATGATGGTTGTGCCAGAACGGTCGAAGTTGACCGTTGCGATGTCGGAGGGATAGTTGGGGATGAAGAAGTAGCCATAGACCGAGGGGAACACACCTAAGAGCACCGGTCCATCGATGCCCAGCGAGTAGGCCAAGGGCAGCATGGCCACTACGACGGCTCCCTGCGAGTTGATAAGCACCGACACGAAGAAGAAGACAAAGGCAATGCTCCACGGATAGCGGCGCACCACATCGGTGAGCATGGCCTGCATCTCGCCCAGATGGTTCGAGAAGTATGTGTCGGCCAGCCATGCAATGCCGTAGATGGCCACGACGGCCACCATGCCCGACTGCCATACAGCGCCTGCCACCGCCTTCTTGGGTGCTGCTTTGCAGAAGATAATCATCAGTGCGGCAGCCGAGATCATGACAATCTGTATGACGAGGTTCATCTGCAATGCCTTGCCATCCCATGACGGCAGCAATTGTGGCACTGCGGCAAAGAGCACGATGACGGCCAGTGCCAACAGGAAGATATAGACAGCGCGGCGTGCTTCGGCGGGAATCTCCTTGTCGAGGGTCGTTGCCGAATTGCCGTATATGTATTTATACTGTTCAGGGTCTTTCAGCTTAGCCTGAAATTCCGGGTCCTTATCCAGGTCGAGTCCGCGATGGAAGGATGCAGCGGCAGCGGCAATGAGTCCGCACAGACTGGCCGGTATCGACACCATCAGCACCTGGGGTATCGTGATATCGAAGCCGTTGGCATTCGAGATGCTGACAAAGGCCACGACGGCAGCGGCAATGGGCGAGCACGTGATGCCTATCTGCGAAGCGACACTTGCCACACCGCAGGGGCGCTCAGGCCGGATGCCCTTCTTGAGTGCGATGTCACAGATGATGGGCATGAGCGTGTACACCACATGTCCGGTGCCCACCAGTACGGTGAGGAAGAATGTGCTCAGGGGAGCCAGGAAGGTGATGCGGTCGGGATGTTTTCGCAGCAGCCGTTCGGCCATCTGTATCAGCCAGTCCATTCCTCCTGATGCCTGCATGATACCAGCACAGGTGACGGCGGCTATGATAATGTAGATAACATCGGTAGGAGGAGAGCCTGGCTTGAGTCCGAAACCAAATACCAGAAGGGCCAGTCCAATACCGGAGATTGCTCCTAATGCCAGACTGCCGTAGCGTGAGCCCACCCAGAGTGCGCCCAGCACTATCAGCAGTTGGATAATCATTGTAATCGACATAATGTAGTAGATAGCTTTTAATTGTTAATACTCTTATTGTCCGCAAAGATACGACAAAAAAATGATACGACAAAATAAAAGCTGATGTTTTCTTTATATCGGGAACAACTCTTTTACATTACAGTCGGATGTGGTATTTCGCTCCTATCTTGAGCCACAGACCCGGCTGGGGCACGTTGCCGTAGTCGACATAACGGTGCGAGAGCAGGTTGTTGCCTTCTATGTAGACAGAATAGTTGTCGGCATTCCAGCTGAGGCGCGAGTCCAGGATGGAGTAGGGGTGATAGACCTGCACTTGTCCGTTGGTATCGGTATAGGAACCCATACGGTCCTGATAGCGGTAGCAGAGCGTCCAGTCGAGCCGTCTGGTCAGATGGATCAGCAGCCGGGCCGTCAGCTTGTGGCGCAGATACTCCAGCGAGTATTGCGACTGCAGATGGTCTGCCACATCCTTGTCCTGATGCAGGTAGCAGTAGGACAAGTTGAGAGTTGAAAGTTGAGAGTTGAGAGTTGCAGAGGTTTCGAAGCCCAGGGTGTTGATGCGCGTGAGGTTGACACTCTGCCACGGGGCATCGGCCTCGCGCGTGTCGCGGACCCAGTCGATGGTGTTGCGCTGGTGATGATGGAAGACGCTGGCCTTGGCCGAGAGCCAGCGGTTGTTGTACTTGATGCCTCCCTCGACGGCATGCAACTCCTCGGGCTTCAGGTACTTGTCGGCCTTGTGACCGCCCACGCTGTAGTAAAGCTCGGTGAACGACGGCATGCGCAGGCTGGAGTTATAGGAGGCATAGACCTTCCAGTTGTCGCCTAACCGGTAGCTGGCATCCATGCCGGGGTAGACCTTGAAGGGCATCTGGTTCCACGTGTTCTTGACGGCAATGAAGCCCGCAGAGAGGGTGAAGCGTCGCAGCAGGATGTTGTGCTCCAGATGGAACGAGAGGTTCGAACGGTTCAGTCCTACCTTGTAATGGCTGAAAGCCTCCTTTAGCTGCTCTCCGAGATTGGTGCTGACGATGTCCTCGTTGCGAAACTCGGCACCGAAGGCCGTGCGGCCCAGCAGCCAGTCGAACCAGCTGTTCAGGTTGATGCCGAAGACATCAGAGCGGTGGTAGTTGAAGGGCACCTTCGCCTCCGTGCCGCGTATCAGTTCAAAACGGTCATACGAACGATTCCAATAGACGGAAGGGCTGAAGTGGAACCATCCATTGGTCTCGCCCTGTATGGCCGTATATATCTTGGTCGTTTTCTCATATTGTTCGTCGTACTTGGCACTGTAGAACGTGTTGGAGCCAAAGCCCTTGGTAGAGACTCCTGCGTGCCAGGAGAGTTGAGAGTTGAGAGTTGAGAGTTGATAGTTGCCCTGATAAAACACCTTGCCGCCCGAGTAGTCGCTGTTCTGTGCTCCCGCCTTCGAGCGTGAGTAGCCATCGCTGCGAGTGAAGTTGGCTGAAAGTGAAGAATGAAGGGTAGGGAGTGAATAAGCTCCTTCCGTCTGAGGTTTGGCAAGTGCTATTCGGCCAACCGCTGAGAGATAGCCGAAGGAGCCGCCTTCCATTCGCAGGTTCAGACCCCTCCTGGCCTCCCCTAACTTAGGGGAGGAAGTGGTCACGATGTTGATGGCTCCCACCAATGAACTGGTGCCGTAGACACGGCCTGCAGGTCCCTCTAACACCTCGATGCGCTCAATGTCTGAGAGGTCGCACGGCAAGTCGAAGGCGTTGTGTCCCGTCTGCGGGTCGCAGATGTTGATGCCGTTGAGCAGGATAGTTATCTGCTCGCTTGTGCCGCCACGGATGCCCACATCCGTCTGGGCACCAATGGGTCCGCGCTGACGCACGTCAACGCCTACGACCATCTTCAGCAAATCGTTAATACTTTGTACTGGCGCCGCCTGAATGTCCTCGCGGCTCAGTACAGTGACCATTCTCGCGGCTTGCCCGAGAGCAAGCGGTGCGCGTGAGCCCGTCACCTCGACGTCGTCGAGCGTTGCCTCCTTGTCGATGCCGTCGCCGGTAGCCGTCGTGCTGACGGAAGAGCCGTCAGCCACTGTCACATCATCGGCAGTGGTGCTGGCAGCAGCTTTGAGTGTTGCTACGCTGAGCACACCGATGGTGACCACGCGTCCCAGACAGGCAAACAGGGCATACCCTTTCCGCGAAAACTGGCGGAAACGGAGGGCCTTGCGCTGGTTGAATTGTGGTTTGTACATGATGTTTTTTATAAAAAGACGTGCAAAGGTACAAATTTTTTCGTACCTTTGCAAACAATTATGAAAGATTCTGTACTAATATTGAGCGGTGGTGTGGATTCTACCACCTTATTATATGATGAGCAGGAGCGTATAGCCCTCGCCATCTCGTTCGACTATGGCAGCAAGCATAACGCCCGCGAGATTCCCTTTGCCCGCTGGCACTGCGAGCAGTTAGGCATCCGCCATATCGTGATACCGCTGGACTTTATGACGCGCTATTTCAAGAGCTCGCTGTTGGAAGGCGGCGAGGAAATTCCTGAGGGCCACTATGCAGATGATAATATGAAGTCGACGGTGGTGCCCTTCCGCAATGGCATCATGCTCTCGATAGCTGTAGGCATTGCCGAATCGAACGGCTTGAAGTATGTGATGATGGCCAACCACGGGGGCGATCATACCATCTATCCCGACTGCCGGCCGGAGTTTGTCGAGGCCTTCGATGCGGCAGCTTCGGCAGGAACCTTTGTCAATGTACACCTGCGCTCGCCCTATACTAACATCACCAAGGCCGACATTGCCCGCCGGGGTAAGGCCTTGGGTATCGACTACTCGAAGACTTGGTCGTGCTATAAGGGCGGTGACATACACTGTGGCCGTTGCGGCACCTGTGTGGAGCGCCGCGAAGCCTTCGCCGAGGCAGGCATTGACGACACAACTGGGTATAGTGTCTAATGATTACAGGTAACTACTCCTCTGTGAATTAGTGGGTATTCTATAATGGGACAAAAAAAGCTAATAAAGGAAAAAATAACTAATTTGTATAGAGTCCATATGCGTCGTGATGGAAAATAAATGCGTTTTTTCTTGCATTTCTGTCTTTTTTTATTGTCTTTGCAGTACCATGTTGATGATGGGTGACAGGTGACGGCCGTCACCCGTCACCCGTCACCTTAAGAGATACTTTTCCAGAGTGCAGTGGAAAACTTTTTTGAGTGCACGCAAAAAATATTTCGAGTGCAGTTTCGGAAAAATGATAAAACTGCAAATTTGTTATTGCAAATCTGTTATTATGTTACTCTGTCTTTAAATTATTCTGTCTTTAAATTATTATTCTGTCTTATCCGAATAGGGCGCGGAGGGCTTCCTCGACTTTGCGGACGGGCACGAGCTCTATGTTGAACTTCTTGCGGTTGAGGCCGGAGAGGTTGTATTTGGGAATGATGATATGCTGGAAACCGAGCTTCTCTGCCTCGGAGATGCGCTGTTCGATGCGTGCCACAGGGCGTACCTCACCACTCAGTCCCACTTCGCCAGCCATGCACCAGCCCTCCTCAATGGGTGTATCCACATTGGATGACAGCACGGCGGCAATGACGGAGAGGTCCATAGCCATATCCGTTACGCGGAGGCCTCCGGCAATGTTGAGGAAAACATCTTTCTGCATCAGCTTGAATCCTACCCGCTTTTCGAGCACAGCCAGCAGCATGTTCAGGCGGCGCTGGTCGAAGCCGGTAGCAGAACGCTGGGGAGTGCCATAGGCGGCACTGCTCACCAATGCCTGAGTCTCGACCAGAAAGGGGCGGACCCCCTCGATGGCACTTGAGATGGCTACCCCGGACAGGCCCTCGTGGTCTTCGGTCAGCAGCAGTTCCGAGGGGTTGCTCACCTGTCGGAGGCCCGTCTGCTGCATCTCGTAGATGCCCAGCTCAGAGGTGGAGCCGAAGCGGTTCTTGATGGAGCGCAGGATGCGGTACATATAGTGCTGGTCGCCCTCAAACTGGATGACGGTGTCGACAATGTGTTCCAGGATTTTCGGGCCGGCGAGCGTTCCCTCCTTGGTGATGTGGCCAATGAGGATGACGGGAACCCCGGAGGTCTTGGCAAATCGCAGCAGGGCCGAGGCGCACTCGCGCACCTGGGCAATAGAGCCTGCACTCGACTCGACATCCTCGGTGGAGATGGTCTGGATGGAGTCGATAACCACCAGTTCGGGCTGTACCTCCTTGATATGTTCGAAGACGGCCTCGAGGGAGTTCTCGCAGAGCAGCAGGAAATTCTCGTCTGCGGCATGGCTGTTGACGGCGAGGCGCTCGGCACGCATCTTCAGCTGATGGGCACTCTCCTCACCGCTGACATAGAGCACACGCAGAGCTTTTCTCTCACCACTCACCTCTAACCCCTCACCTCTGGATATATTCAGCATGGTTTGCAGCGAGAGAGTAGACTTGCCAATGCCTGGTTCGCCGCCCAACAGTACAATGGAGCCGGGAACGAGTCCGCCTCCTAACACGCGGTTCAACTCCTCGTCGCGCATGTCGATGCGAGGGTCGTCGTGGGCAGAGATGTCTTTCAGCCGGAGCACCTTGTTTTGTCGAAGCTGGTGACCGGCAGAGGCGGCAGCCGAGGAGGCCGCCAGCTGCTTGCGGGTGTCGGCCACCTTGATTTCCTTGAATGTATTCCATTTTCCACAAGCAGGGCACTTGCCTATCCACTTGGGTGATTCCTGTCCGCAATGATCGCAGACAAACATTGTCTTGTCTTTAGCCATAATTGATGCAAAGTTACAAATAATTTTCCGTGTTACAAAATTTATTTGTAATTTTGCAGTCGAATATGAAGCAGTTGACTATTATGATGCTCGGCTTGTTCCTGCTGGTAGCCTGTGGACAGTCGTATGAGGAAACCAAACGGCAGACGCGACAACAGCGTCGGGAAGCCATGCGCAAAGACTCGGCAGCACTGAAGGTGGCTGTGATGCCAACACTGGACTGCCTGCCTCTCTATGTGGCAGAACACTATCAGTTGTTTGACACCCTGCGGGGTGGCGTACGGCTGAAATTCTATATGGCCCAAATGGATTGCGACACCGCGTTGGAGCGCGGCAGGGTGGAGGGTAGCATCACCGACCTGGTGCGTGCCAAGCGGATGGAACAAAGGGGACTGAAGATGCGCTACCCGATTTCGACGAATACCTACTGGCAGTTGGTGGCTAACCGCAATGCCCGCGTACATCAGCTGAAGCAGATAGATGATAAGATGGTGGCCATGACCCGTTTCTCGGCTACCGACCTGCTGACAGACCGGATGATAGACTCGGCGAAGCTGGACAAGGACCGTGTGTTCAAGGTGCAGATCAATGATGTCAACCTGCGTCTGCTGATGTTGCAGAACAACGAGATGGACGTGATGTGGCTGACGGAGCCGCAGGCTACGGCCGCCAGGACTTTGAAAAACAATGTGGTCTATGACACGCGGAAGGAAGATGTGCAACTGGGTGTCATGGCCTTCCGCGAGAAGGAGATGCAGCGGCAGGCCCGCAGCAAGCAGTTGGAACTGTTTGTCAATGCCTATAATCAGGCTTGCGACTCTATCAACAAAAACGGTGTTCGCTATTATCGCCCTCTTATCGTGGAACGGTGTCGCATGAAAAAGCATTTGGTCGACTCCCTGCCAGACCATTTGAAATTTGAGCATGCCCGTGGACCACGTGAGAAAGACGTGTTGCTGGCAGAAAAGTGGGTGGGCAAGAAGGCAGACGTGAAGAAGGATACGCCCGAAGCCAAGAGCAAGAAAACCAAGGCAAAGAGAGGAAAAAGAAGAAAGTAAAAAGTGGGACAGGTATGACGGATATAACATTGGAACGCATCTATTACCAGTTGGCAATGGGTAATGTCGGTATGGCATTAGCTGAGGCAGATACCTACCTGTCGGCATGGCCTAATCCGCAGTCGCGCGAGAAACTGGAAGAGCTGAAGGCAGAATACAAACTGATGGAGAGCTACTGGCTGCAGGGGGTGAAAGACCCTCAGCGCGATGAGCAGTATCAACGGCTACTGCAGCGTGTCTACGTGCTTTGTGCCAACATTGCCATCCACCGGCACATGACCTCGTCGTCCTATCTGCAACAGCTGTATAAGCAGGTGAGACAGTCGGGGCGCAACTGGTCGCTGGACAATATCCGGCACGAGTTGGAAGGATTTGTGACCGATGTCGCGATGCTTCAGCTGGAGCCGGAAGATGTGCGGACGGAGAAGAGCAAGGAGATATACAAACAGCACCAGCAGCAGATGAACGACCTGTTCAACTATATTGTCACCTCGCGCGTATGGACGGCGGGAGTAGGGCAGGGCATGGAGGAAATACTGTTGTCGCCCACTGTCGATACCATCGACCAGCAGCTATTGGTGTCGGCCGTCACACTATCGCTGATGAACTGCTTTGAAATCGTGAAGTTCCGACTGCTGGTCAATGTCTATCAGCAGTCGCACGACGAGGAAGTACGCCAGCGTGCACTGGTGGGATGGGTGCTGAGTCTGGATGATGATTCGCTGAAGATATATCCTGAACAGTTTCAGCTGATTGCCGACTTGCTACAGTCGAAGAAAGCTTGTCGCGAACTCACCGAGCTGCAGATGCAGTTAGTGTATGCGCTGAACGCGGAAAAGGATACCACGACAATCCGGGAGGAAATCATGCCCGACCTGATGAAGAACAACCAGTTCCGCATGACACCTAACGGTTTGGAAGAGGTTGAGGACAATGAACTGGAAGACGTGCTTCACCCCGATGCCGCCGAGGAACGCATGGAGAAACTGGAGGCCAGCTTCCAACGAATGATGAATATGGAGAAGCAGGGGGCAGACATCTATTTCGGCGGATTCTCGCAGATGAAACGTTTTCCTTTCTTCTATGATATGAGCAACTGGCTGGTGCCGTTCTATTTGCAGCACCCTGATATTGCCCAGTTCATGCAGAAGTTGGGTGACAACCGTTTCGCATTACAGTTAGTGGAACGCGGCCCGTTCTGTAATAGTGATAAATACTCATTGATCATGACCGTGCAGAATGCCCTTGACATGATGCCGCCCTCCATGCGTGCCATCATTGACAGAGGGGAGACACGATTTGATGCTGTCAGTGAGGACGAGCTTCACGACCCGGCTTATGTGCGACGTATCTACCTGATGGACCTCTACCGCTTTTTTAAGCTCTTCCCCAACAGGTCGGCCCTTTTCAATCCATTTGATACTGCCAAGAGCGAACTGGGCAGGTGTATGTTCTTTACCTCAAGGCTGATGACAAACACGCCGCTGGAGGAACATAAGCGGGAAGTGGTGGCCATGCTGCTAAAACAAAAATACAGGAAGACCACCGAGAACCTGTTGCAGACATTCCCTCCCCAGATGCAGGATGTGCAGTATTACCTGTGGGCGGGGAACTATCAGGAGGCCTTGAAATTGGATTCCGACAATGAACAGGCACTGAAAGGCGTTGCCCGTCAAGCCTACGACAGCGGGCGCTTCGATGATGCGTATAATGCCTATGAACACTTGCTGCTATTGCATCCAGAGAAAAAAGGCTATATGCTGAACAAGGCTATATGCCAGGTAGAAATGAAGGAGTATGAAGAGGCCTTGCAGCTGTTGTACCAGTTGAATTACGAGCAGCCGGAAAATGAGCGCGTCAGCAGAGTCTTGGGCTGGACCTTGCTGTGTGACGGAAAACTGGAGCAGGCCACCAAGGTGTACGACGAACTGAACAATCAGGGGAAACTCTCTGGCGAGGATTACCAGAACAGGGGCTACTGCCTATGGTTTATCGGACGCATCGGTGAGGCTGTAGACTCTTTCAGACAATACCAGAAGGTGCCCGGTTATGTGCCAGACATGCTGCTTCGAGATCATGTGCTCGTTGAGAAGTATGGCCTGTCGGATATAGATATCAGAATGATGGAGAGTCTGGTGGCTGCTTAGAGGAAAGGTTGCAGCAGGTGGGCAAACCACCCGACGAACTTCTGCCATCCCGTGCGGAACTCGTCCCATGACTGCTCTGTCAGCAGAAACGACTTCTGCTTGTCGCGCCAAAACATATCATCCAACTCCTTGGTTGTTGCCTGATCGATGATGACGGCATTCTCCTCGAAGTCGCACTTCAGGCTGCGGGCATCCAGATTGGTGCTGCCCACCGTGCAGAAGCGCCCGTCAACCATCATAATCTTGGAATGATGGAACCCAGGCTTGTATAGCCATACTTTTGCACCTCGTTTCATGAGTTTGTGGGCTTGATAGAGGGCGGCGTCGGGTGTCAGCGGAATGTCGCTCTTCGCGGAAAGCATGATTTCTACTTTTACTCCTCTTCTGATGGCTCGCGTCAGTGCTCTGGTGACGGTTGGGATGAGTGTGAAGTAAGGGTTGATGATATGGATAGAGTCGCGAGCCTGGTCGATGGCATTGATATAGAAGGTGCGCATAATCTTGGGGGTGACATAGGGCTCGCGGTTGATGATGCCTATCATCTTTCGTCCGGCGGTATGGGTAGTGTCGGGCTTCAGTCCTTCAAAAACGGTCGGCGTGCCTCCGCGATAGTACTTGATGCCATGGACATTCTGCCCGGTAGTACGGTTCCATATTCGCAGGAAGATTCCTTGCAGATGGTTGACGGCATCGCCTTCGATACGGCAGTGCATGTCGCGCCATTCGCCTACTTGCTCTGTTCCCTTGATGTAATAGTCGGCCACATTCATTCCGCCTGTATAGGCAATCTTACCGTCGATGACTACTATCTTGCGGTGGTCGCGGCCAAAGATGTGGTTGACCCACGGGAAACGGATGGGAGAGTATTCTACAATCTCGATGCTGTCGGCCCGAAGTGCCCGCAGGTGATGCTTCTTCAGAGGCTGGTTGTTGGAGTCGTTGCCAAAGCCGTCGAACATAGCTCTCACCTCGACTCCCTCGCGACGCTTCTCTCTCAGGATGTCGAACAAGAGGGAGGCGATAGAGTCATTGCGGAAATTGAAATACTCTAAGTGTATGCTGCTCTTTGCCTGGCGGATAGCACGGAACATATCATCAAATTTCTGCTGTCCGGACATGAGCAGGGTGACGCTATTGTCGTGGGTAAAGCGCACCTTGTGGGCCCTGAGTGTCTGAACAATCAGCGAGTCGCTGGTCTGCGCCAGTGAACAGAGGGGAAAAAAGGTGAGAAAATAAAAAGGTAAAAGGTATCTCCGCTGAGATAATCTCTTTTTGTTTGTTCTACATTCCATTGTTGCTGTTTCCTTTCCTTACTATCTTTTTACCCTTTTTACCTTTTTGTTTTCTTACCTTTTATATTTTGTGCGGTACTCCAGAGGTGTCATGCCAAACTTCTCCTTGAAAATGCCGGCGAAGTTTTCGGCTGTCTGGAAACCTACGTTGATAGCCAATTCGCTCATATTCACATTGGTGGTGACAAGCAAGGTACAAGCGTGCTTCAGACGTAATTCACGAACGACCTCGGCAGGTGTCTTCGTGGTGATGGCACGAACCTTATGGTAGAAAGGTACACGACCCATACCCATGGCATTGGCCATCTCTTCAAGACTGATTTGTCCGCGACTCATATTCTGCAATACAAATTGCTCGATATTACGCATCAGCTGCTGGTCCATAGCATTGCTCATCGAGTAGTCGCCAATGGTATCGTCACCATAGTATTGGCGCATCAGGGCACTGCCTTGGTTGCCGGTTGACTCTTGCACGGCAGGAACAATCGGTTCTTCGTGGGGAGCTGTCGCAGGCTCTTCTTCCTGTACAGGCTGCTGAACGGGACCGTTGTCATCGTACGAGAAGGATGCGGTTGTCATACTGGCATTACGGCCTTCAAGACGACGCGTCTCGCTGCCCTCAATCGTGTTGTTATCAATGTCAATAGGTCCGAGTCCCATCAGCTTGTTGAAGCGTAAGACGGCTTCCTGAACATTGAACGGCTTGGCAAGATAATCGTCGGCAGCCAGCGTGATATTCTGGTCAGCCATGTCTTGCTGGGTCAGTACGCCGTCGGTCAGCAGTACAAACTTGGTCTTGCTGCGGCGGGGATCCTGTTTGAACTGGTTGCACAGCTCACTACCGGTCATATAGTCCATGTCTTGCTTGCAGACTACGAGGTCGGCATTCAACATCTCGATGTCGGGTAGGGCATCCTTGATGTTGTCATACGTGTGGAAGTCGTAGACCTCACGCAGATGGGCATTGATGAAGTTCAGGAATTCGTGGTTGGAGTCAATGAACACTACACTGAACTTCTTGGCTTGTGAGTCGAACTTCAGCGGGCGTATCTCGGCAGTCAGCTCCTTGGAGGAAGAACTGGATATCATGGCCACTTCACCACGGTCGTTGAGCTCCATGCGGTCCTTGGCTGTCGACTCGGCCTTCTTCTCAGGATTCTCCAGTGTGGATTGCATCTCGGAGATGCGCGTGATTACCTGCAGCAGCTGGAAGTGCAGGGAGTTGAGCTGTTCGCGGCCTTCCATGGTCTCTTCTTTCATGGCCAGATTGCCAATGATGGTTGTCATGCGGGCCATAGGTTGGCGCAGGTCCTCACTGGTCATCTTGATTTCTTCGCGCTGGCGCTTCAGTTCGTCAATGACCGTACGCTTGCTCTTCCATATCTTCTTGGCCTTCTTGATGCCATAACGCCATACGGCAAGTACAATGATGGCAATGATGACATAAATGGTCATCATCCACCAGGAGACGAGCCAGTGACGGTCAATGGTGATTTCCAGAGAGCGCTCCTGATTGCTGACAGCACCATCGGCACTGACTGCTTTTACATGGAGTGTGTAGTTACCGCTGCCAAGGTCGTGAAAGCGCACACCGTGGAGCAGGGCATCGCCGTTGCGCCAGTCGTTGTCGAGACCTTCCATCCAATACATGAACTGCAAGCGCTCGCCCTGATTGTAGTTGCCGGCGGCAAACTTGATGGTGATATTGTTCTGGCTGTGGTTCAGCTCAATCTTGCTGCTTTCGTTGAGAGCCTGAGTCAGTATAACGCGTCCGTCGTACTCATGGCCAGTCTGGATTTCTTCTTCACCAACGAAAAGCTGGGTCAGCATGACGCGAGGCAATACCTCCTGCTCATCTTTGCTGGCTTGTCGCACCCAGTTGACACCATACAGACCACCAAAGATGACGACACCGTCTTGGCGTGTCAGGATAGAACCCATATTGAACTCGTTGCTCTGCAGACCGTCGTAGACACTGTAATTATAGAGTCCATAGTTGAATGTTCCGTCCTCATGGTTACGCTGGATGACCACACGGCTGATACCATTGCTGGTAGATACCCAGATGTTGTGGTTCTTGTCCTCGGCAATACCGCAGATAGAGTTATTGCAGAGTCCGTCTTTTTCTGTCAGCTGGCTGACTTCGTCATTGACCAAATTGAGGATGTTGATGCCTTCGCGCGTTCCAATCCATATCAAACCGCGAGAATCTTCATACACCTGGGTGATATAGTTGTTGGTAAAGGTCTCTATATTGGTGGAATTACCTGTCAGCACCTTCTTCTCGCGCGTGCTGAGGTTCAGCACGATAAGTCCTTCCGAGCTGCCTATCAGCATGTTGTTGTTGCTGCCATAGAAGAGGGAGGTGATGTTGTTGGTGTTCAGCATACCGTTCTCACGGGTGTAGGACGAGAACGAGTCCATTTTGGGATTGTACACCTGTAATCCCCCATTAGTGGCAATCCAAAGGTTGCCCGACTTATCGCAGCAGAGCGCATTGATATGGTCGTCGATGAGTGTCTTCGCACTGTCGCGCCTGCTGGAATAGAAACGGCTGGTGCCGTTCTGGATGCGCGTCAGTCCGTTTTGCTTTGAACCTACCCATACACTTCCGTCTGGTGTGGATGCCATGCAGGAAACCTTGGTGCTGGCCAACGGACCATTGTATCCGATAATGCCATGCGAGCCTGTTCCATACCAGATGGTGCTGTCGCTGGTCTGGGCAATGGCGGTGATGTCGCCAATCAGATTGCTGGCAAACTTATAGATATTGTTTCCGTAATAGGCAACACCCGACTTTTCGGTACCAACCCACAGCAAATCTGTATCGTCGACATAGACGCTTTGGATGCCGGTGATTTCATCCTGGGGGCGATTGTCATTGATGTTGCGGGGCTGCACTGACTCCATCTCGTAGCTGTTGACATTGGTACGAATCAGTCCACTGCGGTCTGTACCAATCCAGATGTTGCCGCTGCGGTCGCCTGCCATACCATTGACAGAGTGGTCACCAGAAATACCTGCCAGACCTAACTGAGTGCCGATGTTGGTGTTCCAGGTGTTGGCATTCTTATTGTACACCATCAAGGTGCCTTGACCATAGAGCCAGATATTGTCCATCTGGTCGGCAAAGACTTTGAGCGAATTGCTCTTGCGCAGATGCTGCTGAGCCACTAAATCACTCTGCCAGACGGTTTGCTGTTGGCGCATGATGTCGCAGCACACCAAGCGTCCGTCTTCGTAGACCAGGATAGCACCGTCGCGACACTCGCCAATGGAGCAGATGTTGCCTTGAGGAATACCGTGGGCATCGTTAGTGTAAGCAAACTCATAACTGGTCTGCTGTTGCATGTTATATGCGACAACGCCTTTGTTGGGTATCGATGCCCAAAAGTTCTTATGGCGGTCGATGAACACCACATTAGGCCTACCGTCAATACCCATGCTGGAATATACTTGTTTCATGTCACGCTCGAAACTCTCGGTTTGTGGATGATAGATGCAGAAACCTGCTGTTGTCTCTATCCACAGATTACCATCCAGCATCTCCTGGATGCTGACAATGTAGCTGTCAGGGAGTGACGAGCCGTCCTGCGAGTTGCTCTGGAAGTTCTTGAAGGTGTAGCCGTCAAAACGGTATAGTCCCGCTGGTGTCCCAAACCACATGAAGCCTCGCTGGTCCTTCAAGATACAATTGATCTGGCTGCTTATCAGACCGTTGCGTGCATCGAGTGTTTTAAACAGGTAAATGCCTGCAGCTGCCATAGGCAGTGCAAGCAGTAGGATTAACAGTATATTTTTCAGTTTGCTCATAGTCTGCTTTTATATTTAGGTTATAGTACACAAGCGTAGCGGTCAACGATGCCTAATAGGTGCTTTTTTTCGTCAACGACGAGCACATTGTGTATTTTATATTCGTTCATTGTCTTTTGAATCTCCGAGATCTTGGTCTGAGGACTGGCAGTCTTGGGTTGACGGGTCATGATGTCACCCACTGTCCGGTTGAAGAACTCTGCCTGCCATTTCTCCATTGCCCGGCGGATGTCTCCATCAGTAATCAGTCCACTGACGATACCATCGCTGATGGCCACTCCCAGTCCCAACTTGCCTTTGCTCACAAGGATGATGGCTTCGCCAAGATGCATCTCCTCGGTCAGCAGTGGGAGATTTTCCGTTAGCATGACATCCTGGGCGGTAGTGAGCAGGCGCTTGCCTAATTCACCACCAGGGTGGAACTGTGCGAAGTCCTGCGGCAGGAAGTGCCGTTTCTCCATCAGCGCTACGGCCATCGCATCTCCCATGACCAGTGCCGCTGTAGTGCTGCTGGTGGGGGCTAAATTCAGCGGACAGGCTTCTTTTTCTACACTGACATTCAGATGACAGGTGGAGTATTTGGCCAATAGGGACTGTGGATTGCCGCTCATGCCAATGATGGGAATCTCCATATGGAGTACCATGGGAATGAAGCGAAGCAGTTCATCAGTCTGCCCACTGTTCGATATGGCCAATACCACGTCGCCTTTTGACATCACGCCTAAGTCGCCGTGGAATACATCCAGCGGATTGATGAAGAACGACGGCGTCCCTGTTGAGGCCAGTGTTGCCGCTATCTTGGCACCAATATGTCCGCTTTTGCCTACTCCGGTGACGATGACCTTGCCACGACACTGCATGATGAGTTCAACAGCGCGGTCAAAGTTCTCGTCTATCTGGGGTATCAGGTTCAGCACCGCCTGTGCCTCGTCCTTGATACATTGTATGGCGTATTCTCTTGTTGTCATCTTCTCAAATATTCCTAGTCTTTTCTAGTTTTACTAGTTCAACTAGTTTTAACTAGTCATTAACTATTTTTTCTATCAGCCCTTCCAGTTTGTCCAATTCCAGCATGTTGGCGGCATCGCTGAGACCTTGGTCTGGAGTGGGATGTACCTCAAAGAAAAAGCCTGTGGCTCCAAAAGCTTTGGCTGCCAGTGCCATTTTAGGCACAAAGCGGCGGTCGCCTCCAGTCTTGCCGTCGTCACCACCAGGCCGTTGAACGCTGTGCGTACAGTCCATAATCACCGTTGGCACTATCTCCAGCATGTCTGGTATGTTGCGAAAGTCGACTACCAAGTTGTTATAGCCCATCATGTTGCCACGCTCGGTGAGCCACACGTCAGAAGCTCCCGACTGGCGGGCTTTCTCTACGGGATACCACATGTCGCGACCGCTGAGAAACTGGGCTTTCTTGATGTTCACGGTGCGACCAGTCTTGGCTGCGGCTACCAGCAGGTCTGTCTGTCGGCATAGGAATGCCGGTATCTGAATCACGTCCACCACTTCACCCGCTGGCTTTGCCTGCCAGGCTTCGTGGATGTCGGTGAGCAGTCGTAGCCCGTATTTCTGTTTTACGTCACTGAGCATCTGCAGCCCTCTGTCAATGCCTGGCCCTCGAAACGAGCCTATGGACGTACGATTGGCCTTGTCGAACGAGGCCTTGAATATAATGTCGGTACCATGTTTCTTGTTGATTTCCACCAGCTTGGCAGCTACCGTATCGAGCAGGTCGGCTGACTCTATCACACATGGTCCAGCAATGAAAGTCTGTTTCATAATCAAGTTAGTTGCGCATATTATCTTGCAAAGATAAGCATTTTTCCTTTAATCACCAACTTTTTGTGTTTTTTTTGTTTTTTTTCTTACTCTCACCTCTCACCTCTTACTTCTTAATATGTACATCCTGCTGTGGGAACGGAATCTCGATGCCGTTCTTGTTCAGAGTGTCATAGATGCAGTTCAGCACGTCGCTGATGACGTACGACTTCTTGGGAGCCGTAGCCCATACAAACATCTTGAAGTTGATGCCCGAGTCTGCCAACTCGCCGACTACCGACTTTACTTTTTTCTTTTTGTCCATCCACTGGTGTTTCATCTGGTTGACAGCACCGTCTACCAGTTGGATGACTTGTTGCAGGTCGGAGCCATAGGCAACACTATATGGAACCACTGCCAGCACATAGTCGTGGTTGCGGGTCAGATTCTTATAATTGTTAGAGAAGAGTTGCGAGTTCTGAAAGGTGATGACTTCTCCATAGAGCGACTCGATGACTGTTGAGGTATAGCTGATGCTGACCACTTTTCCCATCGTGTTGTTTACCTCTATCCAGTCGCCTACTTTCACGCGGCCGGTCATCAGTGATGCACCGTAGAAGATATTCTCAATGATGTTTTTCGAGGCAAAACCGATACCAGTAGACAGTCCGCCGGTAATGGCCAACAGCCATGAGACGCTGATGTGAAGAATACTGAGCGAGATGAGCAGCCATGCTCCCCAGATGAATATTTGGATGACATTCTTGGACATGGCGGTACGGCTTTCTGCCGAATCCGGGTCTTTGGTGTCATAATGCAGTCGCAGCAGCCGCAAGAATGTCTTGCTCAAGTAGGAGAAGAGGAACCACAGACAGATTACCATCGTAATCTTGATGATGCTGATCTGGAAGTTCTTTTGGTTGATGAACTTGTAGTTGAATATCTTCCAGCAAAGGTCGGAGAGATTGAATACGTCTGCCGCCCACCAGATGCTTAGCATCACGCTGCCAACGCTCATGGAGGGTAATACCACCTGATACATCAGGTCGTACGCCCATGTTTTGGTAACGGGTTTCTCGTCTAAGTGCTTTCGCAGGCCATAGAGCTTCAGGTATTGGCTGATACAGGTGATGGTGAGGATACAGGTGAGCTGCATAATCCACCAGATGAGTAGCTGAACCGCCATCAGCGTGTATCCTATCCATGAACAGACAACAGAGGCGATGAACACCACCAATGATATATAGGTGTAGAACATGTCCGAGCGTGGCACGTTCTGGTTGTGACGCCCTATCACATTCCATTGCCACAGGGCACAGACGAGCAGCACGGGTGGAAACAGCATGTTGACCAGTTCGCTGGGTATCAGAATGATGCGGATGGCTATGACAAGGAATCCCACGGCAATGAGTGGGGTGTAGATGTGGAAAGCACTCTTGATCTGGTCTCCATTGACACGCAGCAATAGCGAGATGAGGATGACTCCCAACAGCCAGGCGTAGGTGACCAGGAGGTTGGCAGCCATGATGAAGAAGTTCTGCTCAACGGTGGCCAGCGTGATGCCTAAGATAATGGCAAAGGTAACGGTGGTGGTGGCCATCGTGATGCAGGCCCGTTTCTTCATAAATTCCTGTGTACGGAAGCGTCGTGGCACGATATAGCGTATCGCAGCGAAGTTGAGTGCAGAGGTAATGATACCATAGAAGATGACACTGATGAGCAGACCGAATATCCAGCGGCTGTCCCATTGTGAATTGTCCGTCGGCTCATATTTCTTTCTCACCGTGTCCGTCATGCGCTGCCAATAGCGGCTCCAGTCCTGGATAATGGTGAAATACGACTCTCCGCCATTCTTGAAGATGTTGGTCTGGATGTCGTTATAGCGCTTCTGGGCATAGTCGTTCAGGTGGGAGAGCCGTTTCTCGGTGTTGTCGTAGATATGGATATATTCCTCCAGAGTGCTACGGTTCTCCTCCAGCGAGTTTCGGATGCTGGTGGCCAGAGTCAGACAGACACTGCGGTCGGTTTTAGTCTGATCATCCAGCATGTTCTGCGGCATGGTTTGCAGACTGGTTATCAGCGAGTCGTAGCGGGCTATCTCCGTGTCCGATTTTGTCATGAAAGTCTTGAAGGGCAACTGCTGTCTGCGAAACTCCTGATAGAGTTCGGTGGCTTCATGGCAGGCATAGGTCAGGTCGAAGACATACTCCTGTTTCTGCGAGTAGAGCATCAGCGAGTTTTGGTTAGAGCGCTTCATGATGGATATCAGCTGTTCGCGTACCCGCTCGCTCTGCTTCTGGTTCATCTTCAGCCGTTCTGACAATTCGCGGTGGTAGTCGGTCAACTCCGTTCTGAGAATCTGGAGCGTTTGGCTCAAGTCCTTCTCTTTCAGCACGGCATGTGCGCAGAGGGTGACCGTCATGATGAATATGATAGAGATAAGTCTTTTCATTGTTCCTGATTTTTGATTTTGGATGCAAAATTACGAAAAAAACTCTATTATCCATATTTATTTTCCAAATAATTTTGTACCTTTGCGGAAAAATCAAGAGATAAGAATGATACTGATAGCAGACAGCGGAAGCACAAAAACCGATTGGACACTCATCAATTGTCCTCATCCTAACCAGTGCGATGTCATCGCAACGTTCCATACCCAAGGTATTACCCCCATTCATCAGCAGCCCGATGTCATCCGGCAGATTATCGGACAGGAACTGATGATGCAGATCTCCACATTCCCGCGGGCATCGCTCATCAAGTCGGGAGTCTTGGAGGGCTCGCTGCTGACCAAGATCCAGGTGTTTTTCTATGGCAGTGGCTGCACACCCGCCCATGTGCCCATGATGAAGCGGATGTTGGGTGAAGTGTTCTCGTCGCAGAGCATCGAGGTGCACAGCGACCTGACAGCGGCTGCCCGTGCCCTTTGTCAGCACGAGCCTGGCATTGCCTGTATCCTGGGGACAGGAGCCAACAGCTGTCTCTACGACGGAAAGGAGATTGTGCAGAATACGCCTGCCTTAGGCTATATTCTTGGTGACGAAGGCAGCGGCTCCGTACTGGGACGCCTCTTCATGAATGCCATCTTCAAGAATCCTGACTTTTCTTCCATTCGCGACCAGTATTTGGCTCAGACCAAACTCACACAGGCCGATATTATAAATAAGGTGTACCGCGAGCCGATGGGAAATCGGTTCCTCGCCACTACCTCTTTATATATTATGGAGCATCTCGACAATCCGTTGCTATGTGACCTTGTCATACAGAATTTCCGACAGTTCTTCCGTTCCAATATCCGGCCCTACAACCGTCCCGATCTTCCCGTCCATTTTGTTGGCTCTATGGCTCACCATTACGGGCAGCAGCTCCACGAGGCAGCACAGGCAGAGGGTTTCCATGTAGGGCTTATCATGCAGAGTCCTATGGAGGGCCTCATAACCTACCACGCACAATAGCGGTGCGCCGTTCTCTTATTCTTCCGTTACCTCTACTTCTTGACGATAGCGGGCGAGGCCCTGCTGCAGGAAGTCGAGGTAGGCGGGGATGTCCTCGTCGTAGGAACGGCTGGGAGCAAGGGGCTTGCCATGATGGTCAATCAAGACGTAGAAGGGCTGCGCATTGGCTCCGAACTTGGTGCGCTGCAGATAGCTCCATTTGTCTCCTATGGTGCGCAAGGTGCGTTGCTGGCCATTCTCTTCTATCTCGATGGGCTCGCTGAGCGGAGTCTTGTCATCGACATAGAGGGAGATGAGCACATACTTCTGATTGAGCATGGCGGCCACCTGCGGGTCGCTCCATACGGCGGCTTCCATCTTGCGGCAGTTGACACAGCCAAAGCCTGTAAAGTCGATGATGACAGGCTTGCCCTCTGCTTGAGCAGCGGCCATGCCTTGCTCATAATCGGTGAACCGGGCTTCGACACTGCCCTGATAGAGGTTGAAGTCCTGCGTGTTCATTGGGGGCGTGAAGGCACTGATGGCCTTGCAGGGTGCTCCCCACAGTCCAGGCACCATATAGACGGTGAAAGCCAGTGATGCTAATGCGAGGAAGAACTGAGGCACATTGGTGCGATGCGACTCATCATCGTGTGGGAATCGTATCCAGCCTAAGAGATAGGTGCCTAAGAGTCCGAAGATGACAATCCAGAGGGCGAGGAACACCTCACGGTCGAGCAGGTGCCACCCGTAGGCGAGGTCGGCCACGCTGAGGAACTTCAGGGCAAAAGCCAGTTCGATGAATCCCAATACCACTTTGATGGTGTTCATCCAGCCGCCCGACTTAGGAGCCGACTTGAGCAGCGAGGGGAAGAGGGCAAACAGAGTGAAGGGGATGGCGAGTGCAATGGCAAAGCCCAGCATGCCGATGGTGGGAGCGAGGATGCTGCCTTGCGTGGAGACGGCCACGAGCAGGAATCCGATGATGGGACCCGTACACGAGAAGCTGACCAGTGCCAGCGTGAATGCCATCAGGAAGATGGAGAGCAGTCCAGTGGTAGACTCTGATTTCTGGTCTATCTTGGAAGACCACGAGGCGGGCAGGGTGAGTTCGAAGGCTCCGAAGAACGAGGCGGCGAAGACAACGAGCAGCAGGGCAAAGAAGATATTGAAGACGGCATTGGTTGACAGCGCGTTGAGGGCGGAGGCTCCGAAGAGCAGGGTAACGGCGAGCCCTAAGAGCACGTAGATGACGACAATGCTCAGCCCGTAGGTCATTGCCTCGCGGATGGCTTTCCGGCGCTCCTTGTTTCTCTTCAGGAAGAACGAGACGGTCATCGGGATGATGGGCCAGACACAGGGAGTGAACAATGCTAAGAATCCGCCAACGAGCCCTTCGAGGAAGATCATCCACCAAGAGACAGCGCTTTCGGCCTGTCCCTCGTTGTTAAGGGCCTGCAGCTCGCTGACGACGGGCTGCCAGAGGGGGGAAGCCTGCGGGTGAACTGCAGGAGCAGTCGCATCAGCGGGGGGATTGAAGGTCGCAGGTGCGAGGGGATTGGGTACAGCGGATGAATCTTCGGTTGAGGTAGCGGATGGGGCTGGGGTTGAGGCTGCGGTTGAGGTAGCGGCTGGGGCTGGGGTTGAGGCTGCGGTTGAGGTAGCGGCTGGGGCGAGGGTGCCCTTGGCTTTCAGGTCCATAGTCATGGGGGGCAGGCACATCCTGTCGTTGCACGCACCATATTCTACATAGCAGGCAATGTCGTACTGGGGCTTGACGAAGCGTATCTTCTGGACAAAGGTTACTGACTGCTCGAAATAGCGTACCTCCATGTCGAACATCTTGTCAAACTGCTTCTGCTCCTTGCCCCGTGCCTTCAGCGAACCTACCGTCTGGGCTCCCTCCATCTTGTCGGCATGGAAGGTGGCCGAGATGGGACCACCCTTGCCCAAGTCTGTGGAGTAGACATGCCAGCCGGGGTCGATGGTGGCGGAGAATATAAGCTCAGCCTCCGTGTCGCTTAGCTTGTTCAGTTCTGTGCGTACGTGGACGGGGTCTTGCAGCTGTGCCTTGATGGTGAGCACAGATAGCAGCAAAAGTAGGGTAGAGAGCAGTTTCTTCATTTTTTTCGAACTTTATGACACAAAGGTACGAATATTCTTTTATTTTTTATATCTTTGTGCATAAATTTTCTAAGCGAAGCAATGGAAATGACAAAAAAATTGTAACTTTGCAGGTGATTTACATAACTTTTACTAATTATCAGAAAAAATACACCATGATGATGCGAACAATGAGAATGATTGGAATCATCTTATTCTGCCTGCTGAGCCTGTCTGTCATGGCTAAGGACAATCTACACATGATGAAGCTGCAGGCGGAAATGTTGAAACTAATCAGTACAAACGACAAGGACCGCTTTACGGAGGTCACAGAAAAGTTGAAGTCCGAATGCCTGAAGAAAGGTGATGAGCGCTTGTTCTATACAGCCTGGGGAAACCAGTCCACTTACGAGGCTGCACATCAGAACTACATGCTGGCAGAGGAGATAGCGGACAATATTGCCGACTATGCGGAAGACAAGAACAGCTTCTGGGGCAACTATGTCGTACTGCATGTCAGGGCCGTGAATGCGCTCCAGAAGCAGGACTACCAAGACGCAGAGGCGAAATTCCTGGCTGCCGTTGATTTCCGTCACAAGTATTTTCCCGGTGAGAGTGCCGGTGACGACCTGCAGGAACTGATGAAGATAGCCAACCACCGCAAGGACCAGAAGGCGGGTCTGAAGTATGCCCGTCAAATCTTGGCTGAGCCTAATGTGGCGCCAATCCACAAAGGCAGGGCGCTGTTCCGGCTGAGTCAGTTTGCATTCAATAAGAGCAACAAGGAACTCTACGACAGCATTTACGGGGAGCTGCAGGCCCTGAAGGAGTCTGACGGCATCGGCACTATTGAGCCTGTGGTAGAGGTGAACCATGAGATTATGAACGGCAACTACGAGCGGGCTTTGCAGCTTTGTAAAGACCTCTCTCCTGAGAAACGTGCAGAGCGAATGGCTGTCATCTACCACCGCATGGGCGATAATGACAAGGCCTATGAATATATGGCCAAGTTCAAGGCTATCAATGACTCCATCGTGCTTGTCTCCCATGGTAATGTGGTTGCCAGCTGCTATGTGCAGATGAACAACGAGCGGTTGAAACTGGAACAGAAAGTGCTGGAAAACGAGAAGGCCCAGTGGAAATATCTGTTCATCTATACGCTTATCGGGGCCATCATTATCATCCTCGCCCTTGTGCTCTGGCAGCACCACCAGCGTATTAAGCGGCTGGAGAAGGAAAACGTCCGCCTCGGTGAGGCACGCGACAAGGCGGTGAAGGCTTTCGACATGAAGAATGAGTTTATTACCCATATTACCGACGAACTGCGTGCACCGATGAACCCCATTGAGGGCTTGTCCGACATACTGAGCAGCGGTGACTATCATCTGCAGCCCGAGGAGCGCGAGGTACTGCGAAAGCATATTAAGGACAACTCGAAGCGTATCAAGAAGTTGATTGACGAACTGGGCGAGCTCTCGCTTTTTGAAAGCAAGAAGTCGCTGCCCATCGACTATACGATGTCGCCGAATCATCTTTGCCGCCACATGGTGGACTCCATGCGTCCGTTATGTAAACCCGGGGTGAGGATGCTCTATGAATCTGACCTGCCCGACGACTATACGGTACAAACTAATTTGGAGGCTATGGAATCGCTGTTGAAGCATCTGCTCCAGAATGCGATACAATATACGGACCAAGGTGTCATCACGCTTTCCTGTGTAGAGTGTGGCGACATGGTGCGCACCAGTGTGACGGATACCGGAAGGGGCATTCCCGAGGACCGTAAGCCTCATGTCTTCGATACTTTCCGCGAGATGGGCGACAATGTGAAGCTACAGGGCTTGGGACTTACCATTTGTCAGGCTATTGTGAAACTGCTTCATGGCAGGATATGGCTGGATGCGGAATATACCGAGGGCTCGCGCTTCATCTTTGAATTGCCGAAAATGCAAAAACAGCAAGACTCTTAAACTATATGGAAAAATGAAAAAACTATTACTACTTGTGGCAGTCGTGGCTATGATGGCCGGATGCCAGCAGAAACAACAGGAGCTGACTGATTTCGTGCGGGTGGAGAATGGCCACTTCGTGCGCGGTGACAAACCTTATTATTACGTGGGAACCAACTTCTGGTATGGTGCCATCCTCGGCTCGGAAGGGCAGGGGGGCAACCGCGAACGGCTGGTAAAAGAGCTGGACGAGATGAAGCGTATGGGCATCGACAACCTGCGCATCCTGGTCGGCAGCGACGGTGAGCGGGGTGTAAAGACGAAGGTGGAACCTACGCTGCAAGTGAAGCCCGGCGTGTATAACGACACGATACTGGCCGGACTGGACTATCTGCTGATGGAGATGGGCAAGCGCAAGATGGTGGCCGTGCTCTATCTGAACAACTCGTGGGAATGGAGTGGGGGCTATGGCTTCTATCTGGAGCATGCCGGACTGGGCAAGCAGCCTCGCCCCGACGAAGTGGGCTACCCGGCATTCATGGAGGCCATGACAAAGTTTGCCACCAACGAGAAGGCGCATCAGCTGTTCTATGACTATGTGCGCTTTATCATCGGCCGCACCAACCGCTATACGGGACTGAAATATACCGACGACCCAGCCATCATGTCGTGGCAGATAGGCAACGAGCCGCGTGCCTTCTCGAAGGATGCCCTGCCGGCCTTCGAGAAGTGGCTCGCCGAGGCTTCGGCACTCATCCGTTCGCTGGACAAGAACCACCTGATCTCTGTAGGCAGTGAGGGCTCGTGGGGCTGTGAGAATGACCTCGGTTCCTGGACACGCATCTGTGCCGACAAGAACATCGACTACTGCAACATACACCTGTGGCCCTTCAACTGGGGCTGGCTGCGCAATCCTGAGGGCAAGGAAATGCAGAACGACTCGACGCTGCAGGTGGCCTTGAAGAACACGATGGACTATATCGGTCAGCATCTGGCCGTCTGCGACTCGCTGGTGAAGCCCTTGGTGATGGAGGAGTTCGGATTCCCGCGCGATGAGTTCTCTTACGACAAGAAGAGCACTACGGAATGGCGCGACATCTACTATCGTCAGGTCTTCAATGCCGTATCCGACCATGCTTCCAAGGGGGGCCGTTTTGCCGGTTGCAACTTCTGGGGATGGGGAGGCTTTGCCAATCCGCAGCATATCCAGTGGCAGCCTGGCGACGACTATACCAACGATCCCGCCCAGGAGGCACAGGGATTGAACTCGGTCTTCGCCACCGACAAGTCGACACTTCAGGTCATCAGCGATGCTGTTAAGTACATGGGTGTTAAAAATTCTGGCATGGTGGAATAATCGGGTAAAAAAGTGAGTTAACTCGATGGATGAATCGAGTTAACTCATTTCGTGTTTTGAGTTAACTCAACGGATAATTTGAGTCAACTCAATTTTTTTGTGTCTTATTTTTTCAAGTAAAGCCCGTTTACGTCTTTGAGGAACAGTGTCGGCTTCTGGTTGTAGAATTGTATGAAGTCGGACACCGTTTGCTGGCCGGGGTAGGGGGCAAAGTAGTGGTTCGGACGGTTGTGGGCGTTGCGCCATACGAGCACATAGCTGAGGGGATGACGTTCCAGCACCGGAGCCAAAGTCTTGGTCCACCAGTCCTGCGCCTTCAGACACTCATAGCCCGTCTCCGTTGCGGCTGCAGCCTTTCCGTGCTGTTTGGCTATTCGGCATACCATTCCAAGGTTCTTGTCCAGCGTAGCAGCATAGTGGGCAATCTGTGTCGTGTCAGCCTCTGGTGCAAAGCAGTAGCAGTCTAAACCCAATAGGTCTATGATGTCGTCGCCCGGATAGCGCTCCATATACTTCGTTTCGTCACCGTCGGCCTCCGTGCCGGGCGAGTAGGCATAAAGCACATTCACTACTCCCTTGTCCTTCAGACGTTCGCAGGTGAGCTTCCAGAGTGCTTTGTATTGGTCGGCCGTGCAGTGCTCCTGACCCCACCAGAACCACGAACCCGTATGCTCGTGCCAGGGGCGGAACAATACGGGCACCCTCACCCCGTAGGGAGTCTCTAATGAATTGAGGAACTCGGCCACCTTGTCGAGCCACGAGAGAAACAGCTCATGCTTCTCGCCGCCCTCCAGAATGCTGGCCACGGTCTTGGTCTCTACCTCCTTCAGCGAGTCTGCCACCCACGATGTGCCGCCACTGAGGGGATTGTTGACGTGCCAGCTGAGGGTAATCATTCCACCACGGTCATAGTGGGCAATGATTTCCTGACGGATACGCTGGAAAGGTACACCGTCCAGATTCAGCGAGTCGCCTAACTCAATATGTCCCAGGTCGAAGCTCAGTAGGGCGGGGTAGTCGTTGCAGACGCTCTTCACGTCAGAACGTTGGTGAATGGTAGAGTCGTTGCTGTAGTCTGCCTCCCAGCCAATACCATAGACCGTGTCGTCGTGATGGCCGAACAGATACACTGTACTGTCGCCTATCGCTTTGAGGTTTTCCAACAAGTTCTCCGTTCGCTGAGTGCGTCCGCTGTCGGCCAGCGGGTCGTCTGCTTTCTTTTCGTTATTGCCACAGGCAGCGGTCAGAAGTGCTGCTGTTGCCAACAAAAGTATTTTCTTCATGCGTTTATTTTAAATTTGGTAATTGATCACGTGTGATTACATTCGCATTGTTCATAGCATCCTTCCACCAGTTATCGCTGCACATGGTCATCGTGGCGTTCTGTTCCTTCGTGCACCACACCATGAAGTGGCTCCACAGGGCACCTAAAGTCCACGTGTCAGACATGAGAGCGGCCTCCGTTATCAACTTTTGGTTCTCATCATAGTTGTTACCACACTCACCTAAAGCCACCATCTTGGTTGGATAGCGACTCTGAATCTCAGTGAACTCCTGTTTGTTCTGAGTAGCATTGCAGCCATAGAGGTCGCGGGCGACAATGTCTACATACTGGTCACCGGGATACCAGCTGGAGTCCTGATAATAGTTGTTGCTATTGCCGTTATAGTTCTGAGTGGTCCATACCCAGATGAGGTTATGAATACCCTTCTGCTGGAAGTAGTCGAACATAGCACGCCATAAGCGCTTATACACCTCTGCTCCTTCAATGCCCCACCAAAACCAAGCTTTGGTCCAACCGGCCTGCTGTCGGGCAGTAGCATTGCCCGCCGCCTCGTGGAAGGGGCGCCAGGTGGCAGCGATACCTGCATCTTGCAACTTGAGCAGTACGCTGATGACCCTGTCCATCTGTTCGTAGAACCACTTGTTTTCCCAAGTGCCGCTGACGAGGGCATGTGAAGGCTTGAAGTTGTTGCCGTCCGTATAGAAGGCATAGTCTGTTGCCCCCTCGTTCTTAGGAACGTTGAAGTGCCACATCAGCTGTACCAGTCCACCGGCATTGACCCAGTCCGTGACAGGTGTGATGTCTTCGTAATTAATCCAGCTGTTGGGAGCAGAGTAGCAGATATGGATGAAGTCGTAGCAGTTCATGGCCGGATAGCGGCCAGTCAGTGCGAATACTTTCTCTGCACAAATGGTATTCCAGTTGACATCTGCCATTACGCTGGATATGGTTTTCTGTCCGTATTGGCTCAACAGATAGGCGTATAGTTTCTTGGCACTCTCGGCCGATGCCGTGACTGGTTCCGTTGGAATGGTATATGTATCCTCTGGCTCTTCCTTGGCCGTGGTTTTGAATGTCAGTGTGAGTGCTGGTGCTTTGGCGCTTGGGTCGCTGGCTGCAATGACAGCACCTTCTGCCACCAGAAGTGTATATTCCTTGCCTGCTTGTAGACCAAGGGGTATCTCTACTGTGTTCTCCTTGCCTTGAGCCATGAGGCGGTTGCCGTTTAATGTGATACTATAGCTACTGTTCACAATGACATTCACATTATAGGTCAGTGTCAATAGATGGGTCGTCGAGGCATCTACCACTTCGCCATTGCTGATAGATTGCTTTTCCAGTGTGATGGTGGCAGTTGGAGTGGGGGATGGTGGAACTACGGGCGGTTTCTCCTCACTCGTTCCACTACTGCAAGCCATGATAAGGAAAGCTGCTAAAAAGATGGCATAAATTGCTTTCATGCGATTAAAAACGGTTTTATATAAGGAAGGCAGGCTCTGTGTGGGCCTGCCTTCCCTATGATAGCTATTCATTGATTTGCTTAATATGCAGCGGGAGCCTTGTTCCAAATGGTCTGAAGACTATAGGAACTGTCTGTGCTGGTGCAAGCCTTGATCATGGTGGGTACCATAGTCTCGCTATCGTTCAGCCAGCTGCCGTCGGCGTGGTCGATGTATCCGAAACTCTCGCCGTCCTGGCTCTTGGAGTTGTTGTCCCAGATGAACATGGGAATACCGGCCAGATTGGCTGCGCGGCAGAAGAACTCCAGATAGTAGGCACGGAAAGCATTCTCTGCGTCGGTCTTTCTCCACACGCAGCCATATTCGCCTAAGTAGCAGGGTATATTGTTGTCGATGTAGGCTTTGCGCAACTTGTAGAGTTGGTTGATGACGGCTAACTCCTCAGCGCCGGAAGCATCGTTCGTGTGTCCCCACATGGGAGCCAGGTCGCCAGAAGCATAAGGCTGTGTGCAGAAGTTGTAGGGATCGTAGCAGTGTACGGCCACGATGAGCTTGTTGGCAGGATCGGTAGGCAGTACAAAGTGGTCGATGGTCATGTCGATGTTGGCAGCATAGCCGGCCACACCAATCCAGCGGGTGGGGTTGGTCTTGCGGATGGCATCCACAGCCCACTGGTTCCACTGGTTCAGCAGCGTGTACTCGGTGTCGGAGGCACTGTTCCAGTTGTCGTCAGCATGTATCTCGTTAAAGGTCTCGAAGATGAGCTTGTCGCTATAGCCGGCGAACTTGGTAGCCACCTGATCCCACAGGCGGACAATGATGGTAGAGTCCTTCTTGTAGGCATTCTCGTCCTTGGCTGCATTGCCCAGATCGGTCTCGAACGAGTCGTGATGGGTGTTCAGGATAACGTTCAGACCAGCGGCAATAGCCTTGTCTACACAGCCTGCCACCTCGTTCAGGTAGTCGGCATTGATGGTATAGTTCTCGTCCATGTGGTCAGTCCAGGTAGTCGGTATACGAACAGTCTTGGCACCGACAGAGGCCAGCTTCTGGAAGGGAGCGTCGGTCAGAATGCCTACCTGATCCCAGTAGCCCCAGCCCTGACTGATGGCATCGCCGGAGGTGTCGAAGTGGTTGCCTAAGTTCCAGCCCCAGCCCAGCATCTGCGTGACGGCTGTTGCATTGTTGCTGGGCAAGGCAGCCACCGTAAACGTGGCATCGATATCCTCCGTGTAAGCCTTCCCTTGTCCGTTGGTAATCAGTCCGGCAGGGATGTGCAGGGTAATCGTGTTGCAGAAATCTATGTTCTTTGTCACGGTAAGTACCGAGTCGGCACCATAGACGATGGCCTTGTCTGCGGCTGCACCGTTGACGGTGATCTGGTCGGTATTCTTGGTGGCGAAGTTGATGTTTCTGTCGAATGTAACCTTGATGGTGGTCTCGCCAAAGAAGATGGGCTTCTCCTCCGTCAGGGCGGCATTCTTGAATTGCGGTGCAGCCACGTCAGGGATGCTGTATTGTGCATCCGTGTCGTTGCAGGCTGTGGCGAGAAGCGCCACAGCTGCAAGAGACAAAGTATTAAATATCTTATTCAGTTTCATAATTCAATTATTATTGTTGATTAGTGTATTAGGGCAGAATGGTAATCTTGGATACTGTCATTCCGTCGCCTTGGATAATGAGGCCTGTTGAGCTCCATCCATCAGTGGTGACACCCTTTAGACAGTTGATGATATCATCTGTTAAGATGAGTTCCATCTTCTTGTCGCCAGCGTCGTTCCATTCTGCAACGGTGGTCATAGCAGACCAGTTGGGATTGTTGATTTGCAGCTGACCAGTGCCAGAAGTATAGAAGTACATAGCCGACTTGCCAGCAACGAGCTTCATGTCCTTAATAGCAGGATCCTTGTCAATGAGGATGCGGAAGCGGCCGCTGTCGTCCCAAGTCATCTTGATGGGGAAGGGCATCAGTGCGCTCTGGTCTGCTTGTGTGACGATGCAGTTCTTCAGGTCTTGCTCCAGGGAAATCTCGTAGGCAATAGTTACCTTCGAGAAGGTGAGTCCCGAGCCCTGGATGATGATACCATAGCCGTCGCCGCCTTCAGCACCGCCCTTCTTGGCCTGAATGTTGTCCAGAATCTCCTGAGTCAGGATGACAGAAGTCTCACGGTTCAGAATGCCATCAGAGAACCATCCATAAATATCGGTGGGCACGAGCGTACCGTTGAAGGTCACGACACCCTCGCCGGCCTCGTTGAAGTTGATGCCGCTCCAGTCACCGTAGTTCACTTGGGCCTGATCCCACTGCTGGTCCACCTGCGTGTAGCAGAAGGTCATGACTGCTCCGGCAGGAACACCCTCGAAGGCTGTGGCAGGAATCAGCACGCGACCGCCGTCACTCCATGTGATTTGCTTCAGACCCGACCAAATGGTCTTGTTGACCGAAGTGGCAGGAATCACCGTGATGTCGTAAGTAATCTCGCCATTCGACGAAATCAGACGGAGCTTCGAAGAGGCCGATGCAGTCTCAGGAATACCGATAATCAGCTGGCTGCTGTTCTCGCCGGTGAGAATGTACTGGCAGCTTACGCCGTTCATCTCGACACCAGTCAGTTTGTCGCCGTTAGCGACGGTAACGGTCATCGAATAGCCGGCTTTCAGCTCGACATCTTCGCCGGGCATCTCGGTGATGTAGCAGAATACAGCCTCCTCGATGGTAATCTCGGGAACATTGGCAACAGTCGTACCGTTGGCCAGCGTCAGGATAGGAGCACCCGAGGCGGCATTCATCGGAACATTCACCGTGATGGCATCGACAGTAGCATTCTCTACGTTTACTATTTCAGAACCGTCACCAAACTGTACGGTCTTCACCAGGTCGAGTTCGGTACCGACGATAGTCAGCTGACCACCGGCACTGACGCTGCTTGTGGTGTATCCCGTAACGGTGGGCTTCACCAGTGTGAAGGGCACGTCGATACGGCTGCCGTTAGCCATCACGAGCATGAGCGTTCCCTCGGTAGCGGTTTCAGGAACGGTCACAGCGTATGCTTGCGTCGTGTTGATGATGTTCTGGTTGTTGGCAATCGTGTACTCGCCTTTGGCATCGGCAAACTCTACGTCGACAACAAGGTCCATATCCTTACCGTCAATCTGTAGAGCCTCGCCGGCCTTGACGGGATTCGGAGTAGCCACACACTCAGTAGGCTTTACGGAAACGAATGAGCCGACAGGAACCTCAACGCCCGACTTACATTTGATGACGATGTCACCGTCGGGAGCTTCGGCGGGCAGCGTAAAGATGATGCCCTTGCCGTCGTTGGCAATCTTCAGGTCTGTAACACTTACGCCACCAACGGTCACATCGGCTACGACATTGAAATAGGTACCAGTGATGCTGATAGTCTCACCTGCCTTGGCGGTGATTTCACCCAGGGCTTCGGCAGTGTTACGACCAGTGATAGAGGCAATGGTAGGAGTACCAATCTCAATAGCATCCTCGGAGGTGATAATCTGATAGTCGAGTTCCTCCTCTGACGATACGGTCAGGTCGGCTGTATAAAGCTCAATCTTACCCGTCTTGGCCTCTTCAGGAACGGCAACCGTAATCGTATAGCGGTCGTGGCTCTTGAAGTCGGCTGCACCAACCACCACACCGTCGGCAAAAGCCAGCGAGTAAATCAGGTTCAGGTAGTCGCCCTTGATGGTGACAATGTCGCCAGGCATTGCTGCCGCAGGCGAGAAACTCTCAAACTCGATAGGCTCGGTATAGGTCAGCGCACTCTTACAGGTAATCGTCTGGTCGGTCTTCGTGGTCAGGGTGATAACACCTTCCGTAGGACCATCCTTGGGCACGGTGACGCGAATCTCACTGGGTACGCCCGACTTCACGACATCGAAGTTGGTAATGGCACTGACGCCAGGAATCTGTATGCTGGCAATCTGGTCGAGGTTGCTACCCACGAAGCGCAGCTGACCGCCACGCATCACGGGATTAGGACCGTATGCATTGAGACTGACACCGCCTTGATACTGGTTGGTGCCCAGCTCGTCCTTGCTGCACGCTGTCAGGGATAGCCCGATGAGGGCTACCACTAACACGGCTAATATATTCTTGATATTTTTCATAATTGCAATACTTTTAAGTTTTAGTTATAAGGTACGGCACGGATGTTGTCAATCTTAATGATGGGATTACACTCAGTGCCTTCCACACCGCCGGCACATACGAAGATGATGAGGCTGGTGAAATCGCTTGCATTCAGAGATCCCGTAGCAGCAGCGCCGGAGAATCCATAGGTGAACGATGTCTTGATGGGAATGGTGACCGTTACCCATTGGTCGCCAGTGTCGTAAGAACCTGTAGTGGTCCAGGGACGATAGAGCGCACGAGGCAGTTCATCGTTGTTGAAGTAGGTGTTGTTGGATCCACCGAGCGTGTTGCCGTCAATGTCCTTGACACCACTTTCACCATAGGAGACTTTGTCGACACCACCGACGATAATCTGCATGGCACCAGCCTTCCAGGGATTGCTCGACGGGATGTACATCTCAAACTTGTAAGCCATGTTCTCCCACTTCGAGAAGTCGGCCAGACTGGTCAGACGGACACCGTCGCCCTGGTAGTTCTCGGGGTTAGCCCAGTTGCCAGGCCAGTATTCGAACGAGAACTTCGAGTCGTTCCATCCGCCTTTCTCATCCAGTGTGGTTCCGGCATCGCCTAACTGCACGAACTTGCCTGAGAGCGATGTCTCGTCCGACAGGATGTCGCGAGCGTGCCAACCGTGGTTACCCAGCACGACACCCGTCTCGGAGTTGGGCGTGTCGAAGTCGAACAGCATGCCACGCGTGTCCTTATAGTAGAAGGTGGTATTGACGGTTCCGTAGATGTTGGACACCGTGATAGGACCAGACACCTCGCACTCAGGAACGGTGAACGAAACCTCGCTGTAACTGTCGTTGATCTTGACATCTTCGGCCACAGCACCATTGGGGAAGGTGAGGGTCAGAGGCACGTTGGGATCATCGATGAAGTAGCTACCGTAGAGTTTCGCTGTCGATCCGGCCGCAGCATACTCATTGGACATAGTGCTGATGGTCGGTGCTGGGATGATGACGCTGAAGTCATAGGTGATAGTATCCTTGTTCTGGGTAATCATATAGATCTTGTCGGATACTTCCTGAGGAATGGTCCTCGGAACACTCACAATCAGCGTGTTGTCCGTGATGTAGCTCGAGTTGAGAATGGCCTTCTGGTCGTTGAAGTACATCTCGTAGACACTACGCAGGTTTTCACCTACCAGACAGAGCAGGGACTGCGGTGAAGCACTGGTGACCAGTTCACCGTTGGTATAGTGGGTGTCTGCGGCATCATTATTGCCGACGATTTCCGATGACAGGCAACGGATGTAGTTGATGGTAGGAGTGCCGCCAGCTACTTTGTATTTGTCGGGCTCATCCTTACAGGAGGTTAGCATCAGTCCTGCAAAAGCGGTCAGTGCCAGGATAAAGCCTTTGTTATATCTTGCTATTTTCATAATTCAAAGGTTCTTTATTTGATTAGTCATAACTATAGGTTGAATACACGTCGACATGAACACCGTCCACGCTGGTGGCCATATTCGGGTTGGTGGTGACATCCTCTGTAGGGAAGGGCAGCAGGAACATCAGCTTGCCGGTATCCTGATTCTTCTTCATCAGCATCTGCACGTTGGGTGCTGAGGTGGCCTCGTCGTAACCCTGATTGGTGACAGTCCAGTTGCCCGTCTCATAGTAGTTCTTGTACAGATCTGTGAGGTTCCAGAACTGGTTGCGCTTCTGGTTCTCCAGCTCCTTGATGCAGAAGTCGGGATTGTAGTAGCTGACGCGTACGAAGTCGTACCAACGGTCGCCCTCGAAGGCAAACTCCAGACGGCGCTCCTTCCAGATGTCGTTCCATGTGATGGAAGCGGGACGCTCGTAGTTCTTGATGGCACGTGAGCGGACTTTGTAGAAGGCATCGATGGCGCTGGCATCAGAGGTAGTTCCAGAAGTGCCAGTCATCGCCTCGGCATAGATGAGGTAGACATCCGACAGACGGAGCAGGTGGGTAGCCAAGCTGTTGTACATATAGGCAGCAGAGTGTCCGGCACCCAGCACGTGGTCGTTGGCATTGCCATAGAGGTGCTTTACGATGTTCGAACCCGTACCCGGCTTCACCTCTCCGGCAGCACCAGAGTTGTAGCTGGTGTCGAACTGGAACTTCAGGTAGTCGAAGCCGCCCTTGTCCTGCCAGAAGTAGGAATAGAAGAATCCTGGCAGCATCATGGTACCCTTCAGACGGGTATCCACATTATTGATCCAAGCGTCGGGCTGCTGCTCAAGGAGCTTGATGCCGAAGGCTTCCTGCAGGTCGACAGACGGACAGGTCCAGTCGCCCCAGGTGTCGCCGAACTCATCGAAGCCCTGCATGCCGAGGTCGCACTGCAGCGAGTTCTGAGCAGTCCATACGTTACCGTTGGCAGTCCAGCGCCAGGCAATGAGGCTCTCTTCGCAGTTGTTGTTCTGCAGGCGGAAGATGTCCTCGTAGTTGGGCATCAGGCTGCGACCAGAGTCGTCAATCACTTCCTTGGCGAACTTGGCAGCCTTGGCCATATCGTCGGCATTGAGCGAACCGGAAGTACCGGCTTTGTTCAGATATACCTTGGCCAGCAGACCCGTAGCACTGTAGTAGTCGATGCGGCCAGGCGAGTTGCTCTTGGGCAGCAGCGTGCGGGCCTTCTCAAGTGTCAGGATGATATAGTCGTAGACATCGGCAATCTTCACCTTCTGCACATTGTTGTAGTCGCCGGCAGCCAGTGAGGCGGCATTGTCGTGGATGATGGGCACCTCGCCGAAGGTGCGAACCAGATAGAAGTAGGCCATAGCCTTCCAAGTGAGACATTCGCCCATGCTGGCATTGCGGGCAGCATCGGACACGCTGGAGGGAGCCTTCTTGATACTGTTGTAGACGGTATTGGCGTGTGCAATGACCGACCACATGGAGGCGGCAGCCAGCTTCAGGTACTGGTCGGAACCGTTGACTGTGAAGCTCACGTATGCATTTTGGCTCTGGAAGATATTGCCGGCCAGCATCTCACCAATCATGAAGTAGCCACGCTGCAGGTCGTACCAGGGCGAGCTGTATAGATAGCCTACGCCGGCAATGCACTGGGCATCAGTCTGATAGTAGTTCTCCTCGTTGTAGCTGTCTTCTGCGGGCTTGTTGAGGAAATCACTGCAGGAAGTCAGTCCCAAGGACAAGGCTGCTGCAAATATACCATATTTAAATATATTGACTTTCATAATGTTTCTGATTTTAGGGGTTTAGAATGATACGTTCACTCCGAAAGAATAGGTCGTAGGCGAGGGATAACGTCCATTATCCAGTCCCATCACGTTGACTGAAGCCGTGCTGACACCGATTTCAGGATCGTAGCCGCTATACTTGGTGATAGTCCAGAGGTTCTGGAAGTTAGCATAGAGGCGGAGACTCTCCAGACCGATGTGGCGAATCATCTTCTTGGGGAAGGTGTAGCCTAAGGTGACATTCTTCAGGCGCACATAGGTGCCGTCCTCGATATAGCGGTCGCTCCAGCGGTCGTTGTCGTTCGGGTCTTGGATGCTGGCACGGGGCAGTCCGGCACCGGGATTGGCAATCTTCACGTTGCTGATGTCGTCGTACCAGTTGTAGACCAGCGTACCATCGCCGCGGTCGACACCTGCCGAGTAGTCCTTGTTGGGATCGATGGGCTCCAGACGGGTGCAGTTCATCACGTCTACCAGCTGGTTGGTCCAAGCGGAGTTCATGTGTGTCAGCTTCATCTTCAGGTAGTTGGCAACCTTGTTGCCCACCGAACCGTTGATGAAGATGCTCAGGTCGAAGTTGTTCCAGCGGAAGGTGTTGGTCCAACCGAAGGTGAACTTAGGCATGGGCGAACCAATGTTGGTCTGGTCCTTCTCGTCGATGACACCGTCGCCGTTCAGGTCCTTGTACTTGATGTCGCCCACCCATACGGTCGTACCCTTGGCGAAGCCGCCGTTGGCAGGATATTTCACGGGTTTGGGAGAAGTCTCAATATCCTCCAGGTCCTTATAGAATCCGTCGGTGACGTAGCCGTAGAAGTTGAACAGGCTCTCGCCCACTTGGGTCAGGCTGACCACGTCGCTCCACTGACCGTAACCCTGCAGGGGAGTGTCGGAGTCGCCCAGCGACACGAGCTTGTTCTTATTGAACGAAATCTGGAACTCAGAGTCCCATTCGAACTTACCAATCAGGGGATGGGTGTTCAGGGTAATCTCGACACCCGTATTGCGGATGGTACCGTAGTTGCCGTAAGGAGGCTGCAGACGAGACGAGCCGTTGCTGATTTCGCTCGAACCCATGTAGATGGGCACCTGCAGGCGCATCAGCATGAGCTCCGACTGCTTGCGATACCAGTCTACTGTCAGGTTGACGCGGTCGTTGAAGAAACCTAAGTCCAGACCAACGTTCCACTGCTCCTGGCTCTCCCACTGCACGCTCTTGTTGGCAATGTTGTTCGGGCGATAGCTCTTGCCCAAGGCGGTGTTGATGGCTTTCACGGTGACACCCCAGGCGTAGCCCTCGATAGCGGAGTTACCAGTCTGTCCCCAGCCGATACGCAGCTTACCATTAGAGAGCCACTTGCCAGCCCAGCTCTCAACGAACTTCTCGTTGGAGAAGCGCCATGAGCCTGCCACCGAGTGGAAACCTGCCCAGCGCTTATCGGGACCGAAGTTCGAGCTACCGTCGTAACGGTACGTATAGGTCAGGTTGTAGCGGCTGTCGTAGCTGTAGGTCCAGCGGGTGAAGAACGAAGCCATCGAGCTGCTGCCGTAGCCGACGCCAATCTGCGGCGTACCGTCACCCAGCTGTGGGTTGTGAACCTCGTTGGAGGGCAGGGCAGTGTTGGCCGTATTGTTGTAGTCGTACTTCGACTTCCATGCTTCCTGTCCGACCATTGCCGTAGCCGAGTGCTTGCCGAAGGTGCGGCTGTAGGTGATATAGTTCTTGATTTGCCAGAATGTGCTGCTGTTCTTCTGCACAGAGGCGTAGTTGTCGTCGCGGGTCCATGTTCCCAGACTCACTGTGGGCTTCCAGCGGTCACCCTTGCTGGCACTGATGTCGTAGCCTAACTCCGTGTGCCACACCAGGTCCTTGATGGGAGTCACCTCGAAGAAGATGTTACCCGACAGCTTGCGGCGGTTCAGCTTAATCTCGTCGAGCATAGCCAAAGCAATGGGGTTGGGGTTGGTATAGCCTTCTTGCGAGATGCTGGAGTAGCTGCCGTCTACATTATAAATAGGTATAGAGGGAATGGTGGTCAGCGAGTAGTTGATCAGACCCTCGTCAGAGTCGGCGAGCTTCAGGTCGTCGTTGGTGTCGGAGAAGGTGGCGTTGACACCCATCTTCAACCACGACTTCAGCTGTGCGTCGATGTTGGCACGAACGGACAGACGGTTGAACTTAGAACCGATAATCGTACCTTCTTGGTCCATGTAGCCGGCTGACACATAGTACTGCACCTTGTCCGTACCGCCCTGTGCGCTGAACTGGTGAGAGTGCTGGAAAGCTGTCTGGAAGACGGCATCCTGCCAGTTGGTACCCTTGCCCAAGATGGAAGGATCAGCCAGATTGGCATTGGCCTGCAACTCACCCTGATTGACCAGGTTGTTATAGAACTCAGCATACTGGCGCAGGTTCATCATGTCCAGTCGCTTGCCCTGATGGTTCCATGCTATCATACCGTTGTAGGAGAACTTGGCTTCGCCGGCCTTACCGTGCTTGGTGGTAATCAGCACAACGCCGTTAGCACCCTGGGCACCATAGATGGCGGTGGCGGAAGCGTCCTTCAGGATTTCCATCGAAACGATGTCGGCAGGGTCGATGGTCGACAGGGGAGAGATGGTAGATACTCTACCGTTACCCAGAGCGTCGCCCAGACCATAGCTGGCACCGCTCTGTCCGCCAGACTGCACGATGACACCGTCAATCACATACAAAGGCTCAGCATTGGCATTGATGGTAGCCGTACCACGCACGCGAATGGCTGACGACGAACCAGGAGCACCAGAGGTGGAAACGGCCGACACACCAGCAGCACGGCCTTGCAGTGACTGGTCGAGCGAAGTGATGATAGAGCCCTTGACGGCGCTCTCGCCCAATGATACGGAAGCACCCGAAATGTCGGACTTCTTCATCGTACCGTAACCTACTACTACCACCTCGTCGAGTACTTTCTTGTCCTCCTCGAGGGTAATCTCGTAGTTCGTGCGACCGTCAATCTTGATTTCCTTCGACACGTAGCCGATGTAGCTCACGACGATGGTGGCACCCTGATTGACATTGAGCGTAAAGTTTCCGTCGAAGTCGGTGGCTACACCATTCGACGTGCCCTTTACTACTACACTTGCACCGATGACGGGACCCATAGCGTCCGTCACAGTACCAGTAATCTTCTTCGACTGCTGCACCTCGTTGGGCAGTGGTGAACTGCCCCCGGCTGCATACAATGCAGGCGAATAGCCCAGCAGGGTCATTGCGCATAATCCTGCCAGCAGAGAGTTTTTACTGCAATTTAGATTCATACCTTTTTTGTTAGTTAATAGTATATTGATTCGCTTAATTTCGTTATTGACGATGCAAAGATAACGTAAAATTTGGAAATATTATAACTTTTTATTGATAAATTTTGATACTTTTTTGCTAAAGCGTGCCTTTTTGTGCTGTTGGTGTCAATAAGTGTAAAAAGTACAATTTGGATTTTCTCGCATCCTCATCTCGCGCGTACATTATTATATATATAAAGTTGCGCTTGTTTCACATAGCTCAACTTTCAGAGGTAAGAGGTAAGTGGTGAGAGGTAAGAGAATATCTCATAACACCCACTTCTAAATTTTCTCCGAACGTCAGGGAAGTTGTGTTTCTAACTTGTAGACTTATGTTTCCAAGTTGGCTACAGGTGTTTCCAACTTGTGTACATGTGTTTCTAAGTTGGAAACATAAAATGCCTCACTATCTGGAAACTTTTCCTGCCCTTTGCTGGGAAATATATATCCAAGAGGGGATAAGTTCCTAAACTTGTTCAGACCACCCCTAATCCCTCCTAACTTAGGAGGGGAAGTAGATACTACCACAGGCACTACTACAAGAGTAACCATTTCCCCTCCTAAGTTAGGAGGGATTAGGGGTGGTCTGAACAATAGCATAGCACCATAGGAGCTTATCACCATACGGAATTAAGATTTTTTAAAGTTTGATTTGAAACAAAGTACGCAATATAATCAAAATAGTATTGTAGTTTTTCAAAAAATAATGCTAACTTTGCAACGAAGTTTGAACAATTATAACTAAAGACCAAAATTGCAATGAAGAAAACGGGCTTAATTGCTTTTCTGATGATGCTTCTCGGCATATTGCCGATGGAGGCTCAGATTCGTGGGAATCATATCAATGTAATGGTAGTTCCCGACCATCAGGATTGGAACTATGCGATAGGGGAGACGGCGCAGTTTAAGGTCAGCGTCCTCAAGTCGTCCACCTTGTTGGACAATGTGACTGTAGACTATGAGGCAGGTCCTGAGATGTATCCTGAGGTGAAGAAGCAGGGTGTGGTGCTGAAAGACGGCACGATGACCTGGAAGGGCAGGATGACGAAGCCCGGTTTCTATCGGCTCTCCGTTACGGCTCACGTTGCTGGCAAGGAGTATAAAGGATCGTGTACGGCGGCCTTCTCGCCTGAGCAGTTGAAGCCTACAACCGTTGAGCCCAAGGACTTCGACCAGTTTTGGAACAAGACGCTTGAGGAAGCCCGCTGGACCGTGCTGAACGCCCAGCGCGAGCTGTTGCCAGAGCGGAGCACGGAGGAGGTGAACGTCTATCAGGTGTCGTTCCAGAATATCCGCTGGGGTTCGCGTACCTACGGCATATTGAGCGTTCCCACCAAGCCGGGCAAGTATCCGGCGCTGCTGCGTGTGCCTGGTGCAGGTGTTCGCCCTTATAGCGGCGATACGTACACGGCTCCAGGCAAGGCTATCGTGCTGGAGATTGGTATTCACGGCGTGGATGTCACCCAGCCGCAGCAGTTCTATGATAACCTGATGAACGGAGCGCTGAACTGCTATTGGAACTTCGGAATGGATTCGCGCGACGACAGCTACTACAAGCGCGTCATCGTGGGATGTGTGCGTGCGGTAGACTATATCGCCTCGCTGCCCGAATGGGACGGAAAGACCATCGGTGTGACGGGAGCCAGTCAGGGCGGCTTTCTCTCCTATGCTACCGCTGCACTCGACAAGCGCATTACCTTTGTGGCTGCCGTGCATCCGGCACTCTGCGACCATACGGCATCCCTGCAAGGGATAGCCTGTGGCTGGCCCCACTATTTTTATAAAGTGGAGAAAGGAAAGAGGAGTGAGGAGAGAGTTTTGGCTTCGCGCTATTATGACGGAGTGAACTTCGTGCGCCGCATCCAGTGCCCCACGTGGGTATCGTTCGGCTATAACGACGATGTGGTGCCGCCTACGACGGCCTATGCCACTTACAACACGCTCACCTGTCCCAAGACATTGAGCATTTATCAGCAGACGGCTCACTTCTGGTATCAGGAGCAATGGGACGAGTGGCAGGCTTGGATGAAGAAACAAATGAACATAGAATGATGAAGAAAACATTATATATAATAGGTGTCGCTATGATGATGGCGGCCTGTGGCCGGCAGACCGTAGTAGAGAAGAGTGCGAGCGAGCTTCTGGCAGAGCGCATGCAGGCACTACGGCAGAAAGGCTATATGATGGGACATCAGGACGATCCGTTCTATGGGGTCACCTGGTCGGGCATTGCAGCAGAGAATTCTGCCTATGACTCTATTCAGAACAAGGCCGGCTATCCGGCAGACTCGAGCGATGTGCGCAGAACGGTGGGCGACTATCCTGCCGTGATGGGCTTCGACCTGGGGGGCATCGAGATGGGCGACGAGAAGAATCTGGACAGTGTGCCCTTCTCGCGAATACACGATGAGCTGATAGCTCACCACCAGCGTGGAGGTATTGTCACGCTGAGCTGGCATCCCCGCAATCCGCTGACGGGCGGTACTGCATGGGATGTGACAGACTCTACGGTGGTGAAGAGCATTCTGCCTGGAGGCTCGCAGTACGAGACATTCATGATATGGATGTTGCGCGTGGCTGACTTCGTGGAGACACTGAAGACCGATGACGGACAGCCTGTTCCCATTATCTTCCGCCCCTGGCACGAGAATAATGGCTCGTGGTTCTGGTGGGGACAGAAGCTTTGTACGGACGATGAGTTCAGAGCACTGTGGAATCAGTTGCAAGATTATATGACCAAGGATCGCGGCTTCACCAATCTCTTGTGGAGCTATTCGCCCAACCTTGATGGCGGATGGACAGAGGAACGCTTCCTGCAGCGCTATCCTGGCAACGACCGTGTGACGCTGATTGGCGAGGATGCCTATCAATGGGGGACCGAGGAGGACTTCAAGACGGCCCTCAAGGCAGATTTGGCTTTCCTGAGCGATTTTGCCAAGAAGAATCAGAAGCTGCTGGCAATGACGGAGTGCGGATTGCAGAATATGACCGACTCTACTTGGTGGACTCGCGTCCTGAAGCCCATCATGGACGAGTATCCCATCAGCTATTTCCTGCTTTGGCGCAATGACAAGAAGGAATACTTCGGGCCGGCTCCAGAATTGCCTTGTGCCGCAGACTTCCGTAAGCTCTATAAGGCTAAGAATACCTTGTTCTTGGAGGAAATCAAATAGTAAGATAACCCAATCGTAAATCAATAGTAAATCGTCAAATAGTAAATAATATGGATTTTCAAGAAAAAGTAAAAGCACTGCGTGCTCACCATGAGGAACTGCTGACACGCAAGAACGAACCCATAGAATGGGGCAATGGTATCTACGATAAGTGGAAGAATCCTATACTTACTGCCGAGCATACGCCCTTAGAGTGGCGTTATGACTTCTGCGAGCAGGATAATCCCTACCTGATGCAGCGCATCATGATGAATGCCACGCTGAATTCTGGTGCTATCAAGTGGCAGGGGAAATACTGCCTGGTAGTGCGCGTGGAAGGAGCCGACCGTAAGTCTTTCTTCGCTGTGGCCGAGTCGCCCAATGGGGTTGACAACTTCCGCTTCTGGGACGAGCCCATCACGATGCCCGACGATGTGATACCTGCCACCAATATCTATGATATGCGTATTACTCGGCACGAGGATGGCTGGATTTATGGCGTGTTCTGTGCCGAGCGTCACGATGACTCGCAGCCAGGCAACCTCAGTGCTGCTACTGCTACCGCAGGTATCGCACGTACCAAGGACCTGAAGACTTGGGAGCGTCTGCCCGATCTGAAGACGAAGTCGCAACAGCGCAACGTAGTGCTGCATCCTGAGTTCGTCGATGGCAAGTATGCCTTCTACACCCGTCCTCAGGATGGATTTATCGATACCGGTTCTGGTGGCGGCATTGGCTGGGCCCTGGTAGACGATATCACCCATGCGGAGGTGAAGGAGGAGAAGATTATCAATGCCCGCCACTATCACACCATTACCGAGGTGAAGAATGGCGAGGGCCCGCATCCCATCAAGACTCCCAAAGGATGGCTGCATCTGGCTCATGGTGTACGCGCGACAGCCGATGGTCTGCGCTATGTGCTCTATATGTATATGACCTCGTTGGAAGACCCGACGAAGGTGATTGCCCAGCCTGGAGGATTCTTCCTGGTTCCGCAGGGTGACGAATATCTGGGCGATGTCATGAACGTGGCCTTTGCCAACGGTTGGATAGCTGATGAAGAAGATAGTGAGCACTATTCTTCTGGAAAAGTGTTTATCTACTATGCTTCTGCCGACACGCGTATGCATGTGGCCACATCGACAGTCGACAAGCTGGTAGACTACTGCATGAACACGCCTGAGGATGGCCTCTATACAGCCGCCTCGGTGGAAACCATCAAGAAGCTGGTGGCCAAGAACAGAAATTGTAAATAGTAAATCGTAAATTATCTCTATGGCTAAATCAACCTTAAAAGAGAAGATAGGCTATGGCTTTGGCGATATGTCGTCCAGCATGTTCTGGAAGATATTCTCATACTATTTGCCTTTCTTCTATTCAAACATCTTCGGATTGTCACTGATAGATGCGGGTGTGCTGGTGCTGGTGACACGTATATGGGATGCCGTCTCTGACCCCATGATGGGCATCATCTCCGACCGTACGCAGACCAAGTGGGGAAAGTATCGCCCCTATCTGCTATGGGTGGCCCCGTTCTTCAGCATTTGTGGTATCCTGCTGTTTACTACTCCCGACCTTGACTATGCCGGTAAGCTCATCTGGGCCTATGTCACCTACATCCTCATGATGACCGTCTATACGGGTATCAATGTGCCTTATGGTGCCATGCTGGGAGTGATGACAGACGACTCCAACGAGAAGACCGTGTTCTCGTCGTTCCGTATGTTCTTTGCCTATGGCGGTTCGTTCATCTCGCTGTTCCTTTGGGAACCGCTGACCAACCTCATGGGAGGCTACAACACTCCTGGCGGATGGTTCTGGGCGATGGTGGTCATTGCTGCTGCCTGTTTCGTCATGTTCATCCTCTGCTTCACGATGACAAAGGAGCACCTGAAGACGGTCTCCACTGTATCGGTGGGAAGCGACTTTAAGGCGCTGATTTCCAATAAGCCCTGGTGGCTGCTTATCGGCGCTGCCCTGTGCTTCAACCTCTTCAATACCGTGCGTGGAGCGACGGTAGCCTACTTCTTCCAGGACATCATTGGCGGCAATGTCAGTCTGGTGTTCTTTGGACTGATGTTTGCTTTCTATGCCGGACTCTTCCTTGGTGTCGGCGAAGTCTCCAATATGGTAGGCGTAGCCTCGTGTGTGCCCATTTCGAACCGACTGGGCAAGAAGACAACGTTTATCCTGGTCAATGCCTCATTGGTCGTACTCAGCGTCCTGTTCTTCTTTATTCCCTGTACACCGGCAGGCTACTGGGCTATGCTGATTTTCCAGATTCTCATCTCTATTCTGACGGGTATCATGTCGCCATTGGTGTGGTCGATGTATGCGGATGTCAGTGACTATGCAGAACTGGAGTTTAAGACAGCCTCTACGGGCCTTATCTTCTCGTCGAGTTCAATGGCTCAGAAGTTTGGAGGTGCCATTGGTGGCGCTGCCGTCCTGTGGCTCCTCTCTGGATTTGGCTATATCACGGATCCTGAGATTCTTGCTGCCGGACCTGTCGACCAGCCTGAGAGTGCGCTCACTTGTCTGCGTTGGCTCATGAGCTTCATTCCCGCTTGTGTTGCCTTGCTGTCGATGTGTATTGTCTGGTTCTACCCGCTGACCACCGACCGCATCAATCATATCAATGCAGAGTTGAAGAAGATACGCCATATCGAGGATTAAAACTATCAAGAGGAAATATCTATGGATATTCAAACATTAAGAAACGAAATGCAGGATGTTGTTGTGAACAACATCCTGCGCTTTTGGCAAGATAAGATGGTGGACAGCGAGAATGGCGGCTTCTATGGGCGAATCGATGCCCAAGAGCAGCTGCATGCCGATGCCGAGAAAGGAGCCATCCTCAACGCTCGCATCCTGTGGTCCTTTTCGGCTGCCTATCGTGTGCTGAAGAAACCTGAGTATCTCGAGATGGCTACTCGTGCCAAAGACTATATCCTCGACCATTTCATAGACCGTGAGTATGGTGGCGTCTATTGGAGTGTAGACTACAAGGGACAGCCGTTAGATACCAAGAAGCAGTTCTATGCTATTGGGTTCGCTATCTACGGAATGTCAGAGTATGCGCGGGCTACGGGAGATCGCGAGGCCCTCGAATGTGCCCTCCAGCTTTTTGATTGTATAGAGGAGCATGCTCTCGATTACCAGTACAACGGCTATATCGAGGCATGCACCAGAGAGTGGGGAACCATTGCCGATATGCGTCTTTCGGAGCTTGACGCCAACTATCCTAAGTCGCAGAACACCCATCTTCATATCATTGAGCCTTATGCCAACTTGTTGCGTTGTCTCAAGGAGTTTCACCATGCCGCTTCGTGCAGCTATGTACCAGTCATTGGGGCTGTATTGCCTGTAGAAGTCACTGTGCCGCAAGAGACGGTGTGTCGCGTGGAGGCCGCACTGCGTAATATTATCTCCATCTTTACCGACCGCATCCTAAACCCCGAGACCCACCATCTCGACCTCTTTTTCGAAATGGACTGGACGCGCGGTGCCGGACATTTGGAAAGCTACGGGCATGATATTGAGTGTTCCTGGCTGTTGCACGAAGCAGCCTTAGTCTTGGGCGACAGAGAAGTGTTAGACAAGGTAGAACCCATTGTCCGCATGGTGGCAAAGGCTTCAGAGAAAGGCCTGCGTCCTGACGGTTCCATGATTCATGAGGCCAATCTTGATACGGGACATGTTGACGACGATCTCCACTGGTGGGTACAGGCCGAGAATGTGGTAGGGTGGTTTAACCTCTACCAGTATTTTGGCGATCAGGATGCTCTTCAGAAGGCTGTTCGCTGTTGGCAGTACATTAAGGACCAGCTCATCGACTATGAAAACGGCGAGTGGCACTGGAGCCGCCATCCCGACGGAACCTTAAATACCGTCGACGACAAGGCGGGCTTCTGGAAATGTCCTTACCATAATAGTCGCATGTGCTTGGAAATCATAGAAAGGACAGAAGCTATGTAGTAGCTGACTTCATGTCAGCGTATGTATGTCGAAATATTGCTGGACATCGTCTTTATAGGAGTCGGAGATAGGAATGTATTCCTGTCCGAACACGATACGGAAACGGTCGATGCTTTGGGCTTTGGTCATGTGAACTATATAGGAACGGTGTGTACGTAGAAACTCGGGGCGCGGAAGATAGTCCTCGAGTTTCTTCATGTTCATGAGGCTCATAATCTTCTGTCCATCGGCAAGATAGATACGTACGTAGTCCTTTAGTCCCTCAATATATAAAATGTCGTCCAGTGCTACATGGATGAGCTTATAGTCGCTTTTGACAAACATAAAGCGGTCTTTGGCGTAGGCCTGCTGTTTCTGGTTGATATTGAACCAGTCGAGAGCCTTGTTGGCTGCTTTCACAAAGTCGTTATACGAGATAGGTTTCAGCAGATAGTCGATGGCCGACACCTTATAGCCTTCAATTGCATACTGCTGGAAGGCGGTGGTAAAGATAATCTTCGTTTCTGATGGCAGTATTTTGGCAAATTCAATGCCGGAGAGCTCGGGCATCTGAATGTCCAGGAACAATAGTTGAGCGGGGTGCTCGCGCAGTTCCTTCATGGCCTCAAGAGCAGACCCATAGGCGCCTATGAGTTGCAAAAATGGGGTCTTTTCTACATAGCTCTTCAGCAGTCCTGCTGCCAAAGGTTCGTCGTCGATAATGGCGCAATTGATAGTCATAGCTTAATAATTATTTTAGAACAATACGTTTTGCTGTCATCAGAAATGCCTCGTAGCCACTCATATCGGTTCGGGTAGGAGAGGTCCAGCCGGCGCTGCACCTGTTGGAGTCCTATACCGTGTCCGCTGTGGTCGGAAGCAGTCTTGGGATGATTAGAGTTTTGTATGTCGCATACGATTTCCTCTTCTGTTGCATCGACTGCAATACTGACGAAGGAGGGTTCTGTAGGACTTATGCCGTGCTTGAAAGCATTCTCGACAAGCGAGATGAAGATCATGGGGGCTACACGCAGTTGTGAATCCCCGATGTGGAAATCTGCCTTGACTTGTACCGACTCGGGCAGACGGATCTTCATCAGGCTGATATAGTTCTTCATAAATTCTACCTCGTCTTTTAAGGGAACGGTAGGTTGTTCGTAGTCGTAAAGCACGTGACGCAACATTTTCGATAGCTCTTGTATGGCCTCCTGTGCTTTGGGAGCATCAAAAGCCGTGAGCGCATAGATGTTGTTAAGGGTGTTCAGCAGGAAGTGGGGATTGATCTGGTTGCGCAGTGTTTTCAACTCTGCATCTGTGCGGGCAGCCTCCGCCTCGCGGCGAGCTTTCTCATTGTGCTCCCAGCGCTGGGCCAGCACGATAGCCGTACCTACTGCTGCGAAAATGCCCAGATTGATGATGTCACGCAGGATAAAGAGTATCTCGTCAATGGGCAGAGGCTCATGTCGTGGACGCGCATGAGCCGGTTGAAACAGTTGGTGGGCAAAATCAATCCAGTAGTGCAGCCCGATGCCCAGACTCACTACTAAAAGTAAATTGATAAGTAGGAAGTAACGATGCTTCCCTGCTGCAAAAAAACGTGGTGTAAGCCAAAGGTAGTTGGCGTAAAACACAACCATCATCATCAGTGGCATCATGCAGTTCATGATATACTGCAGCAGTGAGACTCCGTGCCCTCGCATATAGGTGAGGGGCGAGAGGAACATGAAAGCCCAGAAGGCTACATGCAGGAACAGGCTCAGTCGCTTATTCATGGCGGATAGCTTCTATTGGGTCCATGTTAGCAGCCTTTTGGGCTGGGATATAACCGAATAATACACCAATGAAGACGCACACCAGGAACGACACATAGATGCTCCAGGCGGGTACGCTCGACGGCATGCCGAAAGACCCCAGAAAGGCACTTGCCGAACAGCCAACCAGTATGCCCAACAGTCCTCCCGTCACGCTGATGATGACCGACTCGATGAGGAATTGCAGCGAGATGACTGCTCCAGTGGCGCCTACTGCCATTCGCAGACCTATCTCTTTAGTGCGTTCCGTCACCGATACGAGCATGATATTCATAATGCCGATGCCGGCAACCAGTAGCGAGAACGCGGCAGCAACCACGAGGATCAGTGTCACGGTATCCATTGTGGACGACATCGTCTCCATCATCTCGGCTTGCGAACGGATGGTGAAGTCGTCGGCTGCTTCTCCTTTTAGCTTGTGATTATCGCGCAGAATCTGGGTCAGCTCCTCTATGGCTGCATCCGACAACTCCTCCGTAATGGCAGAACAGACAATAGACGAGAACCATGTCTGGGCATTGATGCGCTTCATGACTGTGGTATAGGGAGCTATCATGACATTGTCCTGGTCCATGCCCCACGAGTTGTAGCCCTTCGACTTCAGCACTCCCACGATACGCATAGGTATGGATTTGAATCGGATGGTCTTGCCGATGGGGTCTACACCGCTACCAAACAGCTCGTCCACAATAGTCTTACCGACCACTACCACTTTGGCGGCTTTCTTTACGTCCTCGTCAGTAAAACAGTCTCCATCGGCTATCTCCCATTTCTTGATGTCGAGATATTCTGTCGACTCGCCATACAAGGAAGTGGTTGTATTGTTGTTTCCATAGATTACTTGTCCGGAGGCAGTCACCTCAGGCGATACCTTGGTGACAAACTTCTTTTCGTTCATGATGCGCTCGTAGTCTGCTGCCTTCAGCGTCTGCATAGCAGAAGGATCTTGGCGCACGCCACCTCGCATGTCTGCACCAGGACGTATCGTCAGCAGGTTGGTACCCATTGTAGAGAGTTCTGCGCGGATACTCTCTTTCGAGCCCTGTCCGATAGCCATCATGATGATAACGGCGGCTACACCGATGATGATGCCCAGCATGGATAGGAATGAGCGCATCTTGTTGTTGGCTACTGCCTTGAAGCTGACTTTGAATAAATTGGATATGTTCATACCTTTAGTCGTCTTGAGGTTTAGGCAGAGCGGCCAGGGCCTCTGCTGCCGACTTGATGTTCTGATTGATGGTGTCTTCGCGAATCTTGCCGTCGCGCAGGTTGATGTTACGCGATGAATATTCTGCTATCTCAGGGTTATGCGTGACGAAGATGATAGTGTGTCCCTGCTTGTAGAGTTCCTGAAACAGTACCAACATTTCGAATGAGGTATGGGTGTCCAGGTTACCCGTAGCTTCATCGGCCAGCAGCACGGCAGGGTTGTTGACCAGTGCACGCGCTATAGCCACACGCTGCATCTGTCCGCCCGACATCTGATTGGATTTGTGCTCCAGCCGGTCGCCAAGTCCTACGGCTTGCAGTGCCTTGACGGCAGCCTCACGCCGCTGGCGCGCATCATATTTGTTGTTGTACATCAGAGGCAGTTCGACATTCTCTACTGCGGTGGTCTTGGGCAACAGGTTGTAGTTTTGGAATACAAATCCTATCTTCTGGTTACGCAGATGAGCACGCTGGGTTTTCGACATCGTCCGTACCGAGATGCCATCGAGGAAATACTCACCCGAGGTGGGAGTGTCCAGACAGCCAAGTTGGTTGAGCAGTGTCGATTTTCCCGAACCGGAGGTGCCTTGTATGGTGACAAACTCGCCTTCGTAGATTTTAAACGATACTCCTCGCAGGGCCTTTACCGTCTCCGAGCCCACTTGGAAATAGCGCTTGACATTCTGTAGCTCAATCACTACCTTTCTATTGTCGTCCATTTACTTCTTCTGTTGGTTTCCGTTCTTGTTGTTGCGTGGGCGGGGCATGAAGGGGTTCGATGCCTGTTCTTGCTGAGGATTGTCGCCGTCGTTGATGTTGAAGTCGACAAGCACCTCAGTGCCTTCACTGATGCCACTCTTGATTTCTGTCAGTATGCCGTTGGTGGTTCCTGTCTCTACTGCATGTGCCTTAAAGATGTTGCCCTCCAGTGTCCATACCTTCTGACTGGCCTCGGTGTCTTCAATCGTCTGCCCTTCTTTCAGCAGAGCTTCATTGGGCATAAAGCGTAATGCCTTTGCGGGAATGGCCAATGCGTCTTTCAGTTCTAATGTATAGATGGTGACATTGGCTGTGAGTCCGGGCTTCAGTTTCAGGTCTTTGTTAGGTGCCGAGATTACTACTTGATAGGTCACCACGTTGCTCTCGGTGGTGGCTTGTTGGCGAACCTGGGTCACAGCACCCTCAAAGTGGTCGTCAGGGAAGGCATCAACGGTAAATGTCACACGCTGCCCTTCTTTCACTCCACCAATATCTGCCTCGTCGATGTCAGCAATGACTCGCATGTCGGTAAGGTCCTTGGCAATGGTGAATAGTTCTGGTGTATTGAACGATGCTGCCACTGTCTGACCTTCCTCCACACTCTTCGACAGTACAACACCGTCTATGGGGCTGGTGATGGTAGCATAGCCCAGATTAGTCTGAGCCTTTTGCACGCTCTCGCGTGAGGTTGCCACTTGTTGGCGAGCCTTGTCGTACGACAGACGTGCGTTTTCGTAGTCGTTTGCTGATACCAGCCCCTTGTCATAGAGGGTCTGATAGCGTTGGAAATTGGTCGTTTCGTAGTTCAGTGTACTCTGTGCGCTGCTCAGATTGGCTTTGGCGGTATTCAACTCACTGATGAGGTTAGTCTTGTCCAGTTCTGCAATCACCTGTCCTTTCTTAACCACAGAGTTATAGTCGACAAACAGTTTTGATACGATGCCGCTAACCTGTGTACCGACCGTTACGGAGGTTACGGGTTCAATCGTTCCTGTAGCAGTAATCGACGTATGAATGTCCTTCTTTTCCACTTTGGCAGTATCGAAGGTTACCTTCTCTTCTTTCTTGCCACCCGACAATAGCCAGATGACGAGGACTATCAGCACCAAGGCTCCAACAGCCCATAAAATCTTCTTGTTCTTCATATCTCTTCTATGTTATGATCTCTCAACTGTCAACTGTCAACTAAATCTTCATCGTTTCGCCTTTGTAGAACTTCAGCATCTGTTGGTTGAGAATGGTGGTGTACTTCGACTGCAACTTGTTCTGCTGAGCCTTCAGTAGCTTGTCTTTACCCGTCATCAGTTCTACGATGTTCTTCAATCCTAACTGGAACTGCTCCGACAGCAGGTCGTAGGAAGCCTGTTCGCTTGCCACATTCAGCAATGCCGAACGGAACTGTTGCTGGTTGGTCTGTGCGTTGAGCCAATAGCCCTCGATGTCGGCATAGACCTTTTTCTGCTTCTCCTGTAATGCTAGCTGGGCTTCCAGTTGGGTGATACGTGCCTTGTTGACTGCCGTACGCGCCTTGCGCTGGTCGTAGATGGGAATGCTTATCGTGGCTCCTACTTGTGAGTTGAAGTTTGTCTTCATCTGTGTGCCCCATTCATTATCTGTTAGCGAGTTGGTGCTGGTAGATACTCCACCCGTCATGTTCAGCGTAGGCATCCAACCGGCCTTGGCTATCTTCAGCTGCAGGTCGCCCGACTTCAATCCCAGTTCGGCATTCTTGATCTCCGGACGCTGCAATAGAGCGGCTTCATAGACGCTGCTCATCGAGGGAATCTCTTCCAACGCCTGCTCGTCGCTGGTGGTGGGAATGGCCACGTCGAAGTCTTCCGTCGTCAGTTCCAGCAATTGTTTCAGCTGCAACTTGTATTGTGCTAACTGCGATTCTGCCGACACCAGATTGTATTCGTCGGTGGCGCGCTGAGCCGTCAGTTGAGCAACGTCAGCTTTCGACATCTTGCCTACTTCCATCATCGTCTTGCCGCGCTCCTCGTTCTTCTTGCTCGTTTCCAGACTCTGGCGGTTCACCTCGATAGCCTCGGTCTGATAGAGTATCTGGACATACAGCTGGGCAATCTTCTCTTGAATGGTGTTGGCAGTCTCCTGGGCAGCCAGTTCTGCCTGTTCCTCGCTTACACGGTTCAACTTCACCTGATTGCGATTCTGATTACCGTTCCATACGGTCCACTGGGCATTTACGTTATACGACCCGTTGTAGTAGGTCTTCTCCACTTTGGTGTCCACCTGGCCGTTAGTCACCGTTATCGAACCGCTGTTGGTCCAAGGACGGTATCCCACACCTTGTGAGGTCGAAGCACTCAGCGAGGGCAGCAATTGTGCCTTCGACTGTTTAAGAGTTTCTGTAGCAGTCTGTTTCTTTAGCTTCGACTGCTTCAGCGAGATGTTGTTCTCAATAGCATAGTTGATACAGTCTTCCAACGTCCATTTCTGTTGAGCGTTGGCTGTGAGACTCATCATCGTTGTCAGAAAAAGAATAGCTTTCTTCATATACCTTAATTTATTATTATTCACTTTGTCAGACGCAGAATACGCCTGTTTTGTTGCAATTTGTCGATGCAAAGGTAGAAAATGCCGACGAAAAAAGAAAATAAGTTGGATGTTTTCTGCCTGTTAGTAGAAATAAATCGGCAAATCTTCGATAAGATTTGCCGATTTAAGGGTTTTTTAACGTGATGCCTTATTCCTTCCTCTTCGCATAGTGTTTGATTGCGAAATAGGCGATAGCCAACACTACCAAGGCAAGGATGGCAATCTTGATATACTCGGCATATTCCGATATCTTGTCGTTGAGTTGTTCCTCGGGTACGATGGCGTGCAGATACCATCCCAGGGCGGCGAGGATGCTGTGCCACGCCCCAGCGCCAAGCGTAGTGTAGAGCAGAAACTTCCCATAGTTCATGCGAGCCAGTCCAGCAGGGATGCTTATCAGATGCCGGATGCCGGGAATCAGTCGGCCTGTAAGTGTTGCGGCAATGCCGTGCTCGTCGAAGTAGCGTTCCGATTTCTCCACCTTCTCTTGGTTCAGCAGACACATGTGCCCCCAGCGGCTGTTGGCAAAGCGGTAGATGACAGGGCGTCCTACATAGAGGGCAACGAAATAGTTGATGGATGCTCCGATATCAGCTCCGACGGTGGAGAACAGGATGACGAGCCATACATTGAGTTGTCCGCTGGCTGCATGGTAGGCTGCCGGGGTGACCACAAACTCTGAAGGCACGGGTACTACTGTGCTTTCAAGCATCATCAGAAAGAAGATGGTGCCATAGTTAAGATTGGACAGGAGGGAGGTGATGAGATTCATTTCCTTTTATTCTAGTTCTAATGCTTCATATTCTTTATTTGCTCCATCAGGTAGGTCTCGTATTCCTCTACAGGCAGCTCTTCGGGAACCAGACATGACAACACCAGCCTTATATCTTCTTTTTTATTGAATTTCATGGCTTTGTGCAGGTAGATGGCAAACTCGTTCCACAATTTCAGGTCCCAGCAGAAGAGTGCCATATAGGAATAACCCTCAGTAAGGCTTTGCTCATCATAATTCATGAATTTCTTCAGAAGCATGTAGCTGGCTTGGACATAGCGGTTGTCATAGAGCGAGGTGGCAATGCGCAAGTAAATAGAAGGGGCGGCATTGGCCAGTTCGATAGCCTGGACAAATACATTCTGAGCCTCTTCCAACTCTCCTCTCTGCAAGTACACATGCCCTCTCAGTATCAGCAGGTCTAACGGGTTGCAATGCTTTTCGCCGGCTTTGTCCAGCAGTTCAAGAGCCTTGTCGGTATTGTGGTTGAGGCAATGGCAGAAGATCATCTCCTGAAAGATGGGGAGTATGGCCTCCCTGTCTTCCTCTATCGTCTCGTCAATATTGTCTAAAGCCTCTTGCAGTTTGTCCAGCGCTTCTTCATAGCGTCTCAGGTTCATCAGGCAGACCCCCATGTTAAGCAGGTTTGACGGGTCGTCGGGCGAGATGTCCTCAAACCGTTTGAAGAAGCGTAGCGCCTCTTCGTCGTTTCCCATCTTCATCAGCGAATTGGCCTTGTAGCTGAGACTTGCCAGGTGCTTAGGGTCAATGGCGAGTGCAAATTCACTACTGGTAATGGCCGATTCGAAGTCTTCGCTCATATATTGTGCCGAAGCCAGCGCAGCCCAATAGGCCTGGGAATAGGGATAGCGGTCCAGCAGCTCGTTGAAGAGCTGTTCTGCCTCCTGATACCTTCCTACACCTATCAGTGCTCTGCCCATCAGTTCCTTGAAGTCATCACTATTGTCATCGGCTATCCGCATCATCCACTCATAAGCCTTGTCGAAGACGGCGTAGTCGAGAAAAAGGTTGCCCACGTCCTTGACGAATTCTTTGACTTCGTCGGCAGGGGTCTTTACGAAGAGTGGCCTCAGATACTCGTCGGCTTCCTCCGTGTGGCCTTGGGCAATCATGATTTCCGCTACCAGATAGTGGTAGTCCGGCGATTCTTTGTCATCAATCGTGTCAGCAAAATGCTTGGCCTGTTCATAGTCGCTGTCGAGTAGTGCCTTGCGTGCCATGAACACATTGAGCAGCACATCGTTGGGATAGAGCTCCAGTCCTTGTTCTACCAGTTCTAAAGCCTTGTCTCCCTCTCCGATGTAGTTGTAGTAGTCTGCAATGTCCACAAGATCGTCCACATCGAGAAACAGCGAGCCTCCCGATGCGGTGGACGATTCGTAGTTGCGAAGCAGTTCCTGAAACTCTTTGCTTTGAAAGTATCGCTCGTTGAAAGTCATTATCTTATACTTTCAGACCTACCGTCTTGTTAAACACCAGATGCTCGGCAGTCGAGTCCAAGTCGGGTGTAAAGTAGCCTATGCGCTGGAACTGCAGGAAGTCGCCAGCCTTCTTCTCTTTCAGATACTCCTCGACATAGCAGTTCTTGAGCACCTTCAGTGAGCTGGGATTCAGCAGTTCGCGGAAGTCGCGCTCGTCGGCACCGGGATTTTCGATGCTGAACAGGCGGTCGTACAGGCGGACTTCGGCGGGCACAGCGTGCTGACAGCAGAGCCAGTGCAGTGTCTTGCCCTTAATCTTGCGGTCGGCACCGGGCATACCGCTGCGTGTCTCTGGGTCGTAGGTGGCATAGATGGTGGTAACGTTGCCTTCAGCATCCTTGTCGCAGGGGTGCTCCTCGTCGCATTTGATGATGTAGGCATTCTTCAGTCTCACCTCCTTGCCGGGTGCCAGACGCTGGAATTTTTTTTCAGCCACCTCCTGAAAGTCGCTACGCTCTATCCACAGCTCGCGTCCGAAGGTGATGGCATGTGTTCCGTCGGCCTCGTTCTCAGGATTGTTCACTGCCTCCATCTCCTCATACTTTCCTTCGGGATAGTTGGTGATGACCAGTTTTATGGGGTCCAAAACTGCACTGACACGACAAGCCTTCTTGTTCAGATCGTCGCGTACGGCAGCCTCCAGCAGGGCATAGTCGTTCAGGGCATCAAACTTGGTATAGCCAATAGAGTCGATGAAGTTGCGGATGCTCTGTGCCGAGTATCCGCGACGGCGCATGCCGCATACGGTGGGCATACGTGGGTCGTCCCAGCCGCTCACCAGATGCTCGTCCACCAGCGCCTTCAGCTTGCGCTTCGACATCACGGTGTAGGTCAGGTTCAGGCGATTGAACTCTATCTGGCGTGTGCCGTCATAGGCACTGAGGATGGCGGGATTGAAGTCCTTCGTGTCCTTCTGCTCAGCCATATACTCACGCAACAGGTCGACAAACTTGTCGTACAACGGACGGTGAGGCACAAACTCCAGCGTACAGATGGAGTGGGTGACACCCTCGAAGTAGTCCGACTGTCCGTGGGCAAAGTCGTACATCGGGTAGCAGTGCCACTTCGTGCCTGTGCGGTGGTGGGGTATCTGGATGATACGGTAGATGATGGGGTCGCGGAAGTGCATGTTCGGATTGGCCATGTCGAGCTTGGCGCGCAGCACCATCGAGCCCTCTACGGCCTCGGGGGTGTTCATCTGCTTGAAGAGACGCATGTTCTCCTCTATCGGTCGGTCGCGATAGGGGCTGGGGCGGCCGGGCTGTGTGGGTGTACCCTTCTGCTCGGCAATCTGCTCCGAGGTCTGCTCGTCCACGTAGGCCAGTCCTTTTCCGATGAGCCAGCAGGCAAAGTCCCACAGCTTCTCAAAGTAGTCGGAGGCATAGTAGACATTCTCCCAGTGGAATCCCAGCCACCTGATGTCGCTCATGATGTTCTCCACATATTCGGTATTTTCCTTGGTGGGGTTGGTGTCGTCGAAGCGCAGGTTGCACACGCCGCCAAACTCCTCTGCCACACCGAAGTCCATGCAGATGGCCTTGGCGTGTCCGATGTGTATGTAGCCGTTAGGCTCGGGTGGGAATCGCGTCTGTATGCGTCCACCGTTCTTGCCTGCTTCCAGGTCTTCCTTCACAAACTGTTCTACGAAACTGAGGCTCTTCTTTTCCTCATTCTGATTCATTGTCTTTTCTTCCATATATCTTATTGTTTTTTTACTCTCAACTGTCAACTGTCAACTCTCAACTCTCAACTCTACTTAATTCCTTTCTCATTCAGCGCCTTGGTATATTTGGCTGCGTTCTGCAGATGCTCCTTATAGGTGGCGGCAAAGTTGTGGGTGCCCGAGAAGTCCTCTTTGGCACACATGTATAGATAGTCGTGCTCCACAGCGTTCAGTACAGCGTCGATACCTTTTATCGAGGCTATCTTGATAGGACCGGGGGGCAGCCCCTCATATTTATAGGTATTATAGGGCGACTCCGTCTGGAGCAGTTTCTGCCAGATGCGTTTCAACTCAAACTGCTTCAGGGCAAACTTGATGGTGGGGTCGGCCTGCAGGGGCATGTGCTGCTCCAGTCGGTTCAGATACATACCGGCTATCATCGGCTTCTCGGCATTGTTGGCAGTCTCCTCGTCTACGATGCTCGCCAGCGTGCACACCTCGACGGGTGTCAGCTGCCGTTCGGCAGCCTTCTGCTGTCGTTCGCCCTCCCAGAATCGGTCGTGCTCCTTCTGCATACGCTTCAGGAAACTGTCCAGACTGGTGTCCCAATAGACCTCGTAGGTGTTGGGCACAAACATCGCGGCAATGGTAGCCGTGTCGTAGCCGTAGTGCTGGCAGGTCTCCTGACTCAGCAGGGCCTCGGCGATGGCGGCAGAGTCCAGCATCAGCTTCTCTCCCAGCACAGCAGCCAGCCGGTCCATGGTACGTGTCTCTGGCAGGGTGAGCCGCATAGCGGTCTGCATGCCGTTCTTCAGTCGTCTGAAGAGGGTGAAGGCACCTTCACCCGGGTTGATGGCATAGCGTCCGGTGCGGATATGCTTGTCATAGTCCGAGTGTCGGGCAATATTCATCAGCCCCGTCAGGGCCGGTGTGCTGGCTACGGGCTGCAGTTTGGCAAATACCGAGTCTTGTGTGTCGTCGGCATCAATATAGATGTAGTGCACCTCTTCCGCCTGCGACAGGGGGCTGAAGATGAAGTATGCCACCAGCGCGATGATAAACGCTACGCCAGCCGCTGCGATATACAAATATATGCGCGAGTTGAATTTTTTTATCTCTTTTTCCATAATTCGCCTGCAAAGGTACGATTAAGCGAGAACAAAACAAAGAAAATCTTTCTTTTTTTTGTCGAGCGTGAGAATCTTCGCCCTCTTTTGAGGGCAAAGGTACAAAATTCTCTAAACTTTAAATGCTAAACTCTAAACTTTTTCGTACCTTTGCAGAAATTATTGCAAAAGACATGAAACTGAAATTCACTATACATTATCATACTGCATGGGGCGAAAGTCTGCATGTCAGCATCCATTTCCACAGTCAGGACGGCACCGTGCGCCATCAGAATCTGCTGATGCAGACCGAGGATGGCGAGTGGTGGACACTGGAGACGGCAGCCCTGATGAGCCGCCAGCATCCGCTGTCGCATATTGTCTATCGCTATCAGGTCGAGAATGCCGACGAGCAGGTGCTCCGCCGCGAGTGGGACATGGTGCCCCGCATCTATCATTTCGATGCCTCCAAGGATTATTTCTTCCCCGACAAGTGGCGCGACCGTCCCCTGCCGCTCCATCTCTATTCCAACGCCTATCTCACCACCGTGCATGGAGCGCGCGACGAGCAGGTCGAGGCGCTCCGCCTGCCTTTGTTCCGCCGAACTATCGTCTTCCGTGTGTCGGCTCCCCAGCTCAAGCCCGGTCAGTGTGTAGCCGTCTGTGGCTCCCATCCTGCCATCGGCTCGTGGAGCACCAGCCGCTATCTGAAGATGGACTATGCCGGCATGCACGAATGGATGCTCTCGGTCAATGCCCAGGGGTGGATGATGCCCGTAGAATACAAGTTTGTGGTGGTCGACACCCAGAGCCATGAACTGCTGGCGTGGGAAGAGGGCGACAATCGCTCTGTGCCCGTCGAGTGTGTCGACGGGCAGGTGCTGGTGCTGCACGGCGGTCATCTGCGTCTCTGCGAGGAGCCTTGGCGCGCTGCCGGCGTGGTCATTCCCGTGTTCTCGTTGCGCAGCGAGCACAGCTATGGAGTCGGCGACTTTGGCGATTTGCGCCGCATGGTCGACTGGGCTGTCCAGACGGGCATGTCGTTCATCCAGACCCTTCCCGTCAACGATACCACCACCGATGGCCGCTGGCACGACTCCTATCCTTATAATATCGTCAGCGCCTTTGCCCTGCATCCCCATTATGTCGACCTCGAAGCTGCCGGCACCCTGCGCTCGCGTCAGCGCATGATGCAGTACGAGCGTCGCCGGCAGGAGCTCAATGCCTTGCCCTATAGCGACTACGAGGCTGTGGGACGCGTCAAGGACGAATATCTGCGCGAGCTCTTTGCCGAGCAGGGCGAGCGTGTGCTGGCCTCGCAGGAGTGTCAGGCATTCATCGCAGCCAACGAATTCTGGCTCAAGCCCTATGCCCAGTGGCTGTGTGCTCACCTCTCAACTGTCACCTCTCAACTGTCAACTGTCACCTCTCAACTGTCAACTCTCAACTACATCTACTACGTCCAATACCTGCTCCATGTCCAGCTGATGGCCGCTGCCGACTATGCCCGTTCCAAGGGGGTTGTGCTGAAGGGCGACCTGCCCATAGGAGTCAATCGCGACAGTGCCGAGACCAGTCAGCATCCGCAACTCTTCCATCTCGACTCACAGACAGGAGCACCGCCCGATACTTTCTCGCGCCAGGGACAAAACTGGGGATTCCCCACCTACAACTGGACAGCAGAACCCGAGAGCAAGCGCGACGCTACGGAGTACCAGCCCTCGCTCGTCGACTGGTTCCGTTGCCGACTCCAACACATGCAACAGTATTTCGATGCCTTCCGCATCGACCATGTGCTGGGATTCTTCCGCATCTGGGAGATTCCTGCCGAGGCCGTCTCTGGCGTGTTAGGACACTTCTCGCCCGCCTTGCCGCTCACCGTCTCCGAGATTGAGTATTTCGGGCTGCCCTTCCGCAAGGAGCTCTTCACGCGACCCTTCATCAACGACCGTCTGGTCGAGCGGCTCTTTGGCATCCATGCCCAGTATGTGCGCGAAAACTTCCTTGTTCGCAAGGCCTATGGGCTCTACGATCTCCAGCCCGACTACGACACTCAGCGCAAGGTGGACACCCTCTTTGCCGAGCGTCGCGATGAGAACAGCCTGTGGATACGCGACGGCCTGATGCAGCTGCTCAGCGATGTGCTCTTTGTCGAGGATCCCCACGAGGCCGATATGTATCATCCCCGTATCGGCGTCACCACAGAACCCATCTTCGAAGCGCTCTCGGCTGAGGAGAAAGATGCCTTTCTGCGGCTCTACAACAACTACTACTATCAGCGCCACAATTTCTATTGGGGACAGCAGGCATTACGGAGGCTCCCCGAGGTGCTTGCCGACTGTCGTATGCTCGTCTGTGCCGAAGATTTGGGCATGCTGCCCGACTGTGTGGAACCCGTGCTCGACCAGCTGCGCATCCTCACGCTTGAAATCCAACAGATGCCCAAGCAGCAGGGGTTCGAGTTCGCCCATCTCGATGCCAACCCCATCCGCTCCGTCTGTACCGTCTCCACCCACGACATGTCGCCCTTGCGGCTCTGGTGGCAGGAGAATCCTGAGCGCCGTCAGCGCTTCTATGTCACCATGTTGCAGAAGGAGGGTAGGGCTCCCGAGCAGTTGCCGGCCCATCTTGCCGAGGAAATCATTGCCCGTCATCTCTACTGTCCCTCTATGCTCTGCTTGCTGTCGTTGCAAGACTGGCTGTCGATGGATATGGAGCTGCGTCGCAAGAATCCTCAGGACGAGCGCATCAATACGCCCAGCGACCCTTACAACCGCTGGCAGTATCGTATGCACCTCACCATCGAGGAACTCCTTGCCGCCACCAAGTTCAACAGCAAGCTCCACACCATGATTCAGCGCAGCCGCCGATAAAAAAACTACCGGCGGGCGCGCTTCTTCAGCTTGTCGATGGCATGTTCCAGACTTTCGGTGGGCTCAATGATGTTGTAGTTGGCCCAGAAATCGGGGTCGTCGAAGTATTCCACCTTGTCGTAGAACCGCTCGCGGACACCGAAGGTAGAACGGCCTCGGGGGCGCTTCGCCTCGCGGCCTCGCTTCAGTCGGTCGGTGACCACCATCTCGCTGACGGTGGTATAGGGCGAGGCAAAGAGTCGTCGCTTCCAGTCGCAGTAGAAGCGCATCTCATTGCGCAGGTAGCTCATGCGCGAGATGCCAGAGGAGTCGGTCTCGTAGACGATGGTGACGCTGAGCTCCTTCGGGCGGAAGCGCAGTCCAAAGGGCTTGTGCACCAGCATATAGTCGGAAGCCCGTCGCCAGTCGCTGACGTCGAGCTGGAGTTCGGCGCGCGTGATGGCGAGTGTCTGCTGATGGATGTAGAGCAGTCCGCCCATCAGCGGGAAGAGCATCTGGTGGGGAGTCATGCGGACCACATAGTGCAGACAGTCGCCAATCTTGACCGGCACCTCCATCGCGTAGCTGTAGTAGGGCAGCATGTCGGGGTTGAGCACGTATTCGCTGTTCTTGGCAATGTCGGCCATCAGCGGCAGCACGGGGCCGCCCTGAATCTTCACCCCTAACGTGTCCTTGGCTTTCATGCTCATCAGTCGGCGCCCTTTGAGAATGGCTACGGCATCGCGCTCAGGCCCCAGGCTGTAGTCGGTCTTATACATGTCGGTGACGGCTTCGGCCACCGCAATGAATCGCGATCCCTTGCGGGCGGTCTCGCGGTAGAAGCAGCGCATCAGCTCCGGCTCCTGGGCATAGTTCTGCCTAAGTCGGCTCATGGCAGCCTTGACGATGTCCAAAGGGTCGTCGGCAGAGATGATAATCTCGCTGAGCTGTACGGTATTGCCCGCCATCGTGAGCCGCAGCCCTTGGGTGTTGCCGGCTTCCAGGGGTTGCCGACGGGTCTTGTAGCCGATATGGCTCAGCAGGATATACTGTGGGCAGCGGGCAACCTTGAGGGTGAAGTGGCCGTCATCGTTGGTCACGGTATGCACCTCGGTGCCTTCAGCGGTGATGCTCACCCGCGACAGTGCGCGTCCCGACTGGCGGTCGGTCACCACTCCGCTCACGATGGTCTGTGCCGTCATCGCCGCCGCTGCCAAGCAAAGTATGATGAGTATTGTCAGCAGTCTCTTCATAGTCGTATTCAGTTTGTGTAGCTTCTGGCGGCAAATTTACAACAAATCCCTGAAAGTTCCAAACTTTCCCTTGGATAAATATCCGTTTAACTCACCAACATCCGCTCGAAGTCGTATTCGTTCCTTGCCTTCAGAATCATTTTCTCTCCCTCCGAGAGGTTGCTCTCGTCGAAGATGCTGCCCATAGCCACCTTATTCTTATGGTTGCCGCAACCGTCACCGCACTGCCGCCGGCCAGACTCTCCCAGAAAGTTGAGTTAACTCAAATCATCGTTTGAGCCAACTCAAACGATCAATCGAGTCAACTCAGGAAGGGGGTGGCTGGGACGGCTTGGAAGAGTGTCGGCGTGTATCAAGTCATACTTTGCGGTCTCGCGCTCGGAAAATTGCAAATTTATTTGCATTTTCGCTCGCTTATTCGTACTTTTGCAAACTGAATTAAACAATAGAATAATAAAAACGCAAAAAGATTATGGGACTGATAGGATCAATTATCATTGGTTGTCTGGCCGGATTCTGTGCCGGTAAGTTGATGAAAGGCGGTGGCTTCGGCTTCATCATGAACCTCGTGTTGGGACTCTTCGGAGGCTTGGTCGGTGGCTGGCTGTTCGAGCAGTTAGGCATCTCGTGGGGCGGACTGCTGGGGCAGTTGGGAACAGCCATCATCGGTGCTGTGGCTATTCTCTGGGTAGCATCACTGATCAAGAAGTAAGCGCTTGGCATAGGGCATGGATGCAAAACTGATATTGGGTTTCCTGCGCGAGGTGGCGATGAACAACAACCGCCCCTGGTTTCAGGAGCATAAAGCCGACTATGAGGCAGCGCGGGCAGAGTTTGAGCATGGTGTGGCACAGGCGCTGGAGCGTATCGTGTCCTTCGATGCGTCGCTGGCCAACGTACAGGTGAAGGACTGCACCTACCGCTTCTATCGCGACACCCGCTTCTCGACAGACAAGTCGCCCTATAAAAACCATTTTGGTGCCTATATGTCGGCACGGGGCAAGAAGTCGCTGCATGGCGGCTACTATGTCCATCTGGAGCCGGGCGGCTGTCTGGTGGCCTGTGGCAGCTACTGGCTGCCCACCAATATCCTGACCTCGTGCCGCAATGAAATCATGGGCAACACCGAAGAGTGGCTGCGCTGCGTGGAGCAGAAAGACTTCATCCGCTATTTCGGCGACCGCTTCGAACCCTGTACCGAGCAGGAGTCGTGGCAGATGAAGAAAGGCTTCGGCATGGAGAAGCTCAAGACGGCTCCGGCCGGATTCCCCCGTCAGTGGGAGCACGTGAAGTATCTGCGACTGAAGAACTACTGTTGCTGGCATCGTGTCGACGACGACTTCTTCGAGGGCGACGGATGGCTGAAGCAGACGGAGAAGATGTTCCGTGCAGCCAAACCCATGCAGGACTTCATCAATAGCGTGGTCGACGACTATGAGTAAGTATCAGACCTTCATCTTCGACCTGGACGGCACGCTGCTGGATACCCTGCAAGACTTGGCCGACAGCGTCAACTATGCCCTGCGCCAGCACCGTATGCCCCAGCACTCGCTGGACGATATACGTCGTTTCGTGGGCAATGGCGTTAGAAAACTCATGGAGCGCGCTGTGCCTCTGGGAGCGCAGAATCCTCAGTTCGAGGACGTTTTCGCCTGTTTCCGGCAACACTATATGCAGCATTCGCTCGACACTACGCGCCCCTATGACGGCATTCCCGAAATGCTGCAGCAGTTGAAGCAGCGCGGCTGCCGGTTGGCGGTGGTGAGCAACAAGATGATGGCAGCTACGCAGGAACTCGTCGCCCACTTCTTCCCCGAGATTGAGGTCGCCATCGGCGAGCACGAAGCTGAGGGCATCCGCAAGAAGCCCGCCCCCGACACCGTCTACGAAGCCCTGCGCCAGCTCAACGCCCTCTCCCCGCTACCGGGATATACCGCCTGGCAGGCGGAGAGAATGTCGGAGTGCCCTGCTGTCTATGTGGGCGACAGCGATGTCGACATTCAGACCGCCCGCAACAGCGGACTGCCCTGCATCAGCGTGCTCTGGGGCTTCCGCGACCAGCAGTTTCTAAAAGAAAATGGTGCCACAACATTTGTTGCGACACCACAGGAACTGTTATTCTGCTGAGGATGTTTATCGGATGAACAGCAGTTCGCGATATTTGGGGAGGGTCCAGAGACCGTCCTCGACAATCATTTCCAACTTGTCAATCTCGTAACGGATGTGCTCCATGTGAGGACAGACGGTGTCGTGGTAGGCGATGGCACGCTGGTGGATATCCTGTATGCGGTTGGCCACCTTGCGGGCCTCGGTGAGCTCCTCTACCATCTGCTCGATGCGCTCAGTACGCTCGGCAATCTCCTCGATGAGTTTCATGTTGCGGGCCGAGAGACGGTTGGCACGCTCTTCGCTGAACACATCCTTCATGCCCTGCACATTCTTGATGAGCTGCGACTGATAGTGGGTAGAGACGGGGATGATGTGGTTCATGGCCAGGTCGCCCAAGACGCGGGCCTCGATCTGTACAGTCTTGACGTACATCTCCCACTTCACCTCGTTGCGGGCTTCGAGCTCTTTGCGGTTCATGACCTTGGTAGACTCGAACATCTGGATGCTGGAGTCGTCGAGATAGTGCTCGAAGATGACGGGGCACGACTTCTCGACATCCAGTCCGCGCCGGGCAGCCTCCTCGACCCACTCGTCGGAGTAGCCGTTGCCGTCGAAGCGGATGGGCTTGCAGGTCTTGATGTCGTCCTTGAGCACTTCGAGAATGGCAGCCACCTTGTTCTCGCCTTTGGCAATCTTGGCATCGACGCGCTCCCTGAACGAGGTGAGGGCTTCGGCCATAGCGGCATTGAGAGCTATCATGGCCGAGGCGCAGTTGACGCTGGAGCCTGGTGCGCGGAACTCGAAGCGATTGCCAGTGAAGGCAAAGGGAGAGGTGCGGTTGCGGTCGGTATTGTCGACGATGAGGTCTGGAATCTGCGGGATGTCGATCTGCATGCCCTGCTTGCCCTTGAGGTTGAAGAGCTCGTTGTTGTCGGACTTTTCAATGTGGTCGAGCAGGTCGGTGAGCTGGGTGCCGAGGAAGGAGCTGATGATGGCCGGAGGAGCCTCGTTGCCCCCGAGGCGGTGGGCATTGGTGGCCGACATGATGCTGGCCTTGAGCAGTCCGTTGTGCCGATAGACCGCCATCAGCGTCTCTACGATGAAAGTGATGAAGCGCAGGTTCTCCTCGGGTGTGGTGCCTGGTGCATGCAGCAGCACGCCGGTATCGGTGGACAGGCTCCAGTTGTTGTGCTTGCCCGAGCCGTTGATGCCGTCGAAGGGCTTCTCGTGGAGCAAGACGCGGAAACCGTGATTGCGGGCCACCTTTTTCATCAGCGACATGAGTAGCATATTGTGGTCGACGGCCAGGTTGCACTCCTCGAAGATGGGAGCGAGCTCAAACTGGTTGGGGGCCACTTCGTTGTGGCGTGTCTTGACGGGTATGGCAAGTTCGAGAGCCTGAATCTCCAGGTCCTTCATGAAAGCCTGCACGCGGTCGGGGATGGTGCCGAAGTAGTGGTCGTCCATCTGCTGGTTCTTGGCGCTCTCGTGGCCCATCAGTGTGCGCCCCGTCATCAGCAGGTCGGGGCGGGCAGAGTAGAGTCCCTCGTCAACGAGGAAGTACTCCTGCTCCCAGCCGAGGTTGACCTGTACCTTCTGCACGTCGTCGTAGAAATACTGGCAGACATCTTTGGCGGCATTGCCTACGGCATGCAGGGCGCGCAGCAGCGGGGCCTTGTAGTCGAGGGCCTCGCCCGTATAGGCGATGAAAATGGTGGGAATACACAGGGTGTCGTCGATGATGAAGACAGGCGAGGTGGGATCCCAGGCCGAATAGCCGCGAGCCTCGAAGGTGTTGCGGATGCCACCATTGGGGAACGACGAGGCATCGGGTTCCTGCTGTACGAGCAGCTTGCCCGAGAACTTCTCGATCATGCCTCCCTTGCCGTCGTGCTCGACGAAGGCATCGTGCTTCTCGGCAGTACCCTCGGTGAGGGGCTGGAACCAGTGGGTATAGTGCGTCACTCCCATCTCCATTGCCCACTGCTTCATGCCGTCGGCCACGGCGTCGGCTATCGAGCGGTCCAGCCGTGCACCGTTGTCCATCACGTCGATCATTGCATCGTAGATGTCCTTGGGCAGGTATTTATACATCTTCTGGCGGGTGAACACATACTTGCCAAAATAGTCTGAGGGACGCTCCGAGGGTACTTTTACCTCGACGGGGCGCTTCTTGAAAGCCTCCTCTACTACCTGAAATCTTAAATTGTTTGCCATATTCAGTCTATGTATCGTTTTGTAATATCGTTGTAATTGTCGATGCGGCGGTCGCGCAGGAAGGGCCACCAGCGGCGCACCTGCTCGGAGCGCTCAAGGTCGACTTCTATCACCGTAGTGGCCTCCTCGTCTTGAGGAGCCTCGTAGAGCAGCTCGCCCTGCGGACCAGCTACGAAACTGGTGCCCCAGAAGAGTTGACAGTTGACAGTTGACAGTTCTCTCTTCGAGAGTGTGGCTTCGCAATGACAGTTGAGAGTGGACAGTTGAGAGTGGAGAGGGGCGGGGGCCTTCTCTTCGCCCACGCGGTTGACGGTGACGACGGGCAGTCCGTTGGCTACGGCGTGACCGCGCTGGACGGTCTGCCAGGCCATTCGCTGGCGCTGCTGCTCATCGGGAGTGTCGTTGGGGTCGAAACCGATGGCTGTGGGGTAGATGAGCAGCTGGGCTCCCTGCAGGGCCATCAGTCGGGCAGCCTCCGGATACCACTGGTCCCAGCATACCAATACGCCCAAGCGGCCCACCGATGTCTGGATGGGGTGGAAGCCCAAGTCGCCAGGGGTGAAATAGAACTTCTCATAATAGCCAGGATCGTCGGGGATGTGCATCTTGCGATAGCAGCCTGCGATGGTGCCGTCGCGCTCCATCACCACGGCGGTGTTATGATAGAGTCCCGGAGCACGGCGCTCAAAGAGCGAGGTGACGATGACCACGCCTAATGTCTTGGCCAGTTGTCCGTAGAACTCGGTCGAGGGGCCAGGGATGGGCTCTGCCTGATCGAATACGTTGACATCCTCTGTCTGGCAGAAGTAGAGTCCGTTGTGCAGTTCCTGCAGTACGATGAGCTCTGCGCCCTGCCGGGCCAGTAGGGTAATCTTGTCTGCCAACCGCTGACGATTGTCGTCCATGTTGGCAGTGTTGTGCTGTTGTATGATTCCTATTTTCATATATGCTTTAACAATTCTCACCTCTCACCTCTAACCTCTCACCTCTCACCTCTCACCTCTTACCTCTTATAATACTGCATGGTGCAGCAGTGCAGGCTGCCATGCTGGCGGATGACGGCCCGGCAGTCGATGCCCACCACCTCGCGGTTGGGAAAGGCTTGGCTGACGATATGCAGAGCCTCTGCATCGAGGTCGGGCTGACTGTAGGTTGGCACCAGCACGGCACCGTTGACTACCAGATAGTTGGCATAGGTAGCGGGCAGGCGGTCGCCCTCGTCGTAGATGGGGCGGGGCAGAGGGAGCCTGAGGAGCCGATAGGGCCTGCCGTCGAGCGTACGCAGGGCTTGCAGCTCCTGTTCCATGGGGAGCAGGTCAGGATGGTCGCTGTCGCCCCCTGTATATAATAAGGTGTCGTCGGGACAGATGCGCACCAGCGTGTCGATGTGTCCGTCGGTGTCGTCGCCTAACAGCGAGCCGTGCTCGAGCCACACGATGCGCTCGGCCCCTAACCACAGCTTCAGGCGCTGTTCTATCTCCTGCCGGCTGAGAGGCTGGTTGCGATGGGGTGCGAGCAGACAACAGGCTGTGGTAAAGACGGTGCCTCGTCCGTCGCTCTCTATCGAACCGCCTTCGAGGACAAAGTCCAGATGCGACTCATAGCGCCCCTCCACCAGGTGGGCATCGTATAGATGGCGGTTGATCTGGTTGTCCAGCTGGGCAGCAAACTTCTCACCCCAGCCGTTGAACTGGAAGTCGAGCAAGACAAGTTGTCCGTCGGCCTCTTCGACGGTGATGAACCCGTGGTCGCGGGCCCAGGTGTCGTTGGAGGTGAAAGTAAGGAGCCTGGAGCATGGAACGGGGAGGGTAGTCTCTGAGGAAGCCACGATCAGGAGGTCTTCGCGTTTGCTGATTTCGCGGGCCATCTGCTCATAAACGGCAGTAATGTCGTCGAGCATGGGAGCCCAGTCGGTATGGGCATGCGGCCAGGTCAACTGCACACAGCTCTGCTCTTCCCACTCGGCACGCATTCTTCGACCTGAAGGTCGAAGTGTGGCACGCACTCTACGACCTAAAGGTCGAAGTGTGGCACGCATTCTACAGCGTTTCTTTCCATTCATGGCTGCAAAGGTACGAATAAGTGAGAAAAATAAAAAGAAAAAATGCGTTTTTCTTTTCTTTTTCGGGCGAAAAGTCGTACCTTTGCGTTCAAATTATGATGTTAGAACTGCATAGTGTAACCATAGGCCAGCAGATACGTTCGCTGTCGCTGACAGTGAATGACGGCGAGTTGGCCAGTATCACGGGTCAGCATGGCTCGGGTAAGACCACGCTGCTGAAAGCCGTGCTGGGGCTGATACCTGTTGATAGCGGCCATATCAGTATTGACGGCGAGCTGCTGACTCCGAAGTCGGCTCCCTACTTCCGCCGGCAGATAGCCTACGTGCCTCAGTATCTGGCAGTTCCAGAGGGCTATACGGCTGTGAGTACCGACTATCTGCAGCTGTTGCGCAATGCAGTGGAGTCGGGCAAGAAACTGCTCATTGTGGACGAACCCTCGCAGGAACTTGACTCCGAGGCTCTGCTCTCTGTGGACACGATGCTGAAAGAGGCTATCCGGCGAGGAGCCACCGTATTGGCCGTCAATGCAAGAATCTCGGAAAATCAGATCAATCTATGAAGATAGTATTCCTTATATTGCTGTTGGCGCTGCTCTCGTGGAAAGGCTATCATGCCTGGCTACGCGGGCGCAGAACTTATTTGAGAGAACGCCAGCAATATCAGTCGCTATGGGAATATCTGGTAGGCAATGGCGCTACGGAAAAGGAGGCGCGGCGGGTCTTTCTGAACCGAGCACTGCAGCGAGCCTTGCTGCCCCTGCTGCGTCAGTGGCGCTTCTGGCTGGTAGTGGGGCTGTTGGCGGTGCTCACTGCCGTCACTTGGTAATCTGTCAGAACTGTCCCGTCCCTACGTCACTTGGTAATCTGCCAGGAGAGGCCTACGCCTACCTGAATATAGTCCTTGGGATACTTCAGGTCGAAGTCGGTATAGGCATCTATCTGAATGCGGCGCGCCAGTAACCAGGTGACAGCAACCCCCAACTTACATTCTGTCACGCCGGGAAACTTGTAGTTGAACTGGTCGACGATGAATCCCAGACGCTTGGTGGCCTGAGCAGTGAGTCCGATACCCCAGAAGAAGGTAGGCTTACTGTTGTCCTGCCAGAGCAGGTCGGCCTCGTAGCCCAGCGAGAGCCACGAGGTGAGCGGATTCTGGAAAAGCAGTCCGACGAGTCCTCCCCATTCGTCGGGCATGAGGCTGTCCTCGCGCTTGTCGGGCACATAGACGTTAGCCATCAGTCCGATGGCAGGCAGGAAACGATAGCCGTCGACCACCTTCGCCTTTATGCCGAAACCGAGGTTGGCCAGTCCCCGGTAGTGGCTGCCGTCTATCGCCATATCGAGCCATGCCGCATCTAAGCGCAGCTCGGCATAGTCGGTGATGCCAAAGTGCAGCGTCGAGATGTTCAGCGCCCATGTCCGGATGGCCTCTTCCTCTAATCCGGAGTACTCGTAGAAGGCCCCTGTCTCTAACTGCAATCGGTATTTGGGCAGGATGTCTGGGCTGTTCAGGGCCCCAGGGCGGTCGGGGATGAATGGCGCATCGTCTTGTGCCGAAAGGGTGGTGCTGAGTGTCAGCATGAGGGACATCAGTAAGCTTTGTATAAGTTTCATAAGGTCTAATCGTATGTATTTTGTTTGCAAAAGTACGTATTTTACCTGAAAGAATGAAAATAAATCGGAAAAAAATAGTCAGAGAGTTTTGTAATTGGCATTTTTTTTGTAATTTTGCAGGCCTAAACGAGATATAAATAAAAGTAAGGATACAATGGGTGGCTTTTTTGGCACAATCTCTAAAAAGGACTGCGTAAACGACTTGTTTTACGGGACCGACTACAACTCGCACTTAGGTACAAAACGCGCCGGACTGGTGACATTCGATGAAGAAAGCGGTTTCCATCGCAGTATTCACTCGCTGGAGCGCCAGTATTTCCGCTCTCGCTTCGAGGACGAATTAGACGACTTTAAGGGACATCAGGGGCTGGGTGTCATCAGTGATACCGACCCGCAGCCCATCATCGTCAATTCCCACTTGGGGCGCTATGCCGTAGTGACGGTGGCGAAGATAAACAACCTGCGCGAGATAACCGAGGAACTGCTGAAACAGCGCATGCACCTGAGCGAGATGTCGGCCAACAACATTAACCAGACCGAGCTGGTGGCCCTGCTCATCAACATGGGCGATTCGTTTGTGGAAGGTATCAACAAGGTGTATCAGAAGATAGAGGGCTCGTGCTCGATGCTTATCCTGACCGAAGACGGAATCATCGCAGCGCGTGACTTCCTGGGGCGTACACCCATTGTGATAGGGCAGAAGGATGATGCCATCGCTGTCAGCAGCGAGACCACCAGTTTCCCTAATCTCGACTATAAGGTGGTGCGCGATTTGGGTCCGGGCGAGATAGTCCGCCTGAAGGCCGACAGTATTGAGGTGATGCAGAAGCCCCTGACACGCTGTCAGATATGCTCGTTCCTGTGGGTCTATTACGGATTCCCTGCCAGCGACTACGAGGGTATCAATACAGAATATGTACGCGAGAAGAACGGCAGGCTGATGGGCGAGAAGGATACGGAGATAGAAGCCGACTTAGTGTGTGGTATCCCAGACTCGGGTGTGGGTATGGCGCTTGGCTACTCGCACGGAAAGAATGTCCCCTATAAGCGTGCAGTGCTGAAATATACTCCCACCTGGCCCCGCTCGTTCACTCCGGGCAATCAGGTTCGTCGCGACCTGGTGGCCAAGATGAAACTCATCCCCAATCCTGCCATCCTGAAGGATCAGCGCATCGTATTCTGCGACGACTCCATCGTGCGTGGTACCCAGTTGCGCGACAATGTTCGCACCTTCTTCGAGAATGGTGCCAAGGAGGTGCATGTGCGCATCTCGTGTCCGCCGCTGGTCTATGGCTGTCCGTTTATCGGCTTTACCAGTTCGAAGAGTGACATGGAGCTCATCACGCGCCGCATTATCAAGGATTTTGAAGGCGACGACAAGTTGAAACTTGAGCAATATGCCAAGACGGGTAGTCCGGAGTATCAGCGTATGGTGGACGAGATAGCCCGTCGGTTGGGACTCACCAGCGTGAAGTTTGCTACGCTCGAAGACCTTATTGAGTCTATCGGACTGCCCAAGGAACGGATTTGTACGCACTGCTTCGACGGAAGCTCTTATTGCCATGAACGTCATGGGGAGGAGTGGTTTACCTAAAAAGCAAATGAAATCATAAAAAAACAAAAAATAACGGCACGGATTCGCTGAATTCGTGCTTTTTTTGTAATTTTGCACTTTCAAAACAAATAGTTGGAAGCGTGAAGATAAAGCAAGTGCTGAGCGCCCTTGAACAGTTCGCGCCTCTGCCCTTGCAGGAAAGCTGGGATAATGCTGGCCTGCAACTGGGACTGACAGAGGCGGAGGTTTCAGGGGCATTATTGTGTCTGGACGTCAACGAAGCCATTGTTGACGAAGCCATTAGAAAGGGGTGTAACCTCATTGTGAGTCACCATCCGCTGTTGTTTCGTGGCCTGAAGCAGATTAGCGGTGCTGACGATGTGCAGCGTTGTGTCATCAAAGCCATCAAGCACGACGTCGTTGTCGTCTCCATGCATACCAATATGGACAATGCGAAGAACGGTGTCAACTGGAAGATTGCTGAACGCATGGGACTGAAGGACTGCCGCTTCTTTGCCAAGAAAGAAGTAGACGGTGTGGAGGCGGGTAGTGGCGTGATAGGCGATTTGCCAGAGCCGATGGCTGCCAGCGATTTCATCCAGATGGTGAAGGAGCGCTTTCAGGTGGCCTGTGCCCAGTGTAACGAACTGTTGGAGCGTCCGATAGGCAAGGTGGCCATCTGTGGTGGCGCAGGCGATTTTCTGCTTGACGATGCCATTCGGCAAGGGGCCGATGCCTTTATTACGGGCGAGATGCACTATCATGTCTATTTCGGGCACGAGCAGCAGTTGCAAATCTGTGTCATTGGCCATTACCAAAGCGAGCAATACACCTCGGAGATATTCCGTGACATCATCCAGAGGGAATGCCCTGGGGTGAGGACAGAACTGGCAGAGACCGCCACCAACCCCATACGATACATTTGATAACCATATCGTCATATCGAAATATCGACATAAAACAAAAGAAAGTAAACAATTATGGCAAAGAAAGATCCAATGGAAATGCCAGTTGAGGAGCGTCTGAAAACCCTCTATCAACTGCAGACAACGCTCTCGGGCATTGACGAGAAGCGCGCGCTGAGAGGCGAACTGCCCCTGGAAGTACAGGACCTCGAGGATGAAATTGAGGGCTTGACCACTCGTGTAGAGAAGATCCAGAACGAAATTGCTGAGTTTGAGCAGGCTATCAACCAGAAAAAAGGCGAGATAGAGACCGCCAAAGCCAGCGTAGAGCGCTACAAGAGTCAGCTGAATGATGTCAAGAACAATCGTGAGTACGACACGCTGTCGAAGGAAATCGAGTTCCAGAGTCTTGAGATAGAGCTTTGCAACAAGAAGATCAAGGAGGCAAATTACCGCATCGAGGAGAAAAAGCAGGAACTGGCTGAGAGTCAGGCAGTCATCGAGGACCGCCGTCAGGCTTTAGAGGCTAAGAAGAGCGAGCTCGACGAGATTATGGAGGAGACGCGAGCTGAAGAAGATAAGCTGAAGGCAAAGGTGAAGGAGCTCGAAAGCAAGATAGAGCCCCGTCTGCTGACTTCTTTCAAGCGCATCCGCAAGAATGCCCGCAACGGTCTGGGCATCGTCTACGTGCAGCGTGATGCCTGCGGCGGTTGCTTCAACAAGATTCCGCCCCAGCGCCAGCTTGACATCAAGATGCACAAGAAAGTGATTGTATGTGAGTATTGTGGACGTATCCTCATCGATCCGGAACTGGCTGGAGTGAAGGTTGCCCCAGTGGGAGCTCCCGAAGTCAAGAAAACGCGCAAGCGCGCCATCCGCAAGACACAGAAGGAGGACGAGACTCCTGAGGTTCCTGAGGCAGAGGCATAACAAGAGGCTGCCCTGAAAATATGAAAGCCGCAGATGATAGCTTCATCTGCGGCTTTTTCCTCGATTATAAGTCCTCGTAGTCTGGCATATCCTGAAGCATTTCGTAACGCTGATGCTCATAGTCTATTTTACAGCAGAGGTGCTGAATGCCGTTTGAGACCACAAGGTAATCGACGTGGAGCAGCAGGTTGTAGGTTACTATCTGATCAAATACTCGCTTTGTCAGCGATACGGTAGGAGCCTTGTACTCGATAATCATCTGCGGCACGATCTCCTTATTATATAATACCGAGTCGCAACGGAGCGACTTCTCACCGCTTTTCAGCATAATCTCGTTGCCCAGAAGCCCTTTAGGGTATCCTTTGTGTTCTATCAGCCAATGGACGAAGTGCTGGCGCACCCATTCCTCTGGAGTCAGCGCCACATAACGCCGGCGGAGAAAGTCGAAAATCTCGGGCTTCTCGCGCGTTCCACGAAGCTTGACAGCATAAGACGGCAGGTTCAGTTCATTCATATTGGATGCAAAATTACATATTTTCGTCCTAATAAGCCAAGAAATCACAAGATTTTTTGTACCTTTGCAATCGATATGGCTCAGGCAAGCGTGACATACGAAAGCGTGATGAGCGAATTGAAGGCTCGAAAGTTCCGTCCATTATACTATTTAATGGGCGATGAGCCTTATTATATTGATAAAATCAGCGATTGGATAGCCGAAAACGTGCTTAAACCCGAAGAATGCGACTTTGACCTGACCATTCTCTTCGGATCGGATGTCACTGCATCGCAAGTGGCCGATACGGCCCGCCGCTTTCCCATGATGGGCGAACGTCAGGTGGTGATTGTCAAGGAGGCTCAGAACATCAAGAGCGTGGAGCCCTTAGAGAAGTATCTGAAGAATCCTAACCCTACGACAATCCTTGTGATGTGCCACAAAAATGGCAAGCTCGACGGGCGGCGGCAAGCTTATGTCAAGGCCATCCGTGAGGCGGGTGTGCTCTTTGAGAGTCAGAAACTCAAGGAGAAAGACCTTCCAGCCTTTATCGAGCGCTTCTTGCAGGCGCGTGGCGCTTCTGTCGATCCCAAGTCGACACAGATGATAGCTGAGGCGATAGGAGCCGATTTGGGGCGACTGACGAGCGAACTGGACAAGGTGCTGCTTTCGCTGCCAGAACAGGATAGGCGAGTGACACCTCAGGTGGTCGAGGAACAGATAGGTATCAGTAAGGAGTATAATGCCTTTGAATTGCGTGATGCCATAGTCAATCGAAATGTACTTAAGGCGAACCGGATTATCAAGTATTTCGATGACAACCCCAAGGCGGGAAGCATCTATTCGTTGCTGCCCATCCTTTTCAACTATTTCCAGAATCTGATGATAGCCTACTATTGTCCGCAGCGGGGTAGTCAGGAGGCACTCGCCCAATGGCTCGACATGAAGTCGCCCTGGGCTGCCAGAGACTATGTAACGGGCATGCGAAATTATACTGGAATGAAGGTGATGCAGATTCTGGGAAAGATAAGGGAAATGGATGCCAAAAGTAAGGGATTGGACAACCCCAATACCCCTCCTGGAGAGCTGATGAAGGAGTTAATATTCTTTACATTACACTAAAAAAGAACCCTTTTCAGGGTGTTTTTCTTTCTAGAACGAAATTTTTTGTGTACAGTCCATTTTGGCCTTAACCCCCGATGGATAAAGGGTTTCTTCAGAAAATAACCCCTCATATTTCGCGAATTTCTATTTTTTCGTCCAACGGTGCAGAAAACGCCCAGAATGACTATTTTTGGTGAAAGAGGAGTGTTAAAATTTGGATTTAATAATTTTTAGTATTTGTGTTTCTGAATTTAAAATCATAAAGAGTAAAGCATCTTAAAGCAGATTTATATTTAAAAACGTAAAGCAACAAAATAAAGGAGATAAATCCAAGTCCTGAATTTGGATTTTAAAAACTAAAAACTCTCCTTTGTCTTTCTGAATACATATTTATTCATCATTGAAAACTTGTTGCTAACAATCAGAAAACCAAGCGTTTATAGCGTATTGTTAAAGACAAAAATCGGTTTATCCATCTTTTGCCATTTGTAGAACTGCATATAGGCGCTCCGAAAAGGAGTTGCAAAGAAACAGCCTGTTAAAAGTCAGCATTTTAGGTTTTACCGCTTAATAGAACCTTTGTAAGAATACATTCTTGTAAATTTTTGATTTGTAATTGCGAAGCTCGTTTTTAGGCATCTGAAATTCATTATTTAGAATTTAAAACCAAAAATCCGAAATTAACAAAATAAAATTCTCTTTAGTTTCTTGCATAATTAAAATTTTTGTTTTACCTTTGTAAAATCAATAAAAAATGGGCAATTTTGCCCTTATTTCAAACGTAATGGAAACAAAAGACAGAATTCGTATGATCATGGAGTCACAGCATATGACCCAACAAGTGTTTGCTGACTTCCTCCAACAGTCGCCTGCAACTCTAAGTAGTATTTTCAATGGGCGCACTCGTCCCACCCTGAATGTGGTAGATGCCATAAAAGCAAAAATTCCTGACATTAGTATCGAGTGGCTGCTGTATGGTTCTGGTGACATGTATGTGTCCCACTCTACTGACTCTTCAGCGGCCGATGAGGCATCTCCGACTGTCGAGTCCGAGCCGATGCTTCAGTTTGATGCACCCTCTCCTGTCAGTCACCAGAATGCTGTCCAGGCTCCCCCTTATCAGCCAGGTATGAGAAATGTGCGCTACGACAATCCTCCAGAAGTGAGAATCGTCGAGCATGAGCCTCGTAAAGTCACCGAGATTCGGGTCTATTATGATGACCAAACCTACGAGACCTTTGTTCCAGCTAAGAAATGAAGAAGATACAACCATCAGCCCAACTGTTTGGACGATTGGGCGATTGGACAAACGCTTGACTGGCGCGTCGGCGCAGCGGCGCGGCAGCGCGTCATTTAGATTTTCTTATTTGCCGCAGCGTGGCAATAACTCTATTATATATTTATATATTATTATAATAATATATAAATTAAATATAAGATATATGGTGCGCATCGATTTCACCAAATGACGCGGTGACGCGCTGCCGCGCCGATGCGCCTCTATCCCGTTTTTAACATTTCAAATAAAAACAAGATAATCGGGGGCAACTGTTGTTTTGCCTCTGAATTTTTCGTACCTTTGCAATGTCGGAAGTGAGACGGAAGGGAGCTGTCGGGCGAGGCAGAATTTGCGTTCAGGCCTGCGAAAATTTACGCCCTGCCCAGGCAGTAAAAACGGACGCCCCACAGAGGACTGACGGAGCGAGCGAGCTCTGAATAAGGAATTAGCAAATTTATTTACATTATATTATCGTCAGCTATTCAAAGAAAAATGAGATTTAGACTGTGGCAACGAAAGTAAAGGCGGTAGAGAAACTGCTGAAGTTTGACAAGAACAGTGCAGGTGTATAAAAAAGTTTCGGAAAACCTGTTGTAATGTGATAAAAATGTGTAACTTTGCAGTCGTTATGAAGAAATTTATCCTTGACTTAAAGGTTCGGGCCGTTGAGCAACTAAGCCCGAAACATGTTCTTATCAGGCTGACAGACGAGGCACCGTTACCCGAGATGTTGCCAGGACAGTTTGTAGAGGTTCGTGTCGACGGCTCGCCTACTACCTTCCTGCGCCGACCTATTTCTATCAATTTCGTAGACCGCAAGCAGAACGAGTTGTGGCTCATGGTGGCGATGGTGGGCGAAGGAACACGCCAACTGGGCCATCTGCAAGCGGGCGATGTGTTAAACTGCGTGCTGCCACTTGGCAATAGCTTTACGATGCCAGCAACGGCCTCAGAACGGGTGTTGTTGATAGGTGGTGGCGTTGGTGTGGCTCCCATGCTCTGTTTCGGTGCTGCGCTCCATGAGATGGGTTGTGAACCGACATTCCTTTTGGGGGGACGCTCTGCACAGGATCTGTTGGAACTGGACTATTTTCGTCGATTAGGACGTGTGTGCGTGACTACCGAGGACGGCTCGATGGGCGAGCGAGGCTTTGTGACCAACCATTCGGTGTTACAGGAGTCGTTCGACCGCATTGCTTCGTGCGGGCCAACACCGATGATGAAAGCAGTTGCCCGCTATGCGCGTGAACACGATATCGACTGCGAGGTGTCGCTGGAGAATATGATGGCTTGCGGGCTGGGAGCTTGCCTCTGTTGTGTGGAGAAGACCACCGAAGGCAATCTGTGTGTGTGCAAAGACGGTCCGGTGTTTAATGTAAATCGATTATTATGGCAGATTTAAGAGTAAATATAGGCGCATTGTCGCTCAAGAATCCAGTGATGACCGCCAGTGGCACTTTTGGCTACGGTCTTGAGTTTCAGGATTTCATACCCCTTGACGGATTAGGCGGAATTATAGTCAAGGGTACGACGCTGCACCCCAGACAGGGCAACGATTATCCCCGTATGGCCGAAACACCGCAGGGGATGCTCAACTGTGTGGGACTGCAGAACAAAGGGGTCGACTACTTCTGCGAGCATATCTATCCGCAGATTAAGGATATCGATACGAACATGATCGTCAACGTCAGTGGATCATCGCCTGAGGACTATGCCGAGTGTGCTGCGCGCATTGATGCCTTAGAGCATATTCCTGCCATCGAACTGAATATCTCCTGTCCGAACGTCAAGGATGGCGGTATGGCGTTTGGAGTGAGTTGTGCAGGCGCCTCCAGTGTTGTCAAGGCTGTCCGCAGGCGCTATCACAAGACACTCATCGTCAAGCTGTCGCCTAATGTGACAGATATTGCCGAGATAGCGCGTGCCGTCGAGGCAGAAGGTGCTGATAGCGTATCGCTTATCAATACGCTGATGGGAATGGCTATCGATGTGGAACGTCGTCGTTCGCTGCTTAGCATCGGCACGGGTGGACTGAGTGGCCCTGCCGTTAAGCCAGTCGCTCTGCGTATGGTGTGGCAGGTGGCTCGGGCGGTTAAGATTCCCGTGGTGGGTTTAGGCGGTATCTGCACGGCCCGTGACGCTATTGAGTTCTTTATGGCTGGTGCCACAGCCATCGAGATAGGAACGGCAAATTTCCTCGATCCTGCTGTCACCATTAAAGTGCGCGATGGTATTGACCAATGGCTTGAGGCTCATCATTGCCAGAGTGTGTATGATATTATCGGTTGTCTGGAATAGGATGTCGAAATCATGTGTTGATAAGAAATGAGAGCGACTCAACGGAGTCGCTCTCAACCAACACAAAAACTAAACTAGACTTAACTAAACTTATCGTCAGATTTTCACAAACCCTCAATAAGTGGATGCAAAGATAGTATAAAAGTTTTAAACTACCATATTTTTTTCGTTTTTTTTTGTATTTTCATCCAAAAAAGTTAGATTTTCGTAGATTTGTTTAACAAAAAATGGTCTAAAATGACACATGCCGTCATTGCTTCAACGACAGGAACCGCTCTTGGCAATACGCAGGGATCGTGTCGTCCTTTTGCTTTCAGGGTAACTTCATGACCGTCCTTGTCTATCGTCTGTTGGTTGCGGAGTAGGGTAGCAACAGGCTTGAAAGCTACACGAAAGTAAATGTCCTGCCCATTGGAGATGCCTCCTTGAATGCCTCCGCTATGGTTGGTGGCCGTAGTGACGTTACCGTCGGTGATGCGGAACTCATCGTTCTGCTGAGAGCCCCGCTGGGTCACACCGCTGAAGCCCTCGCCATATTCGAAGCCCTTTACGGCATTGATGCTAAGCATGGCGGCTCCCAGTGCAGCGTGTAATTTGCCAAATTCAGGCTCTCCCAGGCCAGCAGGGCAGCCTTTCACCACGCCTGTGATCACACCGCCAATAGTGTCGCCATCAGCCTTCACGCTTTCTATAAGCTGTATCATTTGCTGTGCTTTCTCTGAGTCTGGGCAGCGCACTGCGTTGGTCTCTGTCAGCGAGAGGTCGTATTGGCTATAGTCTTTGTCTAAGGAGATACCGCCTACCTGCGAGGTATAAGCATAAATCCGAATACCCAGCTGTCTGAGCGCCAGTTTGGCTAATGCGCCCGCTACGCATCTGCTAATGGTGATGCGGGCTGAGGAACGACCGCCTCCACGATGGTCGCGCGTTCCATATTTATATGCGTAGGTGTAATCTGCATGTGAGGGACGATACAAATCCTTCATATTGTCATAGTCGCTGGAGTGCTGGTTCTGGTTTCTGACAATGAAACCGATGGGGCATCCTGTCGACTTGCCCTCAAACACCCCGCTCAGCAGCTCTACCTGGTCCGTCTCTTGGCGGCTGGTCGTGATATTGCTCTGTCCTGGGCGACGGCGATTCAGCTCTTGTTGGATGAATGTCAGGTCTATCGGAATCCCTGCCGGCATGCCGTCAACAACGCCTCCAACGGCTTCACCGTGGCTCTCTCCAAATGTTGTCAGCCTAAAAATCTCCCCAAACGTGTTCATTGCATTGCGTTTTTTAGTTACATCCTCCGCAATTGCCGCCGCAGTCTCCGCCACAGTCGCCTCCACAACTGCCACAGCCGCCGCAACCACCACAGTGTGGCAGCATCATCTCTATCTCCTTATTGGTGGCAGGACGATTCTCCAGTACCTGACCTTTGAAATGGAGCGTCTCACCAGCCAACGGGTGGTTTAAGTCTACCTTTACCTTGTCGGCACCAATCTCCACCACGCGTCCGTAAAAGCGCTGACCGTCCTCATTCTGGAGGGGGATGATAGCATCGGGATAGATATGCTCCTCGTCAAATTTACCTTCAATGCAGAACATCTCGCGTGCCAAGTCAAGCACGCGTTCCTCGATATAGTCGCCGTAAGCCTGCTCTTTGGGAATGGTAAAATCGAAAGCAGCCCCTTTCTCAAGTCCGGCGAGCTGGCTTTCAAAGGCATCCAGTGCGAAACCGAAGCCTGTAATCCACTGGAAGGGACGCTCCTGAGTAGCCTCCTCCATGAGTTCGAGTCCTTGTTCCCCATCGACATACAGCTGATAGGAAACCTCCATGTATTGATTCTTATTCTCCATCATTCTTTTTGATATTTTTTTGTTAAGTGCAATGTTGGCTGCAAAATTACGAAATAATACCAAAACAGCCAAATTTATTGGATAAAAAAGGCTAAGATTGACCAAAGTCAACCATTTTGGGGTTTTGTTGACAGAGGTCAAGAAAAGGCACTGTGTTCGCAAACAATTCTCCAAAAAGTTTGGCAGGAAACAAAAAATGCCGTACCTTTGCATCGTCAATCAGTGAGAGCACTGATACAAAAAAGACAAGAGAACGGACTCTGAAAAGTGTCCAAGTATTAATTAAAGAAAGAAAGGATAACAAAGATGAAAAGATTGTTTTTGGTAGTTGTAGCTATGCTCAGCATGACTATGACATTTGCAGAGAATGAGAATGCAGCCAACCTCAACAGTACTGAGGCTTACAACATGACAGTCAATATGAAAAAGCTCGGACAGGCTCTGAACCTGTCAAAGGATCAGATTGAGAGCGTAGCCGAGATTCATAAGACTTTCAGTGCAGAGATGCAGTTTGCTGCACAGGCTTCAGGTGAGGAGCGTGAGAAGATGATTGACAATGCTGTCAAGAAGGATCTGGCTTGGATGGACTATGTCCTGAACCGTGATCAGTATCGCCGTTACACTATGCTTCTGAACATGACGCTCGTTAATCGCGGATTGAAGTAAATGTTTTTAGTTTTAGGTAATTAGTCAAGAGCCATCGTCCTTGGACGGTGGCTTTTTGCAGTTCATCCCGGCAACATGGGGGAATAGGCGGGCAAGTGGGGGCAGAAAGCACCCATACCGCTGTTTTTTTACAAAAATAGGTATTTTATTTTGTTATTTCCGAAAATTTTAGTAATTTTGCACGCTGTTACTTAATAATTATTTTTAATATGTCCGACGAGAAGAAATTGAGTCCCGAAGAATTAGAGGGACGGTTGGAAGAAGAGCAGGATGGTGCGTCAGCCCTTAGTCTTCAGAATATCTTTACCATGTTCGTCCTGAACTGGCAGTGGTTTCTGCTGTCCCTCTTCATATGTATTTGTGGTGCCCTAATCTATCTGCGTTATGTCACCCCGTCCTATCAGGTGACAGCCAAGATGCTGGTCAAGGACGACCGCAACAATCGCCGGAATGCCGGGCAGATGCTTGCCAACATGCAGGAGCTTGGATTTATCTCTACCTCTGAAGGTATCCAGAACGAGGTGGAGATTCTCCAGTCGGGCATCCTGGCACGTGATGCTGTCAAGAGCCTGAAGCTCTATACCGAGTATAAGGTTGCCGGGCGCATCAAGAAGGTACTGGTGTACAAGTACCAGCCCGTCAATGTCGACCTGGACGAGGAGCATCTCCAGGAGTTTGACACCGAGCTGCTGAACGGTACCCGCCAGATCAAGATGAAGATTACGAAGCAGGACGGGGGCTATCATGTCGAGGGCTCCACCTTCCTGAATAAGGACGAGATGACAACGTTCGAGAAGGACGTGGCTTCGCTGCCTGCTGCCATCTCCACCGAGTACGGCACGCTGACGCTGACTGCCAATCCGCTGGTAGCCGGCAAGAAGATGAACGAGAAGTTCGAGGACGGTGCACCCCTCTATGTCACCATCCTTCCTCCCATGGCAGTGGCCCGTGGATACGTGAAGGCCATGACCGTTGAGCCTACCACCAAGCAGACGACGATAGCCCAGCTGACTGTCAACAATGCCAACACGCTGCGTGCCATCGACTTTGTGAACGAGCTGGTGCGCTGCTACAATGCCCAGGCCAATGCCGACAAGAACGAGATTGCCCTGAAGACCGAGGAGTTCATCAACGAGCGCCTTGAGAAGATTGACAAGGAGCTGGGAAGCACCGAGAGTGCCCTCGAGACCTATAAGCGCAGCAATGCCGTCACCGAGCTCAATATGGATGCCGCCCAGATACTCCAGCTGTCTAGCGAATATGCGCGCAAGCTCTCCGAGGCCCAGTCGCAGATACAGCTGCTCGACTATCTGCATGAGTATGTGGACAATCCCAGCAATAAATACAGGATCATCCCTTCCAACGTAGGTATGACCGACCCCGCATCCACCAACCTCATCTCCAGTTACAACCAGGCTGTCCAGGACCGCAACCGCCTGCTGAAAGCCTCCAGCGAGCAGGCTCCGCAGGTGCAGACCATCACGTCGACCCTTGACGACCTGCAGGTGGCCATCCGCACGGCGCTCCGTCAGGCTCGCCGCACGGCCGACATCCAGCGCCAGAGCTTGGAGAAGGAGTATGCCAAGTATCAGGGTCAGGTGAGCCGCACCCCGGAGAAGGAGCGCGTGCTTAACCAGATTGGTCGCCAGCAGGAGGTGAAGTCGGGACTGTACCTGCTGCTGCTGCAGAAGCGCGAGGAGAACTCCATCTCGCTGGCTGCCACCGCCGACAAGGGTAAGCTCATCGACGAGCCGCAGTATGGCGGACAGGTCAGCCCCAAGGGCCTGATTATCCTGCTCATAGCCTTCGTCTTAGGCCTGGCTGTTCCGTTCGGCATACTCTATATCGTCCAGCTGATGAGCTATCGCATTGAGGGCCACGACGACCTGGCTCGCCTCACCAACTTGCCCATCGTCGCCGATGTGCCCGTGGCCAGCGACAATGTCAAGACCGCTGCAGGCATCGTGGTACAGGCCAACAAGAACAATCAGATTGACGAGATATTCCGCTCGATGCGTACCAACATCCAGTTTATGATGAAGGAGCACGAGCAGGTCATCATGTTCACCTCGTCCACCTCGGGTGAGGGTAAGACCTTCCTCGCCGCCAACCTTGGCGTGTCGTTTGCCTTGCTCGGCAAGAAGGTGGTGCTCTGCGGACTCGATATCCGAAAGCCCGCATTGGGACGACTCTTCGACGTGAAGGACCGCACCAACGGTATCACCCAGCTGCTGGTCAAGGACACGGTGACACAGCAGGATGTCAAGAGCGTCATCTGCCCGTCGGGTGTCAATCCCAACCTCGACCTGCTGCTGGCCGGACCTACGCCTCCCAACCCCACCGAGCTGCTTGCTCGCGAAAACCTGAAGGTGGTCATCGACCTGCTGAAGCAGGAGTACGACTATGTCATCCTCGACACCGCTCCTGTAGGACTGGTCACCGACACCCTGCAGATTGGTCGCTACGCCAACGTCAGCTGCTACGTCTGCCGTGCCGACTATACGCCGAAGGCCAACCTCGGACTCATCAACTCGCTCGTCTCTGAGGGCAAGATCAGCAACTGCTGCGTCATCCTCAATGGTGTCGACATGTCGAAGAAGAAGTATGGCTACTACTACGGCTATGGCAAGTATGGCAAGTACGGACGCTACGGCTACGGACGCTATGGCTACGGCAAGTACGGCTATGGCAACTACGGCAACTATGGCAACTACATTGAGTCGCACTATGGCAACAAGAACGACGACAGTATCAAGAGATAAACACATTCTATATATAATAAGGTATAAGAGACAAGGGGAACAAGCATGACAATAGCAGTAGATTTCGACGGGACTTTAGTAGAGCATAAGTATCCAGAGATAGGCGAGGAGATACCCTTTGCCGTAGACACGCTGAAGATGCTTCGGCAGGACGGACACCGGCTCATCCTCTGGTCTGTGCGCGAGGGTGAACTGCTGGAACAGGCTGTCGAATGGTGTAGGGAGCGCGGACTGGAGTTCTATGCTGTCAATCGCGACTATCCCGAAGAGACATGGGACAACAATCCTCACTTCTCTCGCAAACTGAAGGTGGATGTCTTCATCGACGACCGCAATCTGGGCGGACTGCCCGACTGGGGTACCATCTACCATATGATCAAGCACCACCGCAAGTGGTATCACATCATCGACGAGGCGGCAAAGAGTTCCCTGGAGCATTATGAGGCTCCCAAGAAAAAGCATTGGTGGCAATTATAAGTAGACAAAATAATATTTTTTATGAAGAAAGTTAGTTATCTCCTCATCTTGGCTGTCTTGGCAGTCATGATGTCTTCGTGCGGAAGTACCAAGAACGTGGCTTACTTCCAGAATAGCGACAGCATCAATTTCGACAAATCGCGGTTCCTATATGATGCCCACATCATGCCGAAAGACCAGCTCACCATTACCGTCAGCACTACGGATGCGGAGGCGGCTGTGCCCTTCAACCTGACTGTTCCCACGCCCTATACCGTCGGGCAGCGCACTTCCTACAATCAGGCTTCGCTGCAGAGCTATCTGGTCGACAACGAGGGATATATCGTGTTCCCCATCATCGGCAGCGTGAAGGTTGGCGGCAAGACAAAGTCTGAGGCCGAAAAGATGATTCAGGAGATGATTCGTCCGTATATGTCTGAGACAGAGAATCCTATCGTCACCGTTCGCATGTCGAGCTATTCGGTGTCGGTGTTGGGCGAGGTGAACCGCCCGGGCAGCTTCCAGGTGTCGCGCGAGAAGATCACCATCCTCGAGGCACTGGCACAGGCTGGCGACCTGACCATCTATGGTGTCCGCGACAAGGTGAAGCTCATCCGCGAGGATGCCACGGGCAAGAAGGAGATTCACACCCTGAGCCTGAACGATGCCAACATCATCAACTCGCCTTACTATTACCTCCAGCAGAACGATGTCGTCTATGTGGAGCCCAACAAGGTGAAGGCGCAGAACTCAAGTGTCGGCTCCATGACCACGCTGTGGTTCTCGGCCACCAGTATCCTCATCTCATTGACATCATTACTTTATAATATCTTGAAATAATGGAAGAGCAACAACATACCCACCACCATCACAAGAAGGACGGAGCCACCCTCTTCAAGCAGAAGAGCCTGGCGGCCATAGAGCGTCGCAAGCTGGTGGAGAAGATACTGAAGATGACACTCGTGGCTGTCGCCGTGCTGATGGCTATTGCTGTCGTCCTGGTCTACACCGTAGGGTGATTCCCACGTGTTTTTGCTTATTATCAACTATTCATATATTTCGTTAAACAGTTAATACTCAGTTATGAAAATTGCAATTGTCGGTACCGGCTATGTCGGTTTGGTCAGCGGCACTTGTTTTGCTGAAATGGGTTCTCATGTGACCTGCGTTGATGTGGATGCCCGGAAAATCGAGCGTCTGAAAAATGGCGAGATGCCTATCTATGAACCAGGACTGGAAGAACTGGTTCGTCGCAATGTTGGCTACGGACGCCTGAAATTTACAACAGATCTTACAGAAGTTCTCGATGATGTCGAGGTTGTGTTCTCAGCAGTGGGAACTCCTCCCGACGAGGATGGTAGTGCCGACTTGAAATACGTGCTTGCTGTTGCCCGTCAGTTTGGGCAGCACATTAACAAATATACTATTCTGGTCACTAAGTCTACCGTGCCGGTTGGTACAGCCAAGAAAGTAAAGGCTGCTATTCAGGAGGAACTCGACAAGCGTGGGGTTCAGGTGCCTTTTGATGTTGCTTCCAACCCCGAGTTTCTCAAGGAGGGTGCTGCAATCAAAGATTTCATGTCGCCCGACCGCGTAGTAGTAGGTACGGAGTCCGACAAGGCCCGCGAAGTGATGACTCGGCTGTATCAGCCTTTCCTCATCCAGAATTTCCGCGTCATCTTCATGGATATTCCTTCAGCCGAAATGACTAAATATGCTGCCAATGCCATGTTGGCCACCCGTATTTCGTTTATGAACGATATTGCCAACCTGTGCGAGCGGGTAGGGGCCAACGTGGATAGTGTACGTCAAGGAATCGGCCGCGACTCGCGTATCGGTCCTAAGTTCCTCTATGCCGGTTGTGGCTATGGTGGCTCTTGTTTCCCTAAGGATGTGAAGGCTCTGCTCCATACGGGCATAGACAACGGATATCACATGGAGGTCATCGAGGCTGTAGAGCGAGTCAACGAGCGCCAGAAGGCTATTGTCTACGACAAGATTATACGAACCTATGGACCTGTTAAGGGGAAAACGGTGGCTATTCTCGGTCTTGCATTTAAGCCCGACACGGACGATATGCGCGAGTCTCCGGCCTTGGTGGTCATTCAGAAGTTACTCGACGATGGCGCCAACGTGCGCGTCTTCGATCCCATTGCTATGGATGAGTGCCGTCGTCGTTTGGGTGATGTGGTCATTTATTGTAAGGATATTTATGATTGCGCCAATAATGCCGATGTCCTTGCATTGATGACAGAATGGCGTCAGTTCCGTATGCCGTCATGGGATGTCATCCGTAAGGTGATGCGGGGGAATGTTGTGGTGGACGGCCGTAATATCTATAGTCGGCAGGAACTGGAATCCCTTGGATTTACCTATACGCGCATTGGTGAACGATAATTTTATAACCATGATAAAGAAATTTCTTTTGGGACTAATGGTAATGGCCTTGGTGGGTTGTGGAACTACCAAGACCGTTCCTATCACTGGTCGAAAGCAGAACCTGATGGTGAGCGACGGCCAGATGCTGAGCCTTTCCAGCCAGCAGTATAGTGAGTATATGAAGACAGCCAAGCCGTCTACCAATGCCGCCAATACGGCTATGGTCAAGAGGGTAGGGCAGCGGTTGGCCACTGCGGTCGAGAACTATCTGCGCACCAACGGAATGGCCGAAGATGTGCAGTACTATAAGTGGCAGTTCAACCTTGTGCAGGACCAGAATGTCAATGCGTGGTGCATGCCTGGCGGTCTCATCTGCGTCTTCGAGGGACTGCTGCCAGTCACCAAGGACGAGCCCTCATTGGCTATTGTCTTAGGCCACGAGATTGCACATGCCGTAGCTCGCCACTCGGCAGAGCAGTATAGTACTCAGTATCGTCAGCAGTATGGTCTGCAGATTGGTTCTGCTGTAGCGACAGCGATGGGGGCAGGAAGCAATACCGTAGCCTTAGGACAGTCAGTTGTCTCTAAGGGGTTGGGGCTTGCCAATCTCAAGTATTCGCGCTCTCATGAGAGTGAGGCCGACCATCTGGGACTCATTTTTGCCGCTATGGCGGGCTACGACCCTCAGGTGGCAGTAGGCTTCTGGCAGCGCATGGCGGCAGCCAGCAGCCATAAGACCTCTGAGTTTTTCAGCAGTCACCCCAGCGACGAGACCCGTATCAGGCAGATTCAGGGTTGGATGCCAGAGGCTCTGAAGTATTATAAGGCTTCAGGCACCAGCGGCTCTAACAAATACAGCAAGAATACGTCCAGCCCATCCACTATTAAGGCAACAAAGACCCTTCATATATCTAGCAAGAAGAAATGATGAATCGACTGTTTTTATCCGTATTTGGCTTGATGGCCGCAATGGCTGTAGGAGCCCAGACCAAGGATGGCGGTATTACCTCTGCCATGTTACAGCAAATTGAGCAGCAACAAGCACCCTCTGCCTCCGACCGTGCCTTGCGCAATGCGCTGGCAGCTAATGCCATTGACCTGTTGGCTAAGAATCAGCAGCATGCAGGCGAGTTAGACACCTATTTTAGCGTTGAAACCCGCAAACAGACGATTACCGATCAGAAATCGAGCGGTCGTTGCTGGATGTTCAGTGGATTAAATGTATTGCGCTCCAATTTTGCACAGCGCACAGATTCGCTTACAGTCAGCCTGTCGCAGGATTATCTGTTCTTCTGGGATCAGCTCGAGAAAGCCAATCTCATGCTGCAGGGTGTTATTGACACTGCCAAGGAACCTATCGACAACCAGCGGGTTCAGTTCTTTTTCCACCATCCGCTCAACGATGGCGGCACTTTCTGTGGTGTGGCAGACCTGGCAGAGAAATATGGACTCGTCCCTTCTGCCGTTCAGCCGGAAACCTATTCTGCCGACAACACCTCCAAGATGTCGGCCATCATCAAATCGAAGCTACGTGAGCAAGGACTTGAACTGCGACAGATGGTTGCGAGCGGTAAGAAAGCCAAGGACATTCTGCAACGCAAGACACAGATGCTCGGCGAAATCTACCACATGCTTGTCATTACACTTGGCGAGCCTGTCAAGGAGTTTACATACGCTTTCCGCGACAAGAGCGGCAAGGCTGTAAGTGCCCCAAGGAAATATACTCCCAAAGAGTTCTATCAGGAGATGGTAGGCGGTCCGCTTAATGGAACTTTCATCATGGTGATGAACGATCCGCGTCGTGAGTATTATAAGACCTATGAGGTAGAGTACGACCGACACACCTACGATGGTCACAATTGGAAATACCTCAACCTGCCGATGGAGGACATCGAGACTCTTGCCATTGCCTCTCTGAAGGACGGGCGTAAACTTTACAGCAGTTATGATGTAGGTAAACAGCTTGACCGCAAGCGTGGCTATGCTGACCTTGAGAATTTCGACTATGCGTCTCTCTTTGGAACCACCTTTACGATGGACAAGGCTCAGCGCATATCAACTTTTGACAGTGGTTCTACGCATGCTATGACGCTCACCGCTGTCGACCTCGACCGTGATGGCAATCCTCTCAAGTGGAAGGTGGAAAACTCCTGGGGTAAGGAGTGGGGGCAGCAGGGATGTCTCATTATGACGGCCCGCTGGTTTCGCGAGTATATGTTCCGCCTTGTGGTCAACAAGAAATATGTCTCAGAGAAACTGTTGCGCGACTACGAGCAAAAGCCTGTCATGGTGATGCCCGAAGACCCGCTTTTCCTGCCTGACGAGTAAGATTGAGTAGGGTAATGATGAAGGAAGGGGCCGCGCTATGCTGCCTCTTCCTTTGTTTTCTCGCGCTTGAAATGCTTGAAGACGAACCGGACCAGAAGGAAGTTGACGGGGATGGATACCGCATAAACGCCCACGGGAGCCATCTCCGCGCTCAGACCCATCCATACAAAGAAATTCAGGAGGCCCATCTGGAGAAAGTAGTTCACCAGATGGGCTCCGCCGAATCCTGCCCCGTTCTCTGCTGTTGTTTTTTCACGGAAGATGTAACGGGCACTCAAGTAATAGTTTACAATAAATCCCGCTATATAGCCTGCCGTCCAGGCTATGTTAATGTTCATGAACAATTGTAGCAGCCAGTACACCACATAGTGTATGACTGTAATCAGTACACCGACCACGCTGAAGCGTATCATCTCGCCAATGGCTTCTTTCTTGATATGTAATCCTCTTTTACCCATGAGTAGTTTGCAAGCTGTAAAACTTCTTTTCTCTAACATTGCTGCAAAGATAGCCATAATTCTGCATACAAGCAAGAGATATGGTGAAAAATCGAGTGCGGAGAGAATTATTTGACGAAGATTTGACGAAGATGTTGGGCACTCAAGTATTCCTAATTCAGTAGGATCACAGTAGCCTCCTCGTTGTTCATGTGTGGCATAGTCTGACCTACCTTTGAGGGGATATAAGTCGGGTCGCAGACGATGAACTTCTGACCATCCAGCATAATGTAATCGCCCTCTTCGTCCTGTTCAAAACCTACACCCATGGCCAAGTGTCCTGGATAATATATCAGAATAGTCTTCAGCCCTAACAGGTCGCGTACCAATCGGGAGAGTAAGATGGAGCGGTCTTCACAGTCGCAATAGGGATAGAAAATGGATTCCTCGCCAAAGAAGGCACGATCTCCACCCCATATCTCGTCGTCATAGCCATATTCAAACCCCGTCTGCACCCAATAGAGCAATTGTTGTACAGCATCACGCTTGGAGAGCCCACGCAACTTCTCACGCATGGCTGGATACAACTGACTGCGTAGCCCCTTTTCTAATGGTGTGTTTGCATAAATGGCCCAGCGTGTCATAAAGTTGTCATCATAGCAAGAAGATGGATAAGTATCGTAGAAGTCCATATAGTTTTTATTCGACTTGACTGTAAACGAGAAGCTCTCATCCATCTTCGATGTGATAGTTCGTTCTGGTGTCGGGGCAGCTGTCAAATCCTGTTCAGCAGAGATTTGCAGCGACAGTGCGCTTTCTTTGGGGAATGTGGCTGGACAAATCTGTAGGATGTCATTGTTGCGTCCGTCCAGCATATAATAGTTTTCACCATCTGTGTGGTAGAATTTTTTATTATAGATAATGTTCTTGCAGGCTACCAGCATCTGTAGTTCGGTGCCATTGGTGGCAATACGCATTTTGTATCCCGACTGTCCATAGAGAAAGGCCAAAGTGAGAACAGACTCGTTTGTATTGGTGCCATAGAACAAATTAGTAAGCACCATCAGCATCTGTAAGTATGCCCAGTCTGAGAGTTTGTGTTCTCTTCGCATTTTCAGACAGTCGTACAACAGATTGTCAAACTGGGGTTTCTCAAACAGTGCAATAGCATTTGCAACATCCTCTGCCGATGCTCCAGGAAGTGTGAACATACAGTTATCGCCCATGCGCACGTTGCAGTCGGTACCAAAGAGTTTGAAGCTGACATAGCTGTTTGCATCCTCAGGCACCTCCTTCACTTCCGACAGTGGCTGTGGCTGCACGTCAACAGGTGCCGCCTTCACCACCTCTTTATATTTAAGGGGCTGGCTTTCCTGACGGGTCGGCTGGACGGTCTCCGCTGCCTGTTGCTTCTTTTTCTTCGACTTCCTGCGCCCGAAGAGTCTGCTGAACCACGATTCCGTTTGGGCATCGGCACCAGGCACTAGTATCGGCTCAATCTCCTCCTCTTTAGGCATCTCCTTAGCAGGCTCAGCCCTGAACTCCGCCCAGGCCTGACGGACAAAGTCGGCATACTCCTTCAGTGCTTGCTTGCGGAAATCGTCATACTCCCTGCGTGCCTGTTTCTTAAAGGCCTCAAACTCCGCCCGGAATGGGTTTGTTTCCTCTTTCTTCGCACGCTCCGTCACGGTCAGCGCAGAGTCGGCATAATATTCGCGGGTGATAGTGGCAGGGTCGCTCACATACTGTGCTTTGGGTGACGTTTTGCCTCTGAGTTGCGCCAGCACGGAGTTTACATAGTTTTTGGTACGTGTCAGTGCTGTGTTGCGAGCATCTTGCAGCTTGTCTCCCACCGAGGCCCATCCTATGGACTTGACGGTGTACTCTTTGTTGTTTCGTTCGTCAATGATGGTTACCATACCGTTGAAAGGGATGTAGACCAGCGATTCGTCAGTCAGAATGGTTCCTTTCCGTAGCGGATGCTTGTGCCCTTTTGCCACATACTCAGCCTTTCCTTCGACACCCGTCACGACCAGTCTCTTGACCTGTGCGCTGAGTGTTATGACAATGCTTGTCAGCATGAGAGTGACGATGATTCTCTTGATATTATTACTCATGATGTTTTCTTTTTTGTTATTTGTCCTTTTACTGTTTCATAAAGATTGTTCGACGTATAGATGAAGGCGATGGCTGCTACCGTATAGGTCAGGTTTAGGCTGACATGATACTGGCTGAACAGCATGAATCCCACCCATACGATGGCGGCAATCATTATGAACATCACTAAGCCTACGGTCAGTTCTATCGTCATGATAGTCTTCAGCACGATGGGCATCTTAGCAGCAAAACGCAGATACTTGGCACGCAATATGACTACCGTCAGTACCAGTACGAACGACGTTATCGCCACTATCCACCCCGGCACCACCAGCAGCGTGTTCTGCCGCAGCAAGGTCTCGACGGCAAAAGCCAGCAGTTCCGTGCCTGCCATCTTGCCCTGTGGGGTATAGTGCATGTCGGTTTCTTCCTTCATAGCCCCTATCAGCACTACACGGTCGGCTATCAGTTCCGGATGCTGGGTCACCAGCGGGTAGGGGATGACGCTGAACCGCAGTGGCGAGAAGTTGATTCTCAGTTCTTTGTCGGCCAGTGCCACCGTCTCTCTGCCGGCATACACGTCGGCCACCTGCTTGACAAACGAAGGAACAAGCTGTCCCTGATGCACTCTGCCTATATTCAGGCTGCGCTTCAGTCCGCCGTACAGCTGACGCGGCATGTTGACAAATCCCTCCTTCAGCGAGTCGCCGGGCATGAAGAACGAGTGTACGGCTTCGTCCGTCCTGTCTATCAGTTTATAGGCAAACACGGCATTATGGCATTTCCCGGCCGTTTCCATCAGTTTGTGGTCTGCCAGAGAGTCTTCCTTCAGACCTTCAAACACGATGTCTATGCCCATCACTTTCGGTTTCATAGCCGACACTGTAGCCATGAGTTCGGCCAGCTCGCTGCGACTCGTCAGTTCTGTCACGTCGACAATCGTCACCACATTGCTGAGGTCTTCGTCGTCCACGGAACCTAAAATCTTGTAGTAGAAGTCTTCAAACGAGTAGTCGCTGGCAGTCTTGGCAATCGGGCTGAACACCTTCAGATTGAAGGCCAGCAACGCATAGACCCCCAACACACAGAATGTCAGCGTGGTGACGATGGCATAGCCTAACAGACGCGATGATTCTTTCTGTGCGCTCATTTGCGTGTCGACAGGTATTCCTTCATCTCTTTGCTTATTTCAACGCCCCGCTTTTCCAGTTCCTCGCGGATGGCAGTCTTGGCAATCTCCTGAATGGCAGACGACTTGGTGGCAAGCCGTACCATGACCTCCTTGTTCTTGTTTTCCAGCGTGCGGTAGCATTCCATGACGGGTGTCAGACTCCCCAACTTGGCAGAGAAGATAGAAATACTCTCCATCATGGTGGTGTTGATAGAGGCAGCCTCACCTGCAGCCAACTGTTTGTTGGCAAGCAGATTTTCAACGATACCCTTGGTTTCCGAACTGATTCTTCCTGCAATCTGCACACGTGCCAGTTCCGTAGCCTGTATCTTAGCGGCATCATAGGTCTCGCCGATGCTCATGGCCTCACCCATCACGAAGAGCGGTTTCAGGTCGTCATCCACCTGCAGCTCCAGCATGTACGAACGGTCCAGCTGTCTTTCCAACGGCAGTTGCCCCGGAGTCACCTCCCATCCGTCTTTCTTAAACTTCTTGGCCGCCTTGCGAGCTTCTTTCGAAGCCTTCTCCTTCAGTTCCTTCTTGGCCTCCTTCATCTTTTCTGTTCTCACACTTTGTGCTGTCACTCCGAGCGACACGGCCAACATCAGCACGACGCTCATAAACTTCAGATTCTTCATAATTCGTAACACTTTTTAGTTTTGTTGTTAATCTTATTTTCTTGCTATCATTATTTGTCCTCAAAACCTTATTCATTATAGAAGTCGCCTGCATTGTAGAGCTTGTCCATCGCAACCTCGTTGGGTTGCCATGTCCTAATCTTTATCTGTGGCGTGTTGTGGTCGGTCATATCTACAAGCAGAAACAGGTATCCTTTGTCGCCATACGTAGTCGAGTTGTATTCCTGTCCTATTTGGATGGCAAACAGCTCCTCTTTTTCATACTTCTCCAACCACTGTATGTCATTGTTCGTAAATCGGATGTTGATGAATTCGTTCTTGTCGAAACACCGTTTCAAGTTCCTCAAGTATTCATCTTTCGTATATCTGTTGTAATGGATGACCTCTTGCCCCTCTAACGAAATGGGACGTTCTCCGTGTCCATTCCTTGTTCCCCTGCGCTTTGCCACATTACCGATGATAATCACAGCGTCATCGGCAAAGATGTCGCGGATATAGTCAATGCGCTTTAAGCAGTAGGCCGTCTTATAGCTTTCCATGAACTCCATAATCAACTCGCGTGTCTCGTCCTTCCATCCTGGTGCATGTTTACATAAGATGTCATTCTCTGCCTCCTGGCCCAAGCCGAAAGCAAGGCTGCAAATCTTCTTTTCTGCGTTGAAGGTAAACACCACATCCTCCACGAATGTCTTTTTTGTTCCTTTATAGAACGAGAACGACATCTGCATGCCTCTTGCCACCACATTGCCATTAGTACTCTTGAAAAATTTCAGATTCGGCGAACCCACCACACGTCCTTTGCCATAAGAAATCAGCTTGTTGTACATCTCCAATCCTTCAAGGGTGAAATACGTGGTAGCCGCTGAATAGTTCTTCTGCGAGATAGCCTTTGCAATGTCGAACACGATGTCCGCATAGTCCTCAGCTCTGTTCACAGTTTGGTTGGCTGTCGGTTGCAGGTTGACGCCCGTACTGCTTGCTGCCATTTCCTGACGGTTTTTTCCTCCTTTTGCCTTCACTGTTATCTCTGCCTCTCTGAATACCCGTTGTGAGATGACGTCCAGCACACTCTGCATCTCCGCATCGCCACGGGCCTGCCCCACATATTCATAGTCTATGCTGATATGGTAGGTGTCTGTCTCATAGCCATGCACCATCTCTAACATACCTCGTCCGTCTTTGGCGGAGCCTTGACATATCGCCCTGCCGTCAGAGTAGGAAAACTCCAGACTCGACACAGTTTCCCCCTGATAGTCAAACAGCAAGTCCACATTGTCTCCCTCCCGTTTCTCGAAGTTCACATGGATGTCGCTCAATATGTCTTTGATTTTCAGCGGTAGCCAGTTCACCAACACCCTGCCTTCGTCATCCTTCACTTCGTTGGGGCGCTGCACGGAGCGTATCAGCAAATAGGCCCAGTAGTTGTATTGCAGGGCCATGTCAATCTTGCGTTTCTTCAAAGCCTCCTTGGCGATGTTCACCATATCTTTGGCTTTCGCTATGCGGTCAGCATAAATCTTTTCCAGTTCTGTACGCTTGATATATCGTCTTACCGTCACGTCGGGTTCTGCTCCGACAACCCATTTCTCTACGTTGGTCAATGTCGAGGTAGAGTAGGTCTTGATACAACTCAGCACCTTCGATTGATGGTTCAGCTTCCCGTTCTCGTTTTCTTGTAGCATCAGATAGTTGAACTCGCTCGACACGTGCGAGGCTATCATCCCCACCAGTTCCGCCATTGCCCGTTCAGAGGCATCGCGTTCCGTTTCTCCATGCCCCACGCCATAGTAGTATTCTCCCGAGTCGCGGATGTAGTCCCAATTCTGAGCCGTCATGCCAAGAGGCAGCAACAACAGGGTAATAGTAAGTATTTGTTTTTTCATCTTCTATATGTTTTTGCCCATTTATTTTGTTTGTATTTTCTTTGTAACTTTGCATCGTAAATTAACAGAAAGGAAGAGTTATGACGATTGTATCAACCCGTGATTTCCGTGCCAACCAGACCAAGTTTCTCGATATGGTCCTCCGTGGCGAGCATGTCGTGCTGAAGTCGCGCCGTGGCAGCGTACGCCTGATGCCTGTTGAGGATGAGAAAGAAGAACCCAAGCGCGACGTGACAGCCGAGATTTGCCAGGCCATGAAGGACTGGAAGGAGTATTTGGAAACAGGGAAGTCGGACAAGTTCCGACCCGCAAGAGAATTGATAGATGAGTTACGTAATCTCTAGACACAAGGACTTTGATGTGTCGATTAAACGCCTTGCTATACGTTATCATAGCATGGCCGATGACTACGAGGATTTTTTGGAATCGCTCGAAAAGAATCCCTTCCAAGGTATCGAGCTCAGTCATGGCATCCGTAAAATCCGTATGGCCATTGCCTCTAAGGGGCGCGGCAAGTCTGGCAGTGCCCGCGTCATCACGGCCAACGCCATCGTGGCCGAGCATGAGGGGCGCATCGCCCTCCTCACCATCTACGACAAGGAAGATGCCTCCACCGTCCGTCTGAACGTTATCAAGCAGATGGCACGGGAAATGGGGTTTGGCGTTTAGAAAGTTCATAAATATCTATTATATATCCATTGCAATGCGAAATCTTCCTAAAGGTTGAGATTCTGAAGCCGTGTTTCTATCAAAAACTCTGCAACTACCTAGAAGACTATTAAAAACATTCTCTTTGCATCAATTAAGTCATAAAGTGCTTATTATAATGGATTTTTTTACTTTATACTTCTCCATTTTATTCCTTTGGTAGTTAAATAATTGTTTATACAAATAATTTGTCATACATAAAACACAAAAATAGATGCCTGACACAAGATAATAGAGTGGAACGTCCGTTCCCTTATGAATTAGAAACAGTGAAAAAGCAATTGTTAACCATGCAGACAAAAATGTCTTTGGGACAAAGGTGTATAGCGATAAAAAGTTAAGGCTGCTGTTTAATACTACACTTGGTACAGTCATCATCCAGTGACTCGTAATTGTGACCATATTCTTTGTCGCTCCATATTTATTCTTTTCGCCAAAAATACGACTTATCGCTAAATCCCCGACTACCATTGAATATGCTCCAGAGACAGCGACACTAAAGCCCACTAAGATAAGAACAATAACAGAAACAGTCTTAAGTTGTAACCAGAGAAAGCCTTTTTCATCTACGAGGTTACTTAATCCCGCAAAGATGATGGTCTGCGATAAGAGAATCCACGTCATGCGACGGCTCTGCTGTTCTGTTTCATCCTTCTGCATAGCGTAGAAGAATTTCATGTTCTTATTTATTATTTCTTGGTCAATTATTTTTTCCATACCTGTTGATGTGATAATTCAATCATTTTTTCTTGCCTATAGCAATTTATCTGCAAATCTTTCTGTTTGTTATACAAGTGAGTGATGTGCCACATGTTACTATTGCCCTTTAGTTCAAAAGGATGTAAGCGTTTAGAATTCCAGTGATATATTGCATCATTTACCGTTTTATTAAAAATTTATTCAATGTGGTGATAACATCCCGAACTGCTAATTTGGGAAATCCGTTAATAGACGATAGTCAGAAACGCCACTGTTTATTATAATTTTGAATGTTATAGATATGGTTCAACTTTCATTTAGTCCATTCACAAGGCCTTTGGGAACTTATCACCACATTGAGAAAATTTAATCTTTCTGACTTACATTAAATATTTTATTTTAACAATAGTCTGAATCCTAAATATTTCCCTATATAATAATGGTATGTTATTTCCAAATCTCCTTTTTCATGATTCCTCATAGATGGCTTTGCAGGATTCTTTAAACCATCGGCATTTGAACCCCAACATCCTCCACGTACAACATAATGTCCGTCCCAGTAAGAATCAAAGACTGTAGGTCCCGATGGATCTATCACAGTAGATGTCGGATATGAACCATATTTATCATAACACCATTCTTCTACATTGCCAGACATGTCGTGTATACCTAATTCATTTGGTTCTTTTGAGGCGACAGACCATGGCCCAGAAATACGTTCATAATAAAACACTCCAACTTTATTAGCATCGTTGCTACCAGAGTATGTGAAATTTTTAGATTTTATTCCGCCTCTTGCAGCAAATTCCCACTGGGCTTCCGTTGGTAAACGAAATATCATCCCGTCAGGCAACTGACTTGACAAAAGTGTATTTAGTTTCTCTATAAAAACATCACAATCTAATCTGCTAACCCAATATATTGGTTTTTTATCGTTTTCTGTTGCAGTTAGATTATTTAATTTTGCTTGGGACCATCGTGAATTATACTCACCCATTACTGCCAACCATAAAGCCTGTGTAACTTCTGTATCCGCTATATAGAATGAAGTTAAAGTAACATCATGTTTGGATTTTTTTATAGGACCTTCACCGTTGGGCCCCGAGTCTATTGAGTTGTCCCCCACAGAGAAAGTTCCTCCTTCTACAAATACCATGTCAAATGATGCTGTCCTACCGTATCTGCTAACAACAAATTCTTTACAAACAATTGGATTAGGTTTTTGCTCTATTTTTATCGATGCCATCCAATGATATCCCCATGTTTCTCCATCTATATTGATTTCTGCAGACCTTTTAGTAGAAGGATTATCTTCAACCTTTATATTTAAATTGTTCCCGTCTTTTTTGACTGTCACCCATGATTGTGAACATCTTGGTTCCCAATTTACATTAGACTTTACTTCTATACTTGCTATTCCATTCACAGCTTCACATAATATTTCTGTCTTTTCAGGTATCACATATGTTTTTGCCGCCCATTGGTAAACTCGGACGGGAATACTTGCTTGATAATCCTGCTCAGCGGAACGAATCTCAATAATATCCTCCCTTGAATCTTTCCAGGATGGGTTTTCTTTTACTTTTATAATTATTCTTTGATTACCTTTTCCTGTAGATGGAGATACTGTAATCCAATCTGTTGTGTTGACAACTTCCCATCTTGTGTTTTCTGCTTCTATTTCTATGGTGTCGGAACTATTTTCTTCTCCTTCAACATCCGCATTGTTTCTGTTTACCCCCAGTGAATGAGCTTTTTTCGATGCCGACATATTGCCTGAATCAGAGTTGCTGCATGCAGTGGCAGCAAGCAATAATACCAGTGACAGTATATAAAAGGTTATGTTTTTATTATTCATAGTTTACTTGTCTTGTTCTTCATTTTGAAAAGGCTTACAGTGCTAACCTTAATCCCACAAATTGGCTTCTTGTGCCATCTGCGTGAGAATCGCGTTTGTTCAGCAGACAGTCAGAGGCTTCGCTGCCCCAAGTGCCGCCGCGATAGACACGGCCTGCAGAACGAGGCTTGGTAGTAGGACCGGTGGGGTCGGTCTGAGCTTCTACTGAATAAGGCTCGTACCAGTCGGAACACCATTCCCTGACATTTCCTGTCATGTCGTAGATGCCTAACTCGTTTGGCTGCTTGGTCTTCACTTCGTGCGTGCCATAGGCTGGGTCTTTCAGTCCTAAACCAGACGCGTTTCCCTTATACCATGCCACATCAGCAATGTTGTTGCTTCCTGCATACTTATAGCCTTTTGACTGAGTGCCACCCTTGGCAGCGAACTCCCATTCTGCCTCGGTTGGGAACCGGAATTTCATACCTGTCTTGGCATTCAGCTGTTCTATGAATTTCTCACAATCGTTATAGCTGATATAGTAGGCGGGATTGTTGACATCTATCTTGTAAGTGTCCTCCCACTGCTTGCCCGACTCTGTCGGCATATAGCCGGTGACAGCCAGCCAAATCAGTTGGGTGACTTCCGTTTCGCCGATATAATAGTCTTTAGTGATTTCCACCTGATGGTTGACATTGTCATCTGCAGAATTGTCGCCCATGGTGAAAGTGCCTCTCTCTACAGGTATCATATTAAACCTGTGCTTGTTGTCTATCACCACTTTCAATATTCCCGCCTGCTCCTGACGTATGGAGATAGGACGTTTTACTACATCGTAAGAGATATTCACTTGTCCGGCGCGACTGTAATATTTACTCGTGTTTTCTGCGACGGTGATGTTCAGTACGCCGTGGCCCTCTCTTTCAGAGTTGTCTACCGTAATCCAGTCAACATTGCTGCTGGCCTTCCACTTGCCATTCGACTTGATCTCAATCTTTAACGTCTGACCTTTGTAATCGACTTCAAAATTGTCTTCGCTGATATTCAGTTCATGACTTTCTGTAGACACATATGCGTCTTGCATCTTCTCTTTTGAACAGGCAAAAACAGCCAGCACGGAAAATAAATATATATACTTTTTCATACCTTCTTCTCATCTATATTAAAAATATAAATAAAGTCCCAATCGGGCGTTAGCTCCCGTTCCCCATCCCTTTATCTTGCTGGAGGCAGAGGTCATGGAGTCGAACATATCCTTCTTGGATACGGCGAAGTTGCCCTCTGGGGTCAGACTGACACCGAAGTTGGGGGCTATGGCATATTCGAAACGCACTCCAACAGTAGCACAAAGTACGTTGGTAGAAACGTCGTTTCCTTTTATAGACAAGGAGCCGAGACCCACCTGTGGAGTGATGCGTAAGCGCGTGCCAATGATAAAGCCATAGCCAACCTTACCGCCAAACATCGTTCCCGAGAGACTTTCTTCAGACGACGAAGCACCGGTGGTATAGTTGATATACAGGTTTTCCTTGCCCAAGCCTACTATGACATAGCCTTCTATATTGAAGTTCTTGATATAGCCGCCGATGTTTCCACCAGCACCCATCATGGTTCCTGCCTGGAAACTGCCCTGCACATAGCCCGAGGTAGGCACCATAAACTGGCGTTCCAACTTGAGATTGACTACGGGGTTGGAACTGTCAAGATGTACGCGCTTGGCAAAGTCGTGGTAGTTGGGATGGGTCAGCCGGATGTCGTAGTCGCCCGAACCCATCTCTGCGGTATAGGGAGTACTGCCCACATGCTTTCCATCGATGTATAGGGTAGAATTGTCTGGACTGGACTTGATAGTCATCTTGGCAATGTCGTTCAGGGTGATGTTGAGGTCGGTGGTCTGGTTTTCCCTCACCTCAAAGGTCTGTTTCTCTGGCTTATAGTTCGCTTTCGACAACGTGATGGTGTGACGGCCTATAATCAGGTCATTGATGTTCTGGGGCGTGGTGCCATAGTCCTTTCCATCGATATTTATGTTAGCTCCCAAAGGACGTGAAGTCACGGCAAGTGTACCCGTGATAGGAGTAGGTGGGGTGAGTACGATGGCCATGTTTTCGTTTTCTGTTATGGTGATATACTGACTGCTGTTGCGATGGTTCTCCTGACGGCACTCCACCTGATAGTTACCTGTACGGAGGATACCTGTCCATTTACGAGTCCCCTTTCGCTCGTTGTTGACATAGATGTCGGCATCAGAATCTACCTGAAGTGTTATTTCAGAGAAGTTGGGGCGGAGGGATACCTCTTCTACATAGGTTTTGGACTTATCTTTCAGCATGATACGTCCTTCGGAGGTGTGGTAGTTGTTGGCTATTATCTTATAGGTATATGTGCCATATTCCATACTTCTGGCTACTGAGCCTGTAGTAGCATCCACAGTGCCGAACATCTCTTCGACTGCGTTCGCCTTGCTGCTTTTGATCATGACAACAGCACCAACATTGGCTGGTTTTACTACAAAATGAAGCATCTGGGTATAGACTGTCGGGGCGGAGGTGGTCAGCGACATCGTATAGGTCTTACCAGCCTCAATAGTTGTCTTCAGGTCGTAGCGGCTGATGGTTGTATAGCCAGTGCGACTGATTGTCACCATTTTGGCATTCTTCTGCACATAGACCCACAACTCACCGTCATGCTGTTCTACGATGCTACGTAGATTGCCAAAGTTGAAGTTGTATTCCCTCAGATTGTCATCAGGATTGTTTGACGTGACCTTGATAATTGCATAAAGTGAGCCGCTGCCATCTATCTTCTTGTAGGCATCGTTTTTCGCCGTCAGGTCAAATGGATCTTGTTCAAAACTTGCTATCGAGAATTTCTGGTTCCTCTGTCCGTTGGCAGAGAGGCAGCACAATAGCATTACAAGCACTCCAAGGAATTGTAGTCTTTTCATTTTCTTCCTTTTAGAGCCTCTCCGCACCCCAAGATTGGCAGTTTTGATTCTTGTCTTAGGTTCCTCTTACCATACAAAAAAGGCGTAGGTGTCTGTTCTTCTGCCCATCCTGGGGTAGTAGGCCTTCGCATTGCCCTCATCACACAGGATAGACAACGCAGTTAGCCCACGCCAGAACGAACTATATATAATTAAGGTATATAGATACGCTCCACGTGACGCTTCGTTGTCATCTGCCTGCTGTGATGAAAGGAATTTGCGAAGTTCACTACCCACAACGACAGACGTCCGAAAACGTCTTTCTCATATAATAAGACCGCCCGCCACCCATTGCTGGGCTAACTGAGCGACGCTGCAAAGATACGAAGATTATTCTAAACTGCCAAAGGTTTCTGACATATTTTTTTTCGCGAGTGCGGAGGAGGATTTTTTCGAGTGCGGTCTGACAATTTTTCGAGTGCGGTGGAGAAAGTGTTAGGATGCGTTCTGGCAAAATCTGCTATTTCATGCCTTTTTTTGTGTTTTTATACATAGATTTGTGTGTTTTACCTTAATTCCGCAGCATTTTAGTTTAACTTTCTTTATAA
>DDPY01000014.1 GCA_002342415.1 Prevotella sp. UBA2456 | reverse complement strand
AATCGGATGCAAAGGTAAGAGAGTGTCCCCTGACACGCGAAACCTACCGTTCGTTTCTTCTGTTTTGCGTAAACCTTGACGATGGATTGGCAGGGTGCATTAAAACACCTTTAGGTGTCTAAAAATCATTCGCTCTGCTGTCTGATTTTTAGACTTCGTATCGTGTCTATAGCAATCTTCCTGCCGTCAAGCAGTTCGATGACTCGTTCCGTATCGTCTATACGCTTGACCTGGCCAACGATGGACTGGTAAGAGCCGCCAGACTTGTGAATGTCTGGCAGGAAGTATTCGATGGTGACTGAAGGATGCTCGGAAATCCGGTCTATGACCAGTTCCATGCTGCGGTTCAGTTCTTCATTCCCGGTTTCGCCGAGTTCTTTCCATGCGTCCGTCACCCTGCCTTCCTCCCTGATAGCGGCATCATGGCCTGCTACGGCGGCAAACGGGGCAAACTGTGCTGCACGGGCCGCTATCGGCATCCGGGGATGGCGTTTCGGCTCGTAATGTGGCAAATGGATGATGTCATCGTAGTCTCCCATAAATAGTAAATCGTTAAATCGTAAATCACGCACGGTGTCCTCCTATCTGTCCGTTCCGTTCTTTGGCTGTGGCTCCCTCCTCGAAGTTCAATCCTCTGAGGATGGCATTCTTGCCGAAACGCTGTTTGATGGCCAACTGTGCCTCCTGCATCCGCCGCTCCTTGTCGAGTGCAGCCTTTTCTGCTGCCTCTTGCTTGGCTAATGCCTCGTAGTCGGTGAAGAGGTCAAGCTGTTGAGGCTCCTGGTGCCGACTCGCTGATGCCTCGCTCACCACATGATTGACCGTCAGGTTGAGCCTTCGCACTAACAGTTCTTTGTTGACGATGCTGTCGAACAGTTTCGTGACGGCATCGGTGATGAGCTTCGTCGATGAGGTCTGACGGCTAAGATTGGCGGTGCCGTGTGCATGTTTGGGCACCTGTCGGCCATAATAGTCGGTAGTCACTTCGCCATGATACTTCGCTCGTATCTCAGGATTCGTCAGACTCTCGCGGTCATAGCCAACCGTCAGTACCAACTGGTCGGACACCAGCCGCTTCGCCACCAGTTCGAGGGCCATGTTCTCTGCCATCTCCTGTACGACGACACGGGCTTTCTGGAAATTGTATGCCTCCTGCAGCACCTGTCCGTTACTGAAGCTGTTGGTCTCTGGCCGGTAAGCCTTCACCAAGTCCATCGTGCACGGCTCCCAGCCCCAGGCGTGGTCTATCAGCAGTTCGGCATTCACTCCGAAGAGACGATACAGCAAGTCCTCGTTCTGCATGGAGAGTCGCGCCAGCTTGCCCATCGTGTCGATGCCGTATATGGCCAGTTTCCCGGCAATGCCCTTGCCCATACGCCAGAACTTGGTGAGCGGTTGGTAGTCCCACAGCTGCTGCCTGTACGACATCTCGTCCAGTTCGGCGATACGTACCCCGTCCTTATCGGCTGGTGCTTTCTTGGCCACGATGTCCATCGCCACCTTGCAGAGATACATGTTCGTGCCGATACCGGCCGTAGCGGTGATGCCCGTCTGTGAGAGCACATCGCGAATCATCTTCATTGCCAGCTCATGTGCTGTCATCCGATAGGTGCCCAGATAGCCTGTCACATCCATAAACACCTCGTCGATGCTGTACACGTGGATGTCCTCGGGGGCTATATATTTAAGGTATATGCCGTATATCTTGCTGCTTACCTCGATGTAGTGCGCCATCCGTGGAGGAGCCGCAATATAGTCTACAGCCCAGTCGGGATGCTGCTGTAGCTCGATGTCTGAAGTGGATTTGCCCGTAAGCCGTTTGCCTGGCGTCTTCATCTGTCGTTCGAAGTTCACCTCGCGGAGCCGCTGAATGACCTCGAACAGTCGAGCACGGCCTCCGATGCCGTAGGCTTTCAGCGAGGGGGTCACCGCCAGGCAGATGGTCTTCTCCGTCCTCGAGACATCAGCCACCACGAGGTTCGTAGTCAGCGGGTCAAGTCCTCTGGCTACGCACTCTACCGAGGCATACATCGATTTCAGATCGATGGCGATATACGTTCTATGTTTCTCCTCAACGACTGGCATCTTTAATGAAAAAGCGGCAAAAGAACATGTTCCTTTGTCGCCTTTGGTCGGGATGAGGCGACTCGAACGCCCGACCCCTACGTCCCGAACGTAGTGCGCTACCAACTGCGCTACATCCCGATGCTTTCAGCAAAGCGAGTGCAAAGGTAAGCATTATTTGTGAAATACGAACGAGAAATTAAGAATATTTTTAGTTTTAGTTGGAAAAATTTGTGTTTTTGCTGAAAAAGAAGTATCTTTGCAGGCAAAACAAACTATCAATGAAACGACTATTTCTTAGCCTGATAGGTATGCTGTTGGTGGTTGTCGCTATCGCCCAACGGGTCATTGTTGTGGAGAACGGCAATGTGAAGAGCCTGTTGGATGCTATCAGCAAGGCGAACGAAACGAATGCTGCCGAGGATGCAGAGCGTACCTTTATCATGATTCCCGACGGCTACTACGATTTGGGCGAGACGATGCTGACGCGCATCTCGGGCCATAACGTGTCGCTGATAGGACAGAGCACGGAGGGAACCATTATCCGCAACAAGCCCGATGTGAAGATAGAGAGCATCAGCAAGACGGCGGTGTTCCAGAATCGCGGAAGGAACAATTACTTTCAGGATCTGACGCTCAAGAACGATTTGGACTACTACTCGGCGGTGCCCGACGGGCGGGCCGTCTGTCTGCAGGACAAGGGTACGCGCACCATCTGTAACCGTGTGCGGATGCTTTCTTTCCAGGATACCTATTATTCGGACAACGAGAAGTGCCAGCACTATCTGCAGGATACGGAGATTCATGGCACGATCGACTTTATCTGCGGTGCAGGCGACGTGTGGTTCGAGCGCTGCCGCATTGTGACCGAGAAGCGCAACCCCGATGGCAGCGGCACGAATATCATCACGGCTACGCGTACTGCGGAGACGCCTTGGGGCTATGTCTTCAACCGCTGTACGATAGAGAACCGGGTGTCGAAGTTCAACTACGGTCGCTCGTGGCATACCAATCCGCGCTGCGTGTGGCTCTATACGACGCTGCTGATGCCCGAGAAGCTGGTGCCGACGCGCTTCGATGCGGAGGGCATGAAGACGTCGGGCAACTACTTCAAGGAATACGGCACGATGGATGCCAGCGGGCGCGACATCACGCCGAAGAGCAATGTGGTGCGGTTCACGCTACGCGACCATACGCAGCCTTTCGTGGCCGAGACCATCATGACGGGCGAGGAGGCCCGGCAGTACACGCTGAAAACTGTTTTCGGCGAGTGGAGGCCCGACAAGGTGCTGAAGCGTCTGGAGAAGCAAGCTAAGAAACTGAAGAAACAATATAAACTGAACTGACAATGAAAAAGTACTTACTTTTGACCCTTTGCCTCATGGCAATGATGACTGCACAGGCTCAGCAGGTGATAGTCGTGAAGAAATCCGATGCCAACAGCCTGCTGGAGGCTGTCGAAACGGCTAACAAGCAGAATGCCGACAAGCAGGCAGAGCGACTCTACATCTTGATACCCGACGGATTCTACGACTTAGGTGAAACCGTGCTGACCAAGATTACCGGACATAATATAGCGCTGATAGGACAGAGCATGGAGGGAACCGTTATCCAGAACAAGCCCGATGCCAAGAACGAGGGAATCAGCAAGACGGCCATCTTCCAGAACCGTGGCACGAACAACTATTTCCAGGATATGACACTGAAGAACGCGCTCGACTATTATGCCGCTGGGGCGGCCGGGCGGGCCGTGACGCTGCAGGATAAGGGTACGCGCACCATCTGCAACCGCGTGAAGATGCTGGCTTATCAGGACACATACTATAGCGACGGCGAGGACTGCCAGCTCTACTTCCAGGACTCCGAGATTCATGGCACCGTCGACTTCATCTGCGGCGGGGGCGACGTATGGTTCGAGCAGAGCAAGATTGTCACAGAGAAACGCTCGCTCGATGGCAGTGGTCGCGATGTGATAGCCGCTCCCCGTACCTCGGACACCCCATGGGGCTACATCTTCCATCGCTGCACCATCCAGAACATCGAGTCGCCCTTCGAGTATGCCCGCGGCTGGAACAAGACCCCACACTGCATCTGGCTCTATACCACGCTACTCTCGCCCGAGAAGCTGAACCCCACGCGATTCGACACGCGTGGCATGAATACCGTGGCCAGCGACTTCAAGGAATACGGCACGATGGATGCCAGCGGGTGCGACATCACGCCCAAGACCAACGTGCTGACCTTCCACATGACAAAGAAGAAGACGGAGGGCGGCAAGGAAATCGTGACCGAAAGCCGCTGTACGGACGAGACCATCCTGACCAAGGAGCAGGCTGCCAAGTACACGATAGACCGTGTCTTTGGCGACTGGCACCCCGACCGTCTGGCCAAAGAAATAGACAAGCAAGCCCAGAAACTAAAGAAGCGCCTAAAGTAGGCGCTTCTTCTTATTCCAAAATCATCTTCATTGTCTATGGAGTTCCAGCACTCGGCTGGCATAGTCCAAGTCAAGGGGAATTTCCAGTCCAACCTCCATAAGGAATTGTCCGTTGAATAGTTTGCCGCTCAGCGAACAGGGCTGTTGGCCTGCCTTGACGTTGCGCTCTGTCAACAGATAGGTTGCCTGGGCATCTAGTCCTTGCAGGCGGAAGCGAGGCAGTGGCTGGCCATACCAGTTGTCTACTTTGTAGGCGAAGAGTACTGCCTGCTGTTGGTTGTCATCCACATACATCAAAGATGCTACTCCTTTACGATTATAGGGATTGACCAGTCGGTAGAGGTTTCCGGTCTGTATAGTTTGTCTTAATGCTTTGTAGTCAGTAAAACAAGTAGTACACTGCTGGCGCTCCTCATCGTTCATGTGCTTGGGTTGTAGTTCGATGCCGAGTCGTCCGCTCATGGCCACATCGCAGCGGAACTTGATGGGGATCACGCGTCCGCCCGTGTTCCAATAAGGCGCACCACCGATGTGCTGTGCCATGGCGTTGGAAGGGAAGAACAGGGAAGTGCCCCACTGGATGTAGACACGCTGCAGCGCATCGGTATTGTCAGAAACCCAGAACTCGTCGAAGTAGGGAAGCAGTCCGTAGTTGGCACGTCCGCCCCCCGATGCGCAGTCCTGAATGACAATATCAGGATACTTCTTGCGGATGCGCTCCAGCACGCTGATGAGTCCGCGGTGATAGTCGATATAGAGGTTGGCCTGCTTATGGCGGGGCAGATAGAGCGAGCCGTAGTTCTGGATAGAGGCATTGGCATCCCACTTGATGTATGAAATTTCGGGATATTGGGTCAGCAGGTCATCCACTATCTTGAAGGCAAAGTCCTGCACCTTCGGGTTCGTCATGTCGAGCACCAGTTGTGTGCCGCCACGTCCCAGTTTCAACTCGCGTCCTTTCGTCTGCAATGCCCATTCGGGGTGACGTTCAAAGAGTTCACTTTTCGTATTGATGGCCTCTGGTTCTATCCAGATGCCAAACTTGATGCCCCGTTCGCGGGCAGCATCGGTCAGGGCTTTGATGCCGTTAGGCAGTTTCTTCAAGTCGGTAACCCAGTCTCCCAGTGTTGACGAGTCGTCGTTACGTTGATATTTAGAACCAAACCAACCATCGTCCATGACGAACAACTCGCCTCCGAACCTGCTGATGTCGTCCATCATGGCTATCATGCGCTGTTCGTCAATGTCAAAGTACAGCCCCTCCCATGAGTTGAGCAGGATGTCACCCGTCTTCATACCACGATGCAATATGCCTTCGGTGCGTGCCCAGCGGTGGAAGTTGCGGCTCACTTCGCCCATTCCTCTGGCAGAGTAGGTGAGGGCAAGGTGAGGTGTCTGAAAAGTCTGGCCGGCATCCAGTACATACTCCGATGATTGCGGGTCGATGCCTGCATATAGATGATGCTCTTTCTTATTGTTGGTGTTGATGCGGATTTCGTAGTTTCCGCTCCAGCAGAGTGCAACACCGATGGTGCGTCCTGCGTCCTCACGTGGCTCGCCGTCCAGTGAAAGCATTACCTCGGGAGCGTCGCAGTGTGCATTGCGGGCTCCGTCTGTATTGCGGATTACCTGCAAACCAGGTGTCAGCGGCTCCTGTGTCACCTGAGCCTCGGCACACCAGTCACCATGCAGGTGTGTCAGCCACACATCACCTCGGCGCAGTGTCAGGTGACCAGAGTCGAAACGCTTCAGGGTGATGGCGCTTTTCTTGTTCTGGTTGACAATCTCTGTCCATGTCTCAATGATGTCCACTTTCTTGTAGGCTTTGTAGTACACCTTAACCGTGACGGGGGTTAGTCTGTCTTGCATGGTGAAGACATGGATCGTGGCATGGCCCTCGTCCCTGGTGTTATAGTCGGTGACCGTCAGTTCCATGTTCAGGTCGCCGTCGGCGTGTTCCACTTGTAAGGCAGGCAAATGAATCATGTCGATGGTGCCGAAGGTGGGCAGGGCAGCGAAGTTGAAATCGCTGCCTGCCTCCTTGAGCTGTTTCGTTTCCATGATTCTACTACCGTAATAGTCTTGTCTGAGGTCTTCGCCTTCGTTGGCGTGCAGGGCCATCTGTGTGTGGGGGGTCGCAATGACGACCTCGCCCTGCCAAGCTCTTGACGACAAGGGTAACCATGCCGTCAGGGCTACTATGAGATATACTGTCTTTTTCATATAACTTTTGTTTTTACTGAATGACGATCTTTTTACCATCCATGATATACAAGCCTTTGGTCAGGGCACTCACCTTGGTTCCATTGACAGTGTATGTTCCTTCTCCACTTACAGGGATGTAGTTCCACGCAGGAGCGTTGGCTCCGTTAGGCATGCGCACGGTGATGTTCAGGCTATTGAAGGTGACGGTGCCTGCTTCCATGTTCTGAATCATGATTTTCTGAATGCTGCGCAGGTCGTCCAGTTCCATCTGGATATTTGCACCTTCACCGTCCACAGAAGCCTCGGTGCCGTCGGTGTAACCGACAGTCACTCTGAGCTTGGCAGTCTCTCCGGCTGTCTTCAGTTCCAGCAGCATGGGTGACTCAATAGCATTGGCATCGCCGAGCCACAGTTGTATGCCTGCGTAGCCTTCTTCTGTAGTCATTGTGTACGTCTGTTTGTCGTAACTGACCTTCTCGCCCATGGGGTCAAACAGTGCCAGGTCAATGCCAAAAGCTTCAGCCTTGGTAGATGATACCTCGGCAGAAGTCAGCGTGACGCTGCCAGGCTGTTGCCAGATGAGATAAACCTTGTCTATCTGCCTGATGCCTTCAGGAATCTCCAGTTCTACTGTGGTGCGTCCAGCAGCAATACCAGCTGATGTAGCCTGCTTCTTGCCGTTTGCATCTACATATTCCATCTTCAGGGTGACAGGGAAGTCAACGGCTTCGAAACCAATTTGAATCAGGTTCATACCTTTATAGCGGTCGTCGCCAATATTCCAGCCGCAGGCTCCCCAGCGCGAGGTGGTGGTGATGATATGCCGCTCTGCATCATAGGTCGAGTTCCAACCACCGTTCAGTTCTATGAGGTTGATGTCACCGGGCTGTGGCGGCAGGGGCTGATAGAGACTGATGCTGGTCACAGTGATGCCATCGCCACTGATGCAGAAACCATCGCGCAGCTGTTCCACCATGTCAGCGTTCAAGGTCAGACGGACTGTATACGGATATCTGCGCACAGTGTTTAGCTCTACTGTACTTGCCTCATTGGATTGTGCATCGCGTAGAATGACTTTTGGCCACTCGCAGTTTTCGTCACGACTGCTGATTGTGACAACAATCTGCTGTCCTTCGCGCAGAATGGCTCCATAGAGGCCGTCTGACTTGCCAATTTCATTCCAACTCAGTTTTTCACCTTCGCTGTCGGCCCATAGCATACGGCTTTCGCCTTCTGTCAGCGGTTCTATCACTTCGGGCTGTGGCTCTGGTGTCACTGTTCCTCGAACCACCATCTCTTGGAATTGCAGTACACCTGCCATCGTGGGCTGTATCTGAATCTGCTTGATGCTCTTGGCTATATCAAGCAATAGCCTGGCCTCTTCGACTGCATTTCCTGTGATGGTATCCACCTGTGTTCCGTCATGGTATGTGACAGCCACTTTAACTTGGGCGGGATTGACAAACCTGACGGCCAGTTCAGCACCACTCACATCTTCACTGTCCAATGGAGTGATAGTGATACCTGTCCACCCTCTGGTGGTTGCCAAGGTGTAGGTTGAAATGTCATAGGTTGCGTTGCTTTGAGCCTTGCCCATCGAAAGGTTGGCTTTGCCGTCGGTGAACACGTTGTGTGTGGTGAACACCATTTTTGTAACATGGAGGGTGCCAGCCAAGGCATTCTTCAGCTCGATGCACTGCAACTTCTTCCCCATGTCAATGGGTACGATAATCTGAGTTCCTGCTGTCGATGCCCGATGTGCGGCGGAACGCTGTGCTCCAGCCGTAGTTGAAGTCATGGAAGACTCCGTACCATCGGTGTATTTCACCGTGACGGTCACATTAACTTCCTGCTCAGCAATATTTACCATCAGCACATTTCCCCTCACCTCTTCGGGTTTATTAAACCATATTTGGGCAGCCTTGTAAGGTTGGGTAGTGGTAATGGTGATACTATGATCATCGGTATTGACCGTTACTGTTGCCGCTTCAACATCCTGTGCCGTCATCTCACTCAGATTGACCTCACCTGTTTTCTCATCGATAATCGTTACAGGCTTCTGGTCGAAGACTGCAGTAATCGTCACGTTGGCAGTCATCTTCACCGTCAGCGTAGCCTCCCTACCTGCATCTTCGCCATTCATGATCCACTTTGTGAACAGATAGCCTTCAGCAGCTTCAGCAGTCAGTGTCAGTTCGGTGTTCTCTTCGAACTCGCCCGGCTCAACAGTCTCTCCGCCCTGCTTGATGGTTACCGTTCCATTTTCGGGAGAGGTGAGGTTGAGTGTATATTTTGTTGCGTCAGCGATGGCCTCGCCCAGCTCATTCTCCGTATAGAGCACCGCCTTGTTGAAGGTGTAGTTCTCACCACGAACGAGGAGGTCCTTCTCCTTGATAGTGTTCAGGACGGTCTCAGTAAGCTTCAGGGCAAACGGTGACTCCTCGAATGTCGTCCAGTTGGCCCCGTCGAATGCTCCAGAGTAGTCTGCGGGCTCCAGTGCGATCTTAGCTCCCTCGCCGGGTGTGCCGTAGATGCGGATGATGTCTCCGGCCACGGCATTGCTGAATAGTCCTCGGTTGATCCTGACGTCGCCGTCGGCGATGGCCTGGGTGTTTTCCACGAGGGTCTTCTCCGTGCGGTTATCCACCACCTTGTCGTTGACGGTAGCCTCCGTCAGTGCCAGTGTACCCGCAGGCTGGTAGGTGATATACACCTTTTCGATGGTCTTGACGTTGTCAGGAATATCCAGCACGACCTCGGTCTCACCGGCAGCAGCGCCGGCCTCTGCCGACTTGCCCTCGTCGTTGGCATTGGTGTACTCCATCTTCAGGGTCACAGGGAAGTCAACGGCATTGAACTTCACCGTGATGCTGCCCTTTCCGTTGTAGCGGTCGTCACCGACGTACCAGCCACGGGCAGCCCACTCACCTGTGGTGGTGATGGTCTTCGTGGCAGCATCATAGGTGGAATTCCAGCCTTCGTTCATTTCTGCAAGACTGATGTCCACGCCCGTCTTCTCAGGCGTGTTAGCGGTGAACGTAGCTGATACAGTCTTGTCTGCCGTCATGGTCAGCGTCAGAGGATTCGCCGCAGACTCCTCATCGCCGATTGTCCACTTCTCGAACGTATAGCCTTCAGCAGCTTCAGCAGTCAGTGTCAGTTCGGTGTTCTCTTCGAACTCGCCCGGCTCAACAGTCTCTCCGCCCTGCCTGATAGTCACCGTACCATTTTCTGGAGAGGTGAGGTTGAGTGTATATTTTGTTGCGTCAGCGATGGCCTCGCCCAGCTCATTCTCCGTATAGAGCACCGCCTTGTTGAAGGTGTAGTTCTCACCACGAACGAGGAGGTCCTTCTCCTTGATAGTGTTCAGGACGGTCTCAGTAAGCTTCATGGCAAACGGTGACTCCCCGAATGCCGTCCAGCTGGCCCCGTCCAGTGCACCGCTGTAGTCTGCGGGCTCCAGTGCGATCTTAGCTCCCTCGCCGGGTGTGCCGTAGATGCGGATGATGTCTCCGACTACTGCATTAGCGAAGAGTCCGCGGTTAATCTTGATGTCGCCCTCGGAGATTGCAACCCTCTCTTCAATAAGTATTTTCTCCGTTCGATTGTCAACTACCTTATCATTGACAGTAGCCTCTGTCAGGGTCAACGTACCAGCAGACTCGTAGGTAATATACACTTTATCGACGGTCTTTACATTAGCAGGAATGTCGAGTGTTATCTCTGTCTCGCCAGCTGCAGCACCAGCACTGACATCTTTTGCTTCGTCATTGGCATTGGTGTACTCCATCTTTAGCGTGACAGCGTGCTCTACTGCATTGAACTTCACGGTAATGGAACCCTTATCGTTGTAACGGTCATCACCGATGTACCATCCGCGAGCCCCCCAATTACCAGTGGTCGTGATAGTCTTCGAGGTCGCATCATAAGTAGAACTCCACCCTTCGTTCAGTTCTGCAAGACTGATGTCCACGCCCGTCTTCTCAGGCGTGTTAGCGGTGAACGTAGCAGATACTGTTTTGTTAGCTGTCATGGTCAGTGTAAGGGGATTCTCTGTTGCTTCCTCCTCACCAATAGTCCATTTTGTGAAGCTATAACCTTCAGATGCTGTAGCTGTAAGCGTCAGTTCGGTATTTTCTTCGAACTGCCCAGCCTCAACTTCCGTTTCACCTTTTTTAATGACTACCGCTCCATTTTCGGGAGTAGAAAGGGTGAGGGTGTATTTATTCGGTTTATAAAGTTCAACCTTAGTAATTGTTACACCATCGCCACTTACACGGAAGCCTTTGGCAAGAGCATTGACATTTTCAGCAGACAAAGTAAGTTCTGCAACGAATGGGAATTCTGTTATGTCATTTACTAACTTATCCATCTTGTCTGTTGAATTGGCATCTCGTACAGTTACCTTAGGCCATTCTGCATTAGTCTTACTGGAAATTGTGATTCGGAACTTTTCGCCCTCTTCAAGAATTTCTCCCCATGCGGCTCCCTTTTCACAGATCTCATTCCACGACATAGCAACACCTGTGGCATTTTCGAAGAGTGTTCTCGTCTCACCAGCAGCCAAAGCTTCAACAGTTTCAGGGAGAGCCTCGAACTCTGCAGTAATAGTCATGTTTCCATCTGTCATTACAGTTGTAGTTTCAGCAGGAGAAGATGCTAAGGATTCGGGACTCGTCCATTTCGAGAACTTATAACCCTCAGCAGGTTCAGCCTTTAAGGTTAGAGCAGTTCCAGCACTAATCTTGGTTTCTGTTACAACGACATTCTCACCATTCTTAACAGTGACAGTTCCATGTTCTGGTGTTGTGATAGTCAGAGTCGGATTGCTATGAGTAGCATCACTGTTGATTGTCGCGGCTGTCTCTACCTTAATGTCGCCACAAGTGTAACCATTACCTGTGATGAAAATGCCATTGGTCTTGATGTTGCTTAACACGTTAACGTCTGCAATAGTATATGTGAATGAAGTAGCTTCTGTCCCCAAATTGGTAGCCTCTAAGAATGTATCCCAGTTACCACCAGCATACTTCAACTGATACTTGGCACTTACTTCGACATCAGATACTGTGACCGTCAGGACATCACCTACTGCAACATCACTAAGCAAACTACCAGCAACACTTACACCACCGTTTTCAACAATTGTCTTACTTCCAGTGCTCAATGTTTGCAAAGTCTTATTCGACTTTGCCGTTAATAGTTCAACCTTGTTTACCGTACAGTCCTTACCCTTGATAGCAAGACCTGTGGCTTGCAGCTGTGTAAGAGTTTCCTGCGTTATCTTATAGATATACTTTGTTGCAGTCTTTCCTGTAGTGACAGTTGTAAATCCTGTAAGGCTGGACCAAGAGTTATCCATTGTCTGTAGGTTAATCTGGCTACTTGTAGAAGCCGGTGTCAAAGTCACTTTGATGTAGTCGCCTGCAATGGCTTTTGTGAACATACTTGCTTCCATTGTAACCGTTGCTATATCCCAGTTTCCAAGTGCCGTCTCTGTGCTGAATATCTCAGTTGCATCTACCGTACTTGCATCCGGTTCAGTCTCACCTTCATTGACTGCCATAAACTGAGCTGATATCGTCATGTCACTTGATGCCATCTCAATGGTCGTTTCTGCATTTGCTTCTGCCAAAGAAGAAGGACTGGTCCAACTCACGAACTCGTAACCTGTAGTAGGCTCAGCTTTCAGGGTCAGAGAAGTCTTTTCGCCTATCTTTGTGCCAGAAGCTACTTCATCGTTACCATTCTTTACGCTGATAGTTCCATTCTCAGGAGTTGTAATAGTTAGTGTCGGATCGCTGTGTGTAGCGTCACTGCTAATCGTTGCAGCCGTCTCAATCTGGATATTGCCACAAGTGTAGCCATTACCAGTAATGAAGAGGCCAGAAGCCTGTATCTTTGTGATATCCTCTGCCGTAAAGGCATAAGTAAACACGCCAACACCAGTTGTTACATTGCCAAGAGTGCTCCAGTTTGTTGTTTCCTCACCCTCACCAGCACTCTTTAGAGTGTATGTTGCACCAGCAGCAATGTCAGAGATGGCAACCTTCAGAATATCACCTGCTGCAACGTTGGCGAAATTAGCTTTCCCAATAGTAACTCCACCATTTTCAACAATCCACTTACTTCCAGTACTCAGAGTATGTAAAGTCTTTGCAGACTTGAAGTCAGCAGCAATAGTTACATCTTCAGTTACTGTTAAAGATGTAGATGCACTTTCTGAAGTTAGCGAAGTGGGACTCGTCCATTTGTCAAATGTATAGTCTGTTGTACATGTTGCTGTCAAGGTCAATGAAGTATTAGCTAAAACATAATCTCCGGAATTGACATCATCTTCCCCATTCTTTACCGTTATCGTTCCGTTAGTTGGGTCAGTAATAGTTACTTTATATTTGTTCTCAACATAAGTACAAATTTCAGAAATGCAGAGATAACGCGCCACAAGATTTTTGGCATTATCATCTTGAAGTTTTAATATGTCATCATTTGTGAGTTCTTTTACCTTCGTTCCTGTTGAACCAAACGATAAGTCCAATATATTACTTTCATATTTATATCGTAAAACTGCACTATGCCATTCTGCTGTATTAATGGCTGAAATAGTCAAACCAAGCAATTTCCCTTCACTTAGTCCAGTAAATATCGATTTATCTAAAGCATCACTTTGTGTCCAGTCGTTTTCACCATTGAGTGTTCCCGTCCACAGAGTTTTCTTATATAAGAGTTCTACTTTGTTAAAGGTATACTTCTCACCAGAAATGTTAATACCATTGGTAGTAATTTCAGATATGTCAGATGCAGAAAGTACAAAATAATGCACTCCAGTACCACAATTATACTCATCATAACTACTACTAAGTGAATTATAGTCAGTTTTCTGCAATGTAATTCTAGCCCCATCTTCTACAGATGTAACTGTTATAGCGATCACATCTCCTGCTTGAGCTTTTGCTAATACAGGAAAATCTGCTACCTTCAATTGCTTTGCACTCCAGTTCCCAACGTTATGTGCATCGCCGCTATAAACAACTTCCGCATTAACGCTAAGACTGCAAACCGTTAGCAGTATCATCAGTATCGTTAATAACTTTTTCATATCGTTTCTAATATTTAGTTATTTTTTCATTGCATATATCGCCGTTCTGCTGAAGAGAGAGCTTACGGCTCGTACTGGGTGAGCTTACGGCTCACTGCCGACGAGATTACGGCTCACTGCCAACGAGATTACGGCTCGTATTTCTTTACATTTCGTCTACTTCTTCTGGATACGGAAATTGCCGAAGCGGAAGTCCGCATTGTATCGCTCGCTAGGCTGGAAGCCGATGTTGAGTGTCATCCATTCGCCGATGGCTCCGATTCCTTTTGGAGCAATCTCTGCGAGCGGCAGCCGGACGGTAGTCCACTGTCCGTCCGTGTCCCAGCCTTTGCCATCGTTGGGGTTCCACTGATAGCTGTTGTCCCAGTCCCAGTTCCAGGCAAGCTCATAGCCCTTTCCGGCTAACGGATGTCCTTGGGCTGTCAGCACCTCGAAAACGAAGTTGTAGTCGGCAGCTTTCGCCGGGTCGCAGATGTCGGGCATGTTCTGGGCGAAAGCCAGTTCCACCCATGCATACGACTGGATGCGTCCGTAGAAGTGCAGGTGTGGCGAACCGAGGTTGCTGGTAGTAGACGTGATGTCTGCGTCGGTCTCGATGGTCACACACTGGTCGGTGCGGTCGCACTGTGCCTTCGACAAGTCAGCGAACAGCAGGTTGGCGGTGGGACGGAAGGGTAGGGCCCGTGTCTGTGTCGTGCCGTTCACGTCTACCCAGCTCACCTCCACGGTGCTGTTGTCCTGGACGCCCTGCGGCACTATGACTCGCATGACGTCTGGAGAGATGAAGGTCAGACTCGTCTCAAGTCCGCCTATCTTGATGCTGGCAGGGGTGTCGGCCTCGCCGAAGCCGTAGTAGTCGAAGTTCTTGCCCGTGATGCTGACTTCCTGTCCGGGGGCAGCAAACTCGTTGCTCAGGTTGTAGACCTCCATCTCGGGCAGGGCGACCACAAAGTGATAGGTGGCTGTACCCATGTCGGTCGTGTACTCAATGGTGTTGTTCCTGTCGTGCGAGTAGGCCGTGGGAATAGTCACCACGGCTTTGGTCGACATGGTATAGGTCAGCGTGAGGTCAGCCTCTACGCTGTTGAACTTGAGGCTCTTCAGGTTGTTCAGGTTCGTACCTACAATGCAGACGGCCCGTCCCGGCTCTTCCTCGGTCAGCGGTTGGCTGAAGGCATTGTCGGTGGTGGCATAGACTCCCGTAATCGTAGGAGCCCCCGTATTGGGTATCTTGTCGGGTGATGTGTAGTCATTGCTGTCGCTCGAGCAGCTATATAAAGGTAAAAGGGTAACAAGGTAGAAAGGTATAACACCTTTTGCCCAACCCCTTACCTTATTCCATATATTCATCTTCATAGGTCATTCTCTTTTTATTTCTTTTACTTGTTTACCTTTCCTTAGTTCCATCCTGGGTTGTTGCTGTTGATGGCCTGATTAGTGTTCAGTTCTTGAGCGGGTATGGGGAAGAGCAAGTTGCGCTCCGTGCGGTTTTTTAGCACGCCGGAGTCGTCGCTGCCGCCCAGCGCATTCATGGCATCCAGATAGATTCCCCAGCGGATGAGGTCCCAACGGCGGTCAGCCTCGCAGGCCAGTTCCTTGGCCCGTTCCTCGATGATGGCCGAGCGTAGGGCCGTCTGGTCGGTCTCTGTGGCAAGTGTGGCGTTGGAACGCTCGCGCACCTTATTCATATATATAAGAGCCTGTTCAGATTCGCCCAGTTCGTTCAGTGCCTCGGCATAGATGAGCATGACATCTGCCAGTCGGAGTACGGGCCAGTTGGCATCGGCATTCTCAATGGCATCGTTGGTCACGTCCATGTACTTGGTAGTGAAGGCCAGACACTGTGCGTCCTGCGAATAGTAGTAGCTCACGCCGTCGGCATAAATGCCCGACGGGTCTTGTACCCAGTTGCCGCTCAGGTCGCGTCCCGTAGCGAGGATGCTGTACTCGTCGGTCAGGGGATAGAAGAATCCTGTGTTCGACTCCTGTTGGGTATAGGCCCGCCAGCGGTGCTTCACGCCCTGCGTGATGCGCAGGTCGTCGTGGTCAAACAGGTCGTACCAGTGGCGCGTACAGCCCACCCAGCCGCCGCTCTGTATGAAGTCAGAGCCCGGCGAGATCATGTAGCCCTCGTATTGCGAGTGGACGGCATTCTTATAGGTGGCATCGCCGCTGACGCTGCCGATGGAGAACATAAACTCCGAGGCTGTGGCCGACGACTTCTTCCATAGCTGGTCGTAGGGCAGTAGTGTGTAGTTGCCGTAGCTACCGTCCAACACCTTCGCTGCCCAGTCAGCAGCTTTGCGGTAGAGCGCCTGGGCATCCATCTGCTCGTAACCCTTGACCACCGTCTTCTGGAAGGTTTTCGTCTCAAGCGGGGCGTATGTGCGGTTGCTGGCGGGGCCTTGATAGGCGGCACCCGTTCGGACGATGATTTCCGTGCCTGCGGGTAGTGCTCCCGAGGCCATGGTGGCATAGACCTTGGCCAGCAGTCCGGCGGCTGAACCGGCACAGGCATGTCCAGCCTGCCATTTGCCGTCCGTGTTCTTATACATCAGCGCGGCCGCCTCCTCCAGGTTCTTGATGATGTAGTCGTAAACTGTCTGTACTGGTTGTCGCGGCTGGTTGTAGTCCTCGGTTTCCTCCTCGGGCTGTAGGGGGCAGTCGCCGTAGGCCCTGACCACCATGAAGTAGGCCAGTGCCCGCATGAACATCAGTTCGCCCACGGCATTGTTCTTCTCGTCCGTCGTGATGTTCTGCATGCCCTGAATATGCCGAATGGCGTTGTTTGAGCGTCCAATGAGTCCGTAGCATCCCTTCCACAAGGCATCCGTCACGTCGCTCTCGCCTTGGAAGTTGCCAGCACCAAAAGTGCCGAAGAGCCAGTCCGGTCCCGAGATGTAGTCGGCGTCGAACTCCAGCACGCGGGGAAAGTAGCCCCAGCGAAACATGTCGTCAATCCATTTCGAGTAGGTTCCCGTTACCCACGTGGCGCAGGCGTCACTCGAGTCGCCCACCTTCTCATCGGTAATCAGGCTTTCGGGGTCTTCCTCAATCCAGCTGTTGCAAGCCGTCAGACAGAGTAGAGAAGGAAGACATAGTAACAAAACTATATATATATTTCTTTTCATAATCATCATGTTTTTAGAAGACAAAGTTCATACCGAAAGTGAAGGTTCGTGCACTGGGATAGCTGTAGCTGTCGACACCAGGGCAGGCCGCATTGGCACCGCCCGCGTTCACGTCGGGGTCGAACCACGAATATTTCGTGATGGTGAACACGTTGTTGGCGGTCAGTGTGAAGCGTATCTTCTCCATCCACTTGGTAGGGTGGCTCCAGTCGTAGGACAGGGTGATGAACTTCATCTTCAGATATGAGCCGTTCTCCACATAGCGGTCGCTGATGAGCCATGTGCGGGTATATCCTGCCGTGGCCTTGGGCCACGTGGCGGTGGCTGCCGTGCGTTCGGTCCATCGTCCGTTGTAGGCCTTGACGGTCACGTTGCCAATGTTCGACATGGTGATGTCCGTCAGGTTGTAGTTGAAGATGTCGTTGCCCTGTGAGCCTTGCAGCATGAAGCTGAGCGACAGGTTTTTCCACTGCAAGTTGTTGGTCAGTCCGTAGGTGAAGTCGGGGTTGGTGTTGCCGATGATGGTTCGGTCGTCCTCCGTAATCTGGCCGTCGCTGTTCAGGTCGCGGTACTTGATTTCGCCCACGTAGCGCAGTGCCTCGGTATCCGACAGGGCGGCGTAAGCCTTGTTGGAGCGCACTTCGGCAATGTTGTCGTAGAATCCGTCCTCCAGATAGCCGTACAGTGTGCCGATGGCATGTCCGTTGCGCTGCAGGAACACCTGGTCGGCCTTCGACCAGAGGCTGGTGGCATACTGGTCGCCCGCGAGTCCGCCGATGCGGTTCTTGTTGGTGGCGAAGTTGGCTGATAGGTTCCACTTCACGGGCGTGTTGCGCAGGATGTCCCAGTTGACGCTGACCTCCAGACCCTCGTTGGTGACGTTGCCGCTGTTGACCATCATCTGGCTGAAGCCCGACGACGAGGGGATGGTGACGTTCTGCAGCAGGTCGCGCGTCTTCTTGTAATAGTAGTCTATGGTAATCTGCAGCCGGTTGTCCCAGAAGCCGAGGTCCAGACCGGCGTTGAACTGTCCTGTGGTCTCCCACTTCAGGTTGCGGTTCGTTGGTCCGCGCCAGTCTATCATGGACATACCGCTCGACAGTGTTCCGTTGTACGGATAGTTGGCGGCCTGGAGCACGGTCAGCGTGCGGTAGGCACCGATGGCCTGGTTACCCGTCTGCCCATATGACAGGCGCAGCTTCAGGTTCGAGAACACGTTCAGCCGCTTGATAAACTCCTCGTCGATGGCTCGCCAAGCAAAGGCACCCGAAAGGAATGTTGCCCACTTGTTATCCTGAGCGAAACTACTACTGCCATCCGTGCGGATGCTTGCAGTAAAAAGGTACTTATCAAATAACGTGTAATTGACGCGGGCAAGGAACGATTCGAGTGTCTGCTTGGTTTCGTTGCTGCTGACCACTGCCTTGTCGAGGGCCAGCGACAGGTCTGCGTCCTTGGTGATATCTGAGGGAAAGTTGGTGACGGTGGTCTGACTGCTCTCACCGATACCTTTTTCGAAGGTGATACCGGCTACGACATTGAACTTGTGGATGCCATAGGTGTAGTCGGCGGTGAGCAGCGACTCCGAGGTCAGGCTTTTCCAGATGCTGGTGGCCTTGCCTGCCTTGCCGTTGTTGGGCGACTTGCCCTCCTGGGTGTGGCGGTCGTAGTAGGTGCCGCGGTGTCCGTCGTTGTAGCCCAGTCCCAGATTCTGGCGGAACTTGAGCCACGGCAGCACGCGGGCTTCGGCAAAGGACGACGAGAACCACGAAATCTGTTTCAGCTGGTCCTTAGCACCGTTGACATAGTTCGTCGGGTTGGCGGCCAGCCAGTTCAGCTCGTCGAGCTGTTCGGTCTGCGAGTGAGGGCCGTAGGTCGGCGGGAAGATGAGTGCCGAGCGTATGATGCCTGTATTTTCTGAGTTGGTGCGTTGGAAGTCGGTCATGGCATTGGTGAAGTACTGGCTCGTACCCACCTCCAGCCAGTTGGTGATGTGGCGGCTGATATACATGCCCAGGTTGTAGCGTTCGTAGCCAGTGTTCTTGATGATGCCGCGCTGCTTGGTGTATCCGCCCGAGAAGCTGTAGTAGCCCTCGTTGCTGCCACCGCTGACACTGGCGGAATACTCCTGCAGAACACCCGTCTGGTAGATTTCGTCCTGCCAGTCGGCACCCACCACCTCGTCCACGTTGCCATATTTGTCGGTGCGCAGACCGGGATTCTTGAAGTCTTCGGGCGAGGGATTGTATTTGCCCTGGTCGTAGACGAAGGCACCGCCCGTGTAGGGATACTGCCACTCGCCGGTGTAGGGGTTGCGCTGGGTGCCGTACTCATAGTTGCGGCTGTTCTGTGCCGCCTCGTTCTGGTAGAGGGCGTAGTGGTAGGGGTCGAGCATGGCGACGCGGCTGCGTCCGATGCGCTGCACGCTCCACGAGGCATTGACCTCGACCTTGGGCTTGCCCACCTGTCCCTTCTTGGTGGTGATGATAACCACGCCGTTGGCACCGCGCGAGCCGTAGATGGCTGTGGCTGATGCGTCCTTCAGCACCTCTATCTTTTCTATATCGTTAGGGTTGATCATACTTAGTGGCGAGGTCTGTTGGTTGTTGCCGCTGTTGGCATCGCTCGACGGGGTGCCGTTGGGGTCGGTGCCGAAGGGCACGCCGTCCACGATGTACAGGGGCTGGCTCGATGTGGTGAACGAGTTGGCACCGCGCACGGTGATGCTGACACCTGCGCCGGGCGAACCGTCGCTCTGCTTCACGTCGACACCGGCTATCTTACCCTGCAGTCCGTGGGCCACGTCCACGGCGCCGCCCTTGGTCAGCTCGTCGGCCTTGATCTGCGACACGGATCCCGAGAGGTCGCGCTTCTTCATGGTGCCGTAGCCCACGACCACCACTTCCTCCATCAGCTTCGAGTCCTCTTGCAGGGTTACCTCTATCTCTGTCTTTCCTTTCACGTTCACCACTTGTGTCTTGTAACCTATCATCGACACCTGGATGATGAACTTTCCCTGGGGCATGGTGAACTGGAAGTTGCCGTCCAGATCGCTGATGGTTCCCGACGTGGTTCCCGGCACCTGTATGCTGGCACCGATAAGCACTTCGCCTGGCGAAGCGCCGTCCAGCACGCGGCCCTTAATCTGTTGCTGTGCTGCAACGGTCAAGGGCAAGAATGCTAAAAGGTAAAAAAATAAAAGTCTTTCTTTCATAGAATGGGTATTTTATAGTTTTCTGTTTCCTACTGTGCCGAAACCAGCTCGATGCGTGTCAGCACGAACCCCAGTCCAGTGACGACCAGACCGGAGGTCTTGACTTTGTCCAGTGCCTGCTCGTCGAAGGTCAGCACGACGTCCGTCCCGTTGATGTCCATCCAGTTGGGTTCTGCCGAACCCGATATGTCTTTCCATTTTCCTTTGTTTTCACGGAAGGATATCTTCGGTGTGACGCCGGCTTCCTTCAGACCTGGCAACAATTGGTAGCTTACGATGAGCACGTCGTTCTCGGTGCACTCCTGGAAGGGCTCCGCTGTCAGCCGCAGGTTGCCGCTCCAGTCGTTGGGGAAGGTCTTCTCGCCGTGGAACAACTCGCCCGGCAGCAGCTTGTACTCCTTCGGAGCGCGCTGGGCCTGGCTGTAGTCCTCGTCGGGCTGTGCGGTGCAGCGGACGATGCTGATTTTCTCGAACTTGAAGCTTTTGCCGCCCACGCGCATGGAGATGCCGTCGGGGCCAGCCAGTTGCAGCTTGATGAGTTGCGACTGCTCATTGATATAATAGGTATATCCGTCGGGGCCTATCTGGCATCCGTCCACCGAGGGGTCCATCACGTTCCACGTCATGTCCATCAGCTTCAGGGCGGCACCGGGTTTCACCTTCGAGACATGGAAGCGCAGACCGTCGCCCACGCGGACATCCTTGAACACTTTTTTCTGTACGGGCACCGAGGTGCTCCAGTCGTCCTTCAGCGTCATGGCGGGCCCCTTGTATATAAAGGTCTCGGTCATCTCGGCTGCGGGGATAAGAGTCACCTGCATGATTTTGTAGTCGTGGCCGCCCAGTATGAGTCCGCGCTCGCGAATCTTCTGAAGTATCTCGTCCGTCAGCGTCATGCGCACCGGCCCCTGCACCGACATGGCACCGTACTCTGGAGCCACGGCCTGCCAGTCCTTGGGGTCCTGCATGGCTATCTGCGCCGTGCGTTTGGCCTCGGCGGTGTAGACAGTCATCACGTCGCCCGGACCGGCCTGTAGGAAGTGCCGGGCTTCCAGTACGATGTGGTCTTTCCAGCCGGCACCGATGGTTTTCGGACCGATAAGAATTGTCTTCTCGGCAGCCATCACGGCTACCGGGAAGACGGAAATAATTATTGCTCTACTAACTAACTTGATGATATTCATTTGTCCGTACGGTTTTTAGTTATTAATAATCTCTATGGTTTACAGGTCTTCCATAGTCTGATCATTATACACTTCATTTGATACTGATTCAGTTACACTACCAGCCAGCAAACAGTGATTCATCTTCAAGTCTACGACCTCAGTAGTTGGCTTCATATATTCTTTTTTCATAATCGTCTGTCGTTTTTAGGGGTTTGTAACTCTGATTACTTCACGATGATTTTCTTACCGTTCAGGATGTACAGGCCCTTGGTGGGGTTCTGCACGCGAGTGCCCTGCAGGGTGTAATATACTCCGTCCTCCTGAACTGGTTGCTGTTTCATTTCGTCCTGGAACACATCCATGATGGCCGTCGTTCCGTTGCTAAAATCGAACATCAGGGGAGCGCCTTGGGTGGAAGGTGTGATGTCTTCTGTTGTCTCAAGGTAAGCCTTGTGGGCAGCGAGTTCGTGGTCTGCTGTTAACTTATAGAATGCAGGAGTGTTGTCTCCTTTCTTTGCAAAGATGTAGTGGTATGATCCATCGGTTGATGCAGTAACATTTGCGCTATTGTCACCTGTTGCTTTTAAATAATTAGTTGTTGGCGCAGTAACTTCCTCTACAATAACAGGTATGGCATAAACACCTTCACTACCCTTTAGAATGTAGCCTGTATTTGATGCGGTTTTCTCAACAGATGTTAGAGTAACAATTCCTTCAGCTACATCAGATGCATAATAAGGTGTTACACCTGTTCCTGTAAAATTTAGAACTTTGCTACTACAAAATGTTCCTATTCCTGTTGATGAAATGATTGCCTTTACAGATGCAGGTATCAATCCAATGCTTTTCAAAGTGATATTTTTTCCACTTATACGAATGCCACGCGCTTTTATGATATTCGCATCATCAGCTGTTAAAGTATAGGAAACGTTATCTATTATAGAAACACCATCCAAAAGTTTTTCTTCATCCCAATTCGAACCTGTCATTTTTGCTATCCAAACTTGTCCACCATTACTTTCAGAAGCATTTACAACTATTTTATCACCTTCCTTTACTTTTTCAAACATATCAGGGGTTAATGTCCCTTCATTTATTGTAGTATAGTCAACCATTTCAGTGGCGGTATTATAAAGAGTCTGTTCGTCTAGTTCTACAGTTTTGAGACTTACTTTTGTTATGGTACTATAATCACCCTTTTTGATATAGATATTTTTTCCAGATAATGCGGTAATATCAGCAGCCGTCAGAGCGATATCTTTATACGTTCCACCACCATTCACCCAAGGCCAATCATTATTAATTGAAGGGATTTTATGCTCTTGCCAATTATCCGCTGAACTTTTATATACGATATTGAAATTTGCTCCACCTTCAGGAACTGTCACATACACTCTTAAGACATCACCTTCCTTGAAAGTTGCAACGGTCGCAGCGTTCAATTCAATTTCACTTTGGTAGGTACTTTCCCACAGAGTAGTTTCGGATGTTTTGGCCTGTAAATTCAAAGCGAGGCTAAGAAAGGCCATCAGAAATAGAGTAACTTGCTTTTTCATTTTGTTTGTTGTTTTTTAAATGTTAATACTATACGTTTTTATTTCATTAGTTCCTTCACTTGTTCTCTTGTGACGACATAAGGTTGAGCGAAGGCATCCTTCCACCATGCCTCGTTGGCGAACTGGTGCTCCTCGGCCTTGCCGTCGTTGTAGGCCCCGTCGTACCACGTCATGAACCACGACCAACGGCTTCCCTGCGCCCATATCTTGGAGAGCAGCGACATGTGTACCTCGTCGCCGTTGCCGCACTCGGCCAGGGTGATCATCTTGTTGGGATAGTCGGCGGAGAGTTGCTTGAACTCCTTCATCAGCGGGTACTGCAGGGCGGCATAGTTGTCGCGGCCTACGATGTCGACCACGTCGTCGCCGGGATACCAGTCCTTGTCGCCCATCTGCGAGTTCCACACCCAGATGAGGTTGTTGAGGCCCTCCTTGTTGACCATGTAGTCGTACATCCACCGCCAGAGTTTCTTGTAGACCTCGGCACCCTTGGCCCCCCACCAGAACCAGGCACCGCCGCCCTCATACTCGTAGGTGTTACCCGATGCCTCGTGGAACGGTCGCCAGATGACGGGGATGCCCTGGGCCTGCATCTTCTTCAGATAGCCGCACACCTGGGTCATCTGCCTGACAGCCACCTTGTTCTCGTCGGTGCCGTCCTGATAGACTTTCGAGGGGTCGAAGCTGGTCTCACCGGGCTTCGTGCCGGGCGAACAGGTCAGGTTCACACCGTCGTTGGCATAGACCTGCCAGTGCCACATGCAGCCCACGATGCCACCGGCCTCGTGCCACTCGCGCACACAGGTGTCGTCGGAGTAGTCGAGCCAGCCCTTGGGGTTGACATCGCGCGAAGCATGGATGTTGATGAAGTCAAACACGTTGATGGCCGGCCACCGTCCCGTCCACTTGTAGACGTTCTCTGCATCGCGCGTGTTCCAGTCTACATTGGCCACCGTGCCCGAGAGGATACGCTTGCCGTACAGGTCGCTCAGCAGGGCGAAGAGCCGCTTGGTCTCAGCCGTAGCGTTCTGATTGCACAACTGGTAGGTCTGCTCTGCCTCGCTGATGACCGGGTCGGCAGCCGACTCAGCCTTGGAACAGCTGAACATGGCCGCCAGCGTAAAGAAAAGTAGTAATCTGTTCATAATGCTTATAATAATATTTATAATGTATAGTTTTCTGCCTTTTTTACCTTTCTACTCTTTCCCTGCATTCTGTGGGTGTACAGCCGTATTGGCGCAGGAACGAGCGGTTAAAGAACGAAAGAGTGTTGAATCCGCAACTGTAGGCTATCTCCTTGACCGCCATGTCCGTCTCGCACAGCAACTGCCGGCAATGCTGCAACCGCACCTCGTTGATGTAGCGGCTGACACACTGGCCTGTCTGCTGACGGAAGAAGCGGCTGAACGTCTCGGGCGACATACTTTGGATGGAGGCCAGCTCTGCCAGCCGCAACTCCTCATTGTAGTGCTGTCCGATGTACGACTTGACGGTCTGTAGCCGTTCAAGTGATTGTCGGGAAGTAGTTTTAGGTGTTTCCATATCCGCAAAGGTATAAAAAAACATGTACCCGCCGAGGGCTCTCGTGCAGGTACATGTTACGAATCATAATTCTGTATGTTCGGAATCATGATTTCGAACGGTTCCTTCTGTTCTTTCAGTCAGTTTTGTTCCGTGCCTGGTTCTGGAATTCCGACGGTGTCAGCCCCGTCAGCGACTTGAATTGGGTGACGAATGTCGAGCGCGAGCCGTAGCCTACACTCTCGCCGATGGCCTCGATGGTGTAGTTGCCGTATGTTGCTTGGTCGTTCAGTCGCCGGCACGCTTCTTTGATGCGGTACTCGTTCAGCACCTGGTTGAAGTTCTTGCCCAACTGCTCGTTCACCGTCTGCGACACGTTCTTGTATGTCGAACCCACCAGCTCGGCCAGCCGGTTCATGTCGAAGTCGGACTCGAAAATATCCTTGCCATTCTCAAACACCCGCAGAATACGGTCCGTCAGTGCAGCCTTGTCGTCGTCGCCCAGCGTTGAGTTCTGGTACTTCTTGTTCGTGGCCTGCATCATCTCCCGCCACGCGGCAATCTCCCCCTCGTAGCGTGTTCGCATCTGCCGTTCGCGGTCGGCAGCAGCAATGACGCCCAGATTGGCCTTGTAGATGCTCCGGTTGGCGCGGGCCAGTTGGCGGTTCTTACGCAACAGCAGTGTGAAGGCCACAATGATGACCAGTAGCACGATGCAGGTAGCGGTGGTGATGATGGTGCGGATTTGATTGTCCGTATGTTTGATGACCACATGGTTCAGCACGTAATGACAGCCGCGTATCTTCAGCCCGTAGCGCTTCAACTCGTCCAGCACCTCCTGCGTGTGGACTATCATCTCGAAGTCGCCGTTGATGGTCTGGCCGTTCAGGATGTCGGGGGCCAGCGTCTTCCACTCGTGGTTCTGGAAGGCTCCCTTCGACTCGGGTGTGATGCCGCTGGCGTAGACGTAGATGGTGTCGCCCAGTTGCAGGTTGTGAAACTTGATGCTCGTCAGTTCTATGGCATCCCAGTCGCCTATCTGCCGGGGACCTTTGTAGATTTCTTCTACGTTCCCCGCCATGGTTGCCAAAGCCGTCAGCAGCGTCAGGATGATGGATAGTAATCTCTTCATGTAATTGAATAGATAGTTCGCTTTTTTGGTTTATCGCTGCAAAAGTACGAATTTTCTACCAAACGGGCTGATACTATTTTGCTGATTATGCGGTGAAAACGAAAAATTGAAGCGCCTAAAGTAGGCGCTTCAATTGTTCTATGTCGGCTTCCGTTGTGGCCCACGAGGTGACGAAGCGGCAGATGGTATGCTGGTTGTCGGCCTTGCCCCAGTGGCTGAACTCTATGTCTTGTGACAGCCGTTGCACCGTGTCGTTGCGCAGGATGACAAACTGCTGGTTGGTGGGCGAGTCAAGGTAGAACCGGTAGCCCCGCTCCTGAAAGATTTTCTTCATCTGCATGGCCATCTGGATTGCATGGCGCGAGAGCTCGAAGTAGAGGTCGTCCGTGAACAGGGCCTCGAACTGCAGGCCGATGAGCGCGCCCTTGGCGATGACGGCGCCGTGCTGCTTCTGGATGCTGAAGAAGTGCTTATGGGCCCGCTGGCCGCAGAACACCACGGCCTCGCCGCACAGCGCACCGATCTTCGTGCCGCCGATGTAGAACACGTCGCAGTGGCGGGCCAGCCAGGGCAGCGTCACGTCGCAGCCCTCGGCCATCAGACCGTAGCCCAGCCGCGCTCCGTCGACATAGAGCGGGATGTCGTATTGGCGGCATACCTTATATATATTGTCCAGCTGCTGGGCGGTGTAGAGGGTGCCATACTCCGTAGGGAAGGTGATGTAGACCAGTCCGGGATAGACGGCATGCTCGCGGCTGCCGTCGTGCATGTAGTCGTCCAGATACTTCTCCAGCTCCCGCGCGTCCAGACGGCCGTCGTGGTTGGGCAGGGTGATAATCTTATGTTCTGTAAACTCCACTGCGCCAGCCTCATGGACATTGATATGCCCCGTGTCGGCACAGATGACACCCTCATACTGATAGAGCATCGAGTCGATGGTAGTGGCGTTGGTCTGCGTGCCACCTGTCAGGAAGAATATCTGTGCATCGGGCATGCCGATAGCCTGGCGGATACGGTCCTTGGCACGGTTGCTGAACTCATCAAAACCGTAGGGCGTGGGCCTGGCATCATTGTACTTCACGAGATGCTCGAGCACCTTCGGATGAGCCCCGTTGTTGTAGTCGCATTCAAATGAGATCATAGGGCCTCCAGCATGCGCTTGATGACAACAGAGCAGGAAATCTCGCGGTTGGCAGCCTCGGGGATGACGATAGAGTTCTCGGATTCTATCACATCATCGGTGACAATGAGTCCGCGACGCACGGGCAGGCAGTGCATGAACTTAGCGTTGTGGGTCCACGACATGTGCTCGGTGTCCACCGTCCACGACATGTCCTTCGAGGTAATCTTGCCGTAGTCTTCAGGGTTGGTCACACCAGGGTTCGACCAGTTCTTGGCGTAGATGAAGTCGGCACCCTCGAAGGCTTTCCGCTGATCGTACTCTACGCGGGCATTGCCCACAAACTTAGGATCGAGCTCGTAGCCCTCGGGGTGGGTGATGACGAAGTCTACATCGGCGGCATTCATCCACTGGGCAAACGAGTTGGGTACGGCCTGGGGCAGTGCACGGCAGTGGGGAGCCCAGGTCAGGACAACCTTCGGACGCGCCACCTGCTTATACTCCTCGATGGTAATCAGGTCGGCAAAGGCCTGCAGGGGATGCACGGTGGCGGTCTCCATAGCGAAGACGGGCTTGCCGCTGTACTTGATAAACTGCTGGAGCACGGTCTCGGCATAGTCGTACTCGCGGTCGGTCAGTCCGGCAAACGAGCGCACACCAATCAGGTCGCAGTAGCATCCCATCACGGGAATGGCCTCCAGCAGATGCTCTGACTTGTCGCCGTCCATGATGACTCCCCGCTCGGTCTCCAGCTTCCAGGCTCCGGCATTCACGTCGAGCACGATGACATTCATGCCCAGGTTCATGGCGGCCTTCTGCGTGCTGAGGCGGGTGCGCAGCGAGTTATTGAAGAAAATCATCAGCAGGGTCTTGTTCCTGCCCAGATGCTGATATTTGTAGCGGTCGTTCTTAATCTCTTGTGCCTCGGCCAGCGCTTTCTCCAGCGGACCGATGTCTTGTACGTTGATAAAGCTTCTCATTATTATATATCTTTAATTGGTAATGTCATGACAAACCGCGAGCCGCCGCTGTAGGAGGTGTCCAGCGTGATGTCGCCTCCTAAGCGGCGCACGATGCTGCGGGCAATGGCCAGGCCGATGCCCGTGCCGTCATAGTATTCGTCCAGCTGCACGAACTCGCCGAAGATATGCTCCGACTCCTCCGGCGGAATGCCGATGCCCGTATCCTCCACGGCGTAGCTTACCAGACCGTCCTGCTGTCTGATGATGAGGCGGACGGAGCCTTGCTTGGTGAACTTCTGGGCATTGTCAAGCAGCAGGGCCAGTGCTCGGGTGGCATAGCGGATATTGGTCTTGAAGCGGATTTTTCCTGCTCCGTTCTCGTCGGCCATGTCGAAGCGCACATGGGTCACCTTGGTGATGCCCGAGTGCTCGATGGCCTCGCTGGCCACCTCCATTGCGGTGGCATTGTCCTGCCGTTCGATGATGGTCTGGCTGCTGGCCTCCGACAGCTCCAGCATCTTGTTGATCAGTTCCGTGATGCGGGTCGTGTTCTCCGAGATGCGTTGCTGGATGTCTTTCTTCTCTGCTGCTCCGATTTCGGCTTCCTGCGTGGTGAGCACCTGTGTGAATCCGTTCAGAATGTTGAGGGGTGTGCGGATTTCGTGCGAAATCTGACGGATGAAGTTGGTCTTCATTCTCGACGACTCCTCTGCCCGGGCATTGGCAATGGTCAGCTCATTGTTCTTGCGCTCAAGCTCCTGATTCTTCTCTGCCATTTTCTTGGCAGCCTTGAATTTGTGGTAGAGGAAGATGACAAAGAAGCTGAGTATCAGGATAAGGGCTATTCCCGTTGACAGGATGCGCTGCTCCGACAGGGTGGCTGCCTGCTCACGGATCTTGGCCTCCTTCTCGTTGGTCTCGTAGATGATAGACAACTCGGCGGCGTTGTGCTTACGCTCGTAGCTGTCGATAGAGTCTACGGAGTCGGCTATGCGTTGGGCAATCCTGAGTGCTTCCTCCTGCCGGCCCGACTTCTTGTAGGCGTTGAAGAAGGGCACGAGGTAGCTCTTCAGGTAATACATCGATTTGGGCATTCCCCATGCCGTAGCCAGCGAGTCGAGGCGGGGGGTCAGGTTGGCCAGGTCGTTCCACTGTTCGGCAATCTCCAGATACTCCGAGTTGTCCACCAGTCCGATGTTGGTGTTGGAGTAGGGTGAGCGCAGAAATTGCTGATAGGCCTCCCGTGCCAGCTTGTACTGGCCCGTCTTGACATAGACAATAGCCTTATGGGTGTTGAGGCTGCCAATATATTCCTCGGCAGTCTTTTGCGGGCATTCGGGCATGTTTACCAGTTTGTTGATGGCTTCCTCGGCGGCTATCACCCATTTCTCTGCCGCGTCGAAGTTGCTGGTGCTGGTGTAAGCATCCATAATATTGTAGGACACCCTGGCCCAGGCATAGATGTCATCGTATTTGTTCTTCTGCAATGCTAAGCGCTTCAGGGTGTTAAAGGCATGGGTGAAGTTCTTCTCGGCCTCTTCGATACGTCCTAACTGCATCTGGCAGTAGCCGATGTCGTGAAGCAGAATGGACTGCCAGTGTTGTCCCATCTCTGACTCGTCTTCCTGCGCTTTGGCATAGCCTTCTGTGGCTGTGGCCAGCGCTCCCTGCTGGTCGCCCTTGATGGTGAGAATGGTCGACAGTTGGTCATAGGCGAAGAAGATGATGTCGGAGCTCTCCTCGCGGAGCGCATCGTCTGCCAGTGCTTTCTTATAGTAGAGTTCGGCACTGAGCTCCTGTCCCATTTTGAAGTACACCTGGGCACGATAGAAGCTGACTTTCGCATCATACAGGGCATGAACGTCCTCCAGGCTGTCTATCACCAGCAGGGCCTCGTTGTAGTCCCTGTCCATGGCGGCATAGATCAGCGAGTCGTTATAGGCCAGTTGCTGTGTTGTCAGCTGGGGCTTTTTGTGATGTTGTTGGCACGAGACAGTCAGGAGCACGGTGAGCAGCCATAGTGCCAGAGTGTTGAAGGCTTGTCTTTGTCGCATCATATTATTGTTTTAATGGGTGTATGGCTATGTTCTTATCTTCTGTCGGCAGCAGGGTGGCTTTTCGTCAGGGTCTTGTCTGTCCTTCGCCCTCGATAATCCATTTGTAGGTGGTAATCTCTTCCAGTGCCATCGGACCGCGCGGACCGAGCTTCTGGGTGGAGATGCCAATCTCGGCTCCCAGCCCGAACTGGGCTCCGTCGGTGAAGCTGGTGGGCGCATTCCAATAGACGCAGGCAGCATCGACATGCTGTTGGAAGTGGCGGGCCGTCTCTTCGTTGGCGGTGATAATGGCTTCGCTATGCCCGGAGCCGTAGCGGTCGATGTGTGCCAGGGCCTCCTCCAGCGAGCTTACCGTGCGGATGGCCATCTTGTAGTCCATAAACTCGGTGCCGAACGAGTCGTCGGTGGCAGGATTCAGCAGGATGGCGGGATATTGCCCGTCCAGCAGTTGATAGGCTGGGGCATCGGCATAGAGCGTCACCTTATGGTCGAGCAGGGGCTTTACCAGTTCGAAGAGGTCGCCTAAGCGCTTCTCGTGGATGAGCAGGCAGTCCAGCGCATTGCATACGGACACACGGCGTGTCTTGGCATTGCAGACGATGGCCTTGCCCATCTCCAGGTCTCCCTCCTGGTCGAAGTAGGTGTTCACCACGCCTGCCCCCGTCTCGATGACGGGGATGCGGGCTGTGTCGCGAACGAAGTCGATGAGCCGGCGCCCGCCGCGGGGGATGCAGAGGTCTACATAGCCGACGGCGTTCAGCAGTTCACCAGTGGCCTCATGGGTGGCAGGCAGCAGGGTGACGACATCAGGGTTGATATGGTATTGCTGCAGTATCTCGTGTATCAGCTCGACAGCAGCCTGATTCGACAAATCGGCATCGCTGCCGCCTTTCAGCACACAGGCATTCCCCGTCTTGAAGCACAGCGAGAAGACATCGTAGGTCACATTGGGGCGTGCTTCATAAATCATGCCGATGACACCGAAGGGCACCGACACCCGGTGCAGGCGCAGACCGTTGGGCAGCGTCTTCGCCTTGGTGATATGACCCAGCGGAGAGGGTAGGGAAGCCACGTTGCGCATGTCGGCAGCAATGTCGTCCAGGCGCTTCTCCGTCAGTTGCAGACGGTCGTACAGGGGATTCTTCTTGTCCATCTTGGCCAGGTCTTTGCCGTTGGCCTCCAGGATGCGGTCTTTCTTCTGTATGATGCTGTCGGCAACAGCATTCAGTATCTCGTTACGCTGTTCGTCCGACAAGGCGGCAAGGCTCTTGCTCGCTGCCTTTACGCGTTTAAAGGTTTCTTTCAGCATGGTATGAACTCTGTGTGGGGTATATGGTTTCTGTTTTGTGCCAGGTCGACGAGGATGTTGTCACGCTCGCCGTTGGCAATGATGACTCGTATGCCTGCCTGTTGCACCTTTTGGGCAGTGGTGTACTTCGAGTGCATGCCACCGCGTCCGAAGGCGCTCTTTTCAGGCTGGATGTATTCTGAGAGATCCCTGTCGGGTGCCACTTCCCTGATCAGCTGGGAACTGGCATCGTCGGGATGGCCGTCGTAGATGCCGTCGATGTTGGAGAGCAGTATCAGCGTGTCGGCTTTCATCATCTGGGCAATGAGCCCCGACAGCTCGTCGTTGTCGGTGAACATCAGCTCGGTGACGCTCACTGTGTCGTTCTCGTTGACAATGGGCAGCACGCCGTTCTCCAGCATCACTGTCATGCAGGCCCGCTGGTTCTCATATTGCTCGCCGGGCTGGAAGTTCTCCTTCATGGTGAGCACCTGTCCGACATGGATATGGAACTCGCGGAACAGGTCATAGTAGAGCCCGATGAGCTTCACCTGTCCCAAGGCCGAGAACAGCTGGCGCTGCTCTACGGAGTCGAGCGAGTGGTCAACCTTCAGCTCGCGCCGGCCGCAGGCCACAGCCCCTGAGGACACGAGGATGACCTCGTAGCCGTTCCTTTTCAACCAGGCTATCTGGTCTACCAGGGCCGACATCCGGGTGACATCCAGCTTGCCGTCTTCACGGGTCAGCACATTGGATCCTACTTTGACTACTATTCTTTGTTTCATAGCGGCAGCAAATTCTTCACTTTTCACTCTTCGCCTTGTCGTTGTTGCGTATCTCTACTCGGCGTATCTTGCCTGAGATGGTCTTGGGCAGCTCGTCGACAAACTCCACGATGCGGGGATACTTATACGGGGCGGTCACCTTTTTCACGTGCTGCTGGAGTTCCTTCACCAGGTCGTCGCCTGCCTTCTCCTTCCACTCCTTGCCCAGCACAACGGTTGCCTTCACCACCATGCCGCGAATGTCATCGGGCACACCGGTAATTGCGCACTCTACTACGGCGGGGTGGGTCATCAGAGCCGACTCTACCTCGAACGGGCCGATGCGATAGCCCGACGACTTGATGACATCGTCGATGCGGCCTTCAAACCAGTAGTAGCCGTCCTCGTCGCGCCAGGCCATGTCGCCCGTATGATAGACTCCGTCGTGCCAGGCCTCGCGTGTCTTCTCGTCATCGCGATAGTAGCCTTTGAACAGGCCGATAGGTTTCTTGTCGCCCACGCGAACCACTATCTCGCCCTTCTCGCCATCCTCGCACGAGGTGCCGTCGGCGCGTAGCAGGTCGATGTTGTACTGCGCATTGGGAATACCCATCGAGCCGGGCTTGGGTGTCATCCAGGGGAAGGTGCCCAGGGTCATCGTTGTCTCTGTCTGTCCGAAGCCTTCCATCATCTGAATGCCCGTCTTTTCCTTGAACTTGTCGAAGACGGCAGGGTTTAGGGCCTCGCCGGCCGTCGTGCAGTACTCCAGACTGCTGAGGTCATACTTCGACAGGTCTTCGCGTATCATGAAGCGGTAGATGGTAGGGGGTGCGCAGAAACTCGTCACCTTGTATTTCTCCATCTGTCGCAGCAGGGTGTCGGCGTTAAACTTCTCATGGTCGAAGACGAAGACCGTAGCACCGGCAAACCATTGTCCGTAGAACTTGCCCCAGACGGCCTTGCCCCAACCCGTGTCGGCCACGGTGAGGTGCAGCGAACCTTCATGCAGGTTGTGCCAGAAGACACCGGTGGTCAGGTGGCCCATAGCGTAGAGGTAGTCGTGAGCCACCATCTTCGGTTCGCCAGAGGTGCCGCTGGTGAAGTACATCAGCATGGTGTCGCTATTGTTGTTGACGAAGGCCGGCCGCTGGAACTTCGGGGCCAGCTTCCATTCGCTCTGCCAGTCATGCCAGCTAGTCTTACTAGTTTCACTAGTTCCACTAGTCTCACTAGTTTTACTATCCTCCTTGTCCTCTCTCACTACCACAACCCTTTTCACCGTGGGGCTGTCGGGCATGGCCTTCTGTATTTCGCCTACCACATAGGCATCTTCCGCACAGATGATGGCCTTTACCGAGGCGCGGGTGTTGCGATACACGATGTCTTTCTTGGTCAGCATGTGTGTGGCGGGGATGACGATGGCGCCGATTTTGCAGAGGGCGAGCATCACCACCCACCACTCGTAGCGGCGCTTCAGGATCAGCATCACCGGGTCGTTCTTGCCGATGCCCAGCGTTTGCAGATAGCTGGCGGCCTGGTCCGACTGTTCTTTCAGCTCCTTGAAGGTGGTGCGTATCTCTTTTCCCTGGTCGTTGGTCCACAGCAGGGCCAGACCGTCGGGTTTTTCTTCTGCCCAGGCATCCATCACGTCGTAGGCGAAGTTGAAGTTCTCGGGGATGATGAACTCCAGATTCTTGTTGTAATCCTCCACTGAGGTGAAGCTTGTCTGCTTCAGAAATCTTTCTATCATATTCTTTGTGTCTTCGCTTTGTGTTCCGTTAATTATTCTACCGTAAAGGCGAGGAACTTCACCGGTTTGTCGCCGACGGCCAGCATGCCGTGGGGCTTGGTGGAGTCGAAGTAGATGCTGTCGCCCTCCTCTAAGACAATGGTCTTGCCGCCGATGTAGAGTTCCATCTTGCCCTCTAAGACCATATTGAACTCCTGGCCCGAGTGGGTGTTCTTGTAGACGGTGCGCACGCCCGGCTTGGGCTCTACGGTGACGATGAACACGTCGGCCTTATGGTTGACAAAGCCGCTGACCAGCGACTGGTACTTGTAGGCTTTGGTGCGCTCGATGCTCACGCCCTGTCCTTTGCGTACTACGAAGTATGACTTCATGTGCGGGGTCTCGGCAAAAATCAGCTCTTCCGTCGAGATGCCATACTTCTTGGCTATCTTCATCAGGTTCGAGATGGTGATGTCCAGCTCGCCAGCCTCTATCTTTTCATACTTATCAGACGAGACACCTATCGTCTCGGCCATCTCGCTGACGGGAATATCCAACACATCTCGCAGACCTCTCAGTCTTTCGCCTATCTGTTTCAGTTGTTCGTCCATATCTTCATTTTTCAATTTAAAATTCTCTTACCGCTTACTCTTCTCGCCTCTTATTTCATTCCTGCCTTCAGACCGCGGATGACGGCCGAGGTGAATCCGGCATGTTCCATCTCGTTCAGTCCCTTGATGGTGACTCCGCCCGGCGTGGTCACCAGGTCGATGGCGGCCTCGGGGTGCAGTCCGCTGGCTTCCAGCAGTTCTACTGCGCCGCGCATGGTCTGCATCACAATCTGTTTGGCCTGGTCGGCCTTGAAGCCTAACTCCACGCCGCCTTCCGAGGCGGCACGGATATAGCGCATGGCATAGGCAATGCCGCACGATGCCAGCGTGGTGCCGGCGGCCAAGTGGCCTTCGTCGGTAATCAGACTGTGTCCCATCGAGTCGAACAGCTTCTTTATTTGCTCAGTGTGTGTCGGCTCTGCGGCCACGGCGGGCACGATAAAGGTCATTGACTGCAGCTGGGCAATGGCGATGTTGGGGATGACGAGGAATGTGGGAATCATCTCGCCGTTCTTGTTGAGCCAGCTCTTGATGTCGTCCGACTTCACGCCGGCAGCTACCACGATTAGCTGCTGGCGGCTGTAGTCCAGTACGTCCTTGATGCCTTTCAAAACCTGCTCAACGAGCCAGGGCTTCACGACGACACATACCACGTCGGCACCTTGTGCTGCCAACTGGTTGCTGGGGGTGGCGGTGATGCCCAGATTGGCAAAATGGTCGCGGCAGTCGCGTGACGGGTCGGCCACACAGATGTCTTCGTTCTGGATGTAGTCGCCCTTGATAAGTCCTTCGGCCAGTGCGCCTCCCATGGCACCGGCTCCGATAATCGAGATTTTCATAGTGTCTTCAGTATCTTTGTCAGTTTGTCAATGAATTGGTCAGCTTCTTGCTTGGACAGGCAGAGCGGGGGCAGCAGGCGCAGGATGTTCTGGCCGGCGCAGCCCGTGAAGCAGTGCTCCTGATAGATGAGCGGCTGGCGCACATCCTTGTGGGGAATGTCGAGGTCGATGCCGATCATCAGTCCCCGTCCGCGGATGTCCTGAATGTGGCCTGTCCCGTCTGTTGCGACTGAGTTGCAACATGCTGTCCGGATGCCCTCCATCAGGTAGCTGCCTACCTCGCGGGCATTCTCTACTAAGTTCTCTTCCTCAAAGACATCGAGCACAGCCAGTGCGGCAGCACAGGCCAGATGGTTGCCGCCGAAGGTGGTGCCCAGCTGTCCGTAGACGGGCTGGTATTCCGGGCTTATCAGCACTCCAGCCATCGGGAAACCGTTGGCAATGCCCTTGGCTACCGTAATCATGTCGGGGCGGATGCCCAGCCACTGGTGGGCGAAGAACTTGCCGCTACGGCCGTAGCCGCACTGTATCTCGTCGCAGATGAGCGTCGCGCCATACTGCTTGCAGGCTTTCTGCAGTCCCTGGGCAAACTCTGGGGTGGCGAGCTTGATGCCGCCCACACCCTGGATGCACTCTAAGATGACGGCACACACATCGCCTTTGCTGAGCTCGGCTTCCCATGCCGCTAAGTCGTTCAGTGGCAGGTAGGTGACGTGGCCACCGTCGTTGATGGGGGCGATAATCTTAGGATTATTGGTCACCTCCACAGCCAGACTTGTACGGCCGTGGAAAGCCTTCTCGGCAGAAAGCACGCGCGTGCGGCCGTTGGTGAACGAGGCCAGCTTCAGCGCGTTCTCGTTGGCTTCGGCACCGCTGTTGATGAGGAACAGCTGGTAGTCGTCGTAGCCGCTCAGCTTGCCTAAGCGCTCGGCCAGCTCCACCTGCAGCTTGTTAATGACGGAGTTGGAGTAGAAACCTATCCGGTTCAGCTGCTCTGTCACTTTCTTGATATAGTGGGGGTGAGAGTGACCGATGGAAATCACGGCATGACCGCCATACAAATCCAGATACTCTTGTCCCTTGTCATCCCAAACCTTACAACCCTGTCCCTTCACGATGTTCACGTCGAACAGGGGATACACATCGAATAATTTCATCTTGTCTTTCTTTCCTTGGTTTATAACGGGGCAAAGGTACAAAAAAACAAGCACTTTCGAGCAAAGAAACTGCAAAAAACTTATAAAAAGACTACTTATTGCATCTTTTGCGTATGTTTACTCAACTTTCGTCCACCGCTGGCACCTTCAGGACGTTTTTCACCTCACCGCCACGAATGTCCTGCTTAAATAATGTTTGAGGGAGTGAGGCCGCCATAGCTGTCGGCGGATTTCATTTGGGCTTCGGCGGTTGTGTAAACTTCGTATGCCGTACAGCGTGTAATGATGGTTTGCATGGAACAGCGCTCCCCCTTCACCATCACCAGAGCCCAGCCTTTCATATCGTTGGCAAACACCTCGTCCTTCAGTGCATAGCAACCGTCAACAAGTGTCAGCTCTTCGAAAGACAGTTTCCGCTTGTCGAAGCGCACTCTTGGAACACCATCCATACCTGTCTGCTCGGCTGTGTAGAACCACAACTCTGTTCTGTAGTCTATGGCATTTGGCTTGAGGTCGGTCAGTAGGGCAGGCACTCCGTCAATCTCGCCTATTTCTTGGTGGATGCTTGGTAGCGTGCCGTCGCTTACGGGGATGCCGGGCATGAGGAAAGAAGACTGTTCCATCAACACCTTTTCGACATATACTGTGGGCAGGCGGGTGGCTAATGATGTGAAGTTCAAATAGGCGGTCTGATGCATGGTGAACATCGGCTTGCAATACTTCAGCATGCTCCAGAGCGCAATGGCGTGTCGCATCTTCTGGCGCTGAATGAACTGCGGAAGCGTATTGCTTCGCTTCTCATCGGAATTAGAAACGCGCGTGACCAACTTTCCCTGCCTCATATACGTGGTCACGCCAGCAGAACGCAGGCTGCCGACCATCATGACTCCTTTGGCTGTTTTCTTTTTCATTTGTTACTTGTTTTTTATCGTGTATATTGTTTTATCCAGCATTTACCGCCATATTATCTCCTGTCCCTCTTCTATCCTTATTTGTTCTATCTTCGTTTGTTGTCTTATTGTAAATGGGACAACAATGGGACAACGATAGGACAACAATGGAACAACGATAGGATGAAAATAGGGCAATAATTGGAATTGCCCTATTTTACGTTATCGTCTTAAGCCATTCCTTGGGCGTTTTACCTGAGATGGTCTTGAAAGAACGGAAAATGTATGTTCATTCTCAGAACGCAGAGGCCTTCAGACGGAGTCCTGCCGTCTCGTCGATGCCGAACATCAGGTTCATGTTTTGTACGGCCTGCCCTACGGCCCCCTTTAGCAAGTTGTCGATGCAGGAGATCATGAGCAGCTGGTCCTCATATTTCTCTACGTAGACGATGGCCTTGTTGGTGTTCACCACTTGCTTCATGTCGGGGCTCTTCGTCACGAAGTGGGTGAAGGCAGCATCCTGATAGTAGTCGGCATAGATGCGCTGCACCTCCTCTAACGGCTTGTTGCACTTGGCATAGGCGGTGACGAAGATGCCGCGGGTGAAGCAGCCGCGCTGGGGAATGAAGAGCACACGGCCGTCGTAGCCGGGATGGAGCTCCTGCACGGTCTGATTGATCTCCAGCAGATGCTGGTGGGTGAACGTTTTGTAGACGGAGATGTTATCGTTGCGCCACGAGAAATGGGTGGTGGCACCAGGCTTCTGACCAGCTCCCGTGCTGCCAGTGATGCCGTTCACGTGGATGTCGCCGCTGATGATGCCGGCCTTCAGTGCCGGCAGCATGGCCAGCTGGATGCAGGTGGCAAAGCAGCCGGGATTGGCCAGGTGTCGGGCGGCGCGAATCTGTTCACGATGGGTTTCGGGCAGTCCGTAGGTGAAGTCGTAATTCTTTACTCTTAACGCTTCGCTCTTCACTCGGAAGTCTTGTGCCAGGTCGATAATCTTGACATGCTCGGGGATGGTATGCTCCTTCAGGAACTGCTCGCTCTTTCCATGTCCGAAACAGAAGAACACGACATCCACCTGGTCGAAAGGCATCTCGCTGGTAAACAGCAGGTCTGTCTCGCCGACAAGTCCTTCGTGGACATCGCTTACCGGATTGCCGGCATTCGACTCTGAGTTGGTAAAGACTATCTCTGCCTCGGGATGGTTCAGCAGCAGGCGGATCAGCTCTCCGCCCGTGTATCCTGCTGCACCTAATATTCCTACTCTAATCATACTTCACTACGAATTATACGAATTTCACGAATGAACTGCATGCCGCAATTAGTATAATTCGTGAAATTCGTAGTCGCTATTATTTATCTCTTCTCGTCATTATGTATGCCGTAATAGACGCGGAGCGGCGTGCTCGATACCTTGATGAATCCCTTGGCCTCGTCGGCAGTCCAACCGGTCTGTGTCTCGCCGTATTCGCCGAGCTTCGACTTCGTCAGGTCGTTCGCCGAGTCGATGCCCACAGTCTCGAAACCGTAGGGACGCAGCTTCAGGATGGCAGTACCCGTCACATGACGCTGGCTCGAGGTCAGCATGGCCTCGATATCGGGCATCACAGGCTCCAGATACTGGCTCTCGTGCAGGAACATTCCGTACCAGTTGGCCACCTGATCCTTCCAGTACTGCTGCCACTTCGACAGGGTCGACTTCTCCAGCAGGCGGTGAGCCTCGATGATGAGCTTCGGAGCAGCAGCCTCGAAACCTACGCGACCCTTGATGCCGATAATGGTGTCGCCCACGTTGGCATCGCGGCCGATGGCATACGAGGCACCAATCTCCTCAATCTTCTGGATAGCTTTCACCTTGTCGGTAAATTTCTCGCCATTGACACCGACAATCTCGCCTTTCTCGAACTCAATCTTCAGCAGCGACTCCTTCTCGGGATTGGTGACATGCTTCAGATAGGCATCCTCAGGCAGACCCTGCGTGGGGTCGAGCAGTTCGCCGCCACAGATACTGGTGCCCCAGATGCCTACATTATATGAATATTTCAGCTTGGTAAAGTCGGCAAAGAAGCCATGCTCGTTCAGATAGTCTACCTCTTCCTTGCGGGTCAGTTTCTTGTCACGGGTCAGTGTGATAATCTCTACACCGGGGGCCATCACCAGGAAGGTCATGTCGAAACGGATCTGGTCGTTGCCGGCACCAGTCGAGCCGTGGGCGATGGCATCGGCTCCTATCTCCTTGGCATAGCGTGCAATGGCGATGGCCTGGAAGATGCGCTCCGACGACACGGAGATGGGATAGCAGTTGTTACGCAGCACGTTGCCGAAAATCATGTATTTCAGCGACTTCTCGTAATACTCCTGTGTTACGTCCAATGTCACGTAGGCCTTAGCCCCCAACTTATAGGCGTTTTCTTCGTTGGTCTTTAACTGCTCAGCGCTGAAGCCTCCGGTGTTAGCGCATGCTGCATATACATCCCAGCCATCCTGGGTTAACTTCATCACGGTGTAGCTGGTGTCCAATCCACCACTGAATGCTACTACTACTTTCTTGTTTGCCATATCTTTGTTTCTTAAAATTTTCCTTCAATCCTTCAATTTCTTTATTCTCTCAATCACTTCTTCGGGAATCTTGGCGGGCAGATGCTCTTCAGGGTCGTAGAGCATAGCCGTGCAGATGCAATATTTCCTGTCCGTGCGGTGAAGCACGTCGACATTCACGCAGCCCTCGCAGCCACGCCAGAATGCCTCATCGTCTGTCAGGTCGGCAAAGGTCACGGGCTGATAGCCCAGTTCGGTATTCATCTTCATCACGGCGGCACCGCTTGTCAGCGAGAATATCTTGGCGTGCGGCCAGCGGGTGCGGGCCAGCGAGAATGTAAGGTCCTTGATCTTCTTGGCCACTCCTAATCCGCGAAAGTCGGGATGGACTATCAGACCTGAGGTTGTCACATACTGTTTGTTGCCCCAGGTCTCAATGTAGCTGAAACCCGCAAAGCGCTCACCCGACAAGGCTATCACGGCCTTGGCCTCCTTCATCTTAGTGGCCAGATACTCGTGGGTACGCTTGGCTATGCCTGTCCCTCTTACTTTGGCAGCATCGGCTATTGTCTGCAGAATCGTGTCTACATAGACCTCGTGCTCCGGACCTGCCACAAAAACTTCTATTTCCTGTTCCATTTTAATTATGCATTATGCATTATCAATTCTGAATGATGAGTTATTTCATGTTTGGTACTACCTCGCTCAGCGCTTCTATCACCTCATTCTTCGTTACACCTTGCTTGACAACGATGAAAATGGTGTCGTCTCCGGCTATCGTGCCTAATATTTCGTCTACGTGGTTGTTGTCGATATTGTATGCGATAGAACTTGCATAGCCAGGACGCGTCTTGATGACACCCATGTTGCCTGAGAAGTTGATACTCACAAAGCCGGGCACCTGCATCATCTCGCGGATGGAGTGGGGAGTCGATACGCGCTTATACATCGTGTCGTTGGGCAAAACATATACATAGTTGCCGCGCATGGTGGCTGCCTTGGCCACCTTCAGCTGCTTCAAATCACGGCTCAGCGTGGCCTGGGTCAGCTGGAATCCTTCATTCTTCAGCGCAGTCAGAAGTTCATCCTGACTGCCCAGCTCCTGACTCGAAATAATCATCCTGAGCGCTTCAAGTCTATCGTTTTTAACTTTCATTGTTGGTATATTTATGCAATTGCGGGTGCAAAATTATACAAAAATAGCCATATCACCAAACAATCACGTGTCTTTTTTACATTATTTCATCTTTTTCCCACATTTCCATCGTCCTCCACCCTCCATCCCTCTTTATAATTATTAAATGTATATCCCTAACCACTGTTGATATAAGTCAATAGCAGTTTTAAATATTTGTTAAATCTCGAAAGTTTTTCTCGAAAAGTTTTGGTGATTCGGAA
>DDPY01000035.1:219-34249 GCA_002342415.1 Prevotella sp. UBA2456 | reverse complement strand
GCATGTTGCGACTGAGTCGCAACCCTCAGCGCCAGCTGAGCCCCTGCCGCGCATTCTCATCTGCGCCCACTGGGACAGCCGTCCCTGGGCAGACAACGATCCCGATTCCGCCAACTGGCGGAAGCCAGTGATGGCAGCCAACGATGGTGCCTCCGGTGTCGCTGTTATGCTGGAGTTGGCTCGTCTCTTGCAGCAACACGACTCAGCCCGTGTAGCGGTCGATTTCATCTGTTTTGATGCCGAGGACTGGGGTGTTCCCCAATGGAGCGAAGAGGCCGATGCCGACTCATGGGCATTAGGGGCTCAGTATTGGGCCTCAAATGTCATTGCGAAGCCACACTCGCAAAGCGAGAACTCTCAACGCGAAGCCACACTCGCAAAGCGAGAACTCTCAACTGTCATTGCGAAGCCACACTCGCAAAGCGAGAACTCTCAACTCTCAACTCCCAACTACTCCTACGCCATTCTCCTCGATATGGTAGGCGGTCAGGGGGCCAAGTTCTATCAGGAATATTATTCCAAGCAGTATGCGAAGGCCATTGTAGACAAAGTATGGCAGGCAGCTTCCGCAGCAGGCTATGGCAGTTTCTTCCCCACGATGGATGGAGGGGGTGTCACCGATGACCATATCCCCGTCAACGAGAAGGCGCATATCCCTTGTATTGATATCATCAATTACTATCCCGATTGTGAGCAGAGCTCCTTCGGTCCTACCTGGCATACCGTCAGCGACGATATGCAGCATATAGACCGCAATACGCTCAAGGCCGTAGGACAGACATTGGTGCAACTGATTTATTCCGAATAGCGCATGTGGTCCCTTCTTCTCCTATCAGCCCTTTTCCCGTATGTTGCGACTCCGTCGCAACCCTCCGCGCCCGCCTCCCTTTCGGTCTCCGCCTCCCTTTCGGTCTCCGCCTCCTCTTCATCCGCCTCTTCACAGTATGTTGCGACTCCGTCGCAACCCTCCGTCCCCGATTCCCTCAACATGGACAGCCCCACCTTCGTCCCTACGGTCAAGGTCGGTAAGGTCTTCGAGGGAGGCGACAGCATCCAGTATATGGAGATGAACAATGTCTATGTGTTCCCCCCCGTTGCCTTCAGCAGCAAGAAGCAGGCCAATGCCTATATGCGCTTGGTCAAGAATGTCAAGAAGGTGCTACCCATAGCCAAGGAGGCCAATATGATCATGATGGAAACCGCAGAGTTCCTGGAGACACTACCCGACAAGAAGGCCAAAGACGAGCACATCAAGCGCGTCGAGAAGAGCATCATGAAGGAATACAAGCCGAAAATGAAGAAGCTCACCTACTCGCAGGGCAAGTTGCTGATCAAGCTCATCTACCGCGAGAGCCATTCTTCCGGCTACGAGCTGATACAGGCTTTCCTCGGTCCTGTCCGTGCAGGCTTTTATCAGGCTTTTGCATGGGCTTTCGGTGCCTCCCTGAAGAAGGAATATGACCCCGAGGGTGTGGACCGCCTGACCGAGCGCGTTGTGCTGATGGTGGAGGCCGGTCAGTTATGAGCCGTTTCCTGATCTTCCTTCTCCTCCTCACCCAGTCTGTTGCGACCATGTCGCAACCCTCCGCCCCTGTCTCCAGCTCCTCCTCCGCTCCCTCTTCACCGTATGTTGCGACTCAGTCGCAACCCTCCGACCCCGTCTCCAGCTCCTCCTCCGCTCCCTCTTCACCGTATGTTGCGACTCTGTCGCAACCCTCCTGGGAGCAGCTGTTCCGCGACTGGCTGACCACCGAAGATGCCGATTACAGCGAAGAGACCTTCGAACTGCTGTCCACCCTTGCCGACAACAAGCTGAACCTGAACCAGACCACCCGTGAGCAGCTGGAACAGCTGCCTTTCCTCTCCGCCCAGCAGATAGAGGAGCTCATTGCCTACCTCGACCGCTACAAACCCATGCGTACGCTCAACGAGCTCCTGATGATCGAGAGCCTTGACTGGGATACCCGCCGCCTGCTGGCTTGTTTTGTCTACTGTGGTCCGGAGGCTGCTGCCCAGCCTTCTTTCCGGCGGCTATCCACCATGCTCAAGGAGGGCCGCCATAGCCTCATGGCTACCATCAGGATACCGATGTATCAGCGCAAGGGCGACCAGAACGGCTATGCCGGCTACCGCTATCGGCATGACCTGCGCTATCAGTTCAACTACCGCAACCGTCTCAAGTTCGGCTTGACGGGAGCGCAGGATGCCGGAGAGCCTTTCTTCTCCAACAAGAACACGCTGGGCTACGACCATTACTCCTATTATTTCCAGTTGCGCGATAGGAGCCGTCTGGAGGAACTGAATCTGGGCATGTATCGCGTTCAGTTGGGCATGGGCCTGATTATGAACACCGGCTTCCACATGGGTAAGCTGTCCATGCTCCAGTCCCAGGGGCGAAGCCGTCATGTGCTCACTGCCCATACCTCCCGTTCTGCCAGTAGCTATCTCAACGGGGCAGCAGCCACATGGCGCTTTCAGGATTCCTGGCGGCTGACGGCATTCGCCTCCTATCGGCCTTTGGATGCCACACTCAATACGAATGCCACCGTGCGCACGATAGTCCGCGACGGCTATCACCGCACCCCCAACGAGCTCTCAAAGAAGAACAACACCCATCTCCTCGATCTGGGCTTCCGCCTGGCATGGAGGCGGTCGCTGTTCGGTGGGCTGTCTACGGTATCCCTCAATGCGCTCTATTCCCATTTCGACCGCCGCCTCATGCCGACAGGCACCTCCTCCTCTTCCTCCTCGTCCTCCCCTTCACAGTATGTTTCGACTGAGTCGCAACCCTCGTCCTCCCAGCTTTACCGCCAGTATGCCCTCGCCGGCAACGACTTCCTCCATACCAGCCTCGACTACAGTTTTACCAACTACCGCCTCTCCTTTTCCGGCGAGACGGCCGTCAGCCGCAACGGAGCCCTCGCTGCCGTGCATACCTTCAGCTATCGGCTCTCCGACCAGTGGTCCCTGATGCTCCTCCACCGTTATTACGACAAGCGCTACGCTGCCTTTCATGCCTATTCCTTCAGCGAGGGCGGTGCCACACAGAACGAGCACGGTATCTATCTCGGTGTCTCTTGGGCACCCTCGCGCACCACACTGATAAAGGCCTATGCCGACTATGCCCATTTCCCTTGGGCGCGCTATCAGGTCAGCATCCCCAGCGATGCCTTTGATGCGATGCTCCTTGCGCGTACATTATTATATAATAAGGTCACAGTCGAGGGGCGCTATCGGTTCCACCTGCGACAACTGGACAACAATCAACTGCGGCTCCTCCTGAACCGTTATGAGCACCGTGCCCGTCTCCGCCTAACTCTCCCCCTCATATCCTCCCAATCAAACTCTCACCTGTCACCTGTCATTGCGAAGCCACACTCGCAAAGCGAGAACTCTCAACTCTCAACTACCACCCAGGCTGATGCCGCACTCATCGACCATCGGACTGCCCGTTCACGGGGACTGATGTTGAGCCAGCAAGTCGAATGGAAGCACCGCTGGCTGCAACTGAATGCCTGCATCTCATGGTTCCATACCGATGACTACGACAGCCGCCTCTATCAGTACGAGCCCTCTGTGCGCTATGACTTCTCCTTTCCTATGTATTACGGACATGGCCTCCGCTATTCCCTGATGGCCCGTGCCGATTGGGGACGCCTCTTGCTGGCCGCAAAAATCGGCACGACCAATTATTTTGATCGTGCCGTCATCTCCAGTGGCTTGCAGCAGATAGACCGTTCGTCTATGACCGACCTCCTGCTTCAGGTTTTCGTCCGCCTGTAGCCTTTATATAAAGTCATCGCCGTATTTCATCTGCACCTCGTTCACATATTTCCGCACCAGGGCCGACGAGTCGCCCTTCTTGCAGATGAGCAGCACATTGTCCTCCTCAGCCACGATATATCCGTCCAGACCGTTGATGACTCCTAACCGTCCTTTCGGCAGCTTGATGACATTGTTGTGCGAGTCCTCCGTCATCACCTCCGAGTCGATAATCACATTGTCACCTTCACTCTTGCTCTTGCACTCATAGATGGCATGCCATGTGCCTAAGTCGGCCCATCCGAAGTCACACTTCATCACGCATACGTTCTCGCAGCGTTCCAGCACACCCTGATCGATGCTCAAGTTAGGGTAGGAGGGATAGTACTCGTTCACGAAAGCCATCTCCTGCTCGATGGTATAGTTGCTCAGGTGCTGGTCGAAGCGCCCTAACACATCTGGGAACAGCCGGCGGAAGCAGTCGTTCAGATAACGTGCATTCGAGAAGATCAGTCCCGTGTTCCATAGAAACTCCCCGCTGTCCATAAACATCTGTGCAAAGTCGCGCTCAGGTTTCTCCGTAAACGACTGCACCTTGTAGACATCAGGTGTCTCCAACGGGTCTCCTTTCTGTATGTATCCGTAGCCGGGCTCCGGACGGGTAGGCTCCACGCCCATCGACAGCAGCAGGTCGTGGTGGTTGACGAAGTCGAAAGCCTCCTCGATATTACGGTAGAAAGCCTCCTCGTTCAGCACAAACTGGTCCGAGGGGGTAATCACCACACAGGCATTCTGGTTCCGGCGGCATACCCGCATGTCGGCCCACGCCACGCTGGGGCCCGTTCCTCTGTTCACGGGCTCCACCATCAGGTTCTCCTCATGCAGGTCCTCCAACTGCTCCCGCACGATGGGAGCATATTCGCGGTTGGTACAGACAAAGATATTCTCTTTGGGCAGTATTTTCGAAAAACGGTCAAAAGTCTGTTGTAGCTGCGTCCGTCCCACACCAAAGAAGTCTAAGAACTGTTTCGGACGGTGCTCGCGACTGCAAGGCCATAGCCTGCGCCCCTTGCCACCAGCCAGGATAATGCAATAGTTTTGCTCATTAGGTTTCATCATATACATAGATAAGCGTTAGTTTTCGTCCGCTAAGATACAAAAAATATCCCGAATCAGCAAAAAAATCATCATTCTTTTAAAAAATCTTCATGCTTCATGCTTCATTCTTAATTTTTCTTTGTATCTTTGCACCCGCAAAAGCCCAGATGGCGGAATCGGTAGACGCGCTGGTCTCAAACACCAGTGGGGCAACCCATCCCGGTTCGAGCCCGGGTCTGGGTACTCAGTCGGAGCTTCTCACTCGAGAGCTCCGATTGCATTTGAGAGATTACTATTATAAATAAGGTGTCGTCATAGGCGCTGAAAAATGACTTAAAACGTAGATGAACGAAAGGAGGTATTAAAAAAAACAAAAAAATGACATTTAAACGTGCCTTTTAGGGAGCGAAAGATTGTCCAAAGGCAATTTTTTTACTAATTTTCGAAAAAAATGTATGAAAATCCTTGCAGGTTCGCGAAATAATGTCTATATTTGCACCCAAAAACGTGACTCAGGACAAGAGATGCGGTTTAAAAATCGTGAGATTATAGAGAACATATAACATTTATTTATTAATTAATTTAAACAATTCGTATGAACAAAACAAAGTTTTTTAGTTCGTTGCTCGTAGCAGCTCTGTTCGCTTCTACGAGTGTGTTTACGTCTTGTAAGGACTATGATGACGACATCAGCGGTCTGAAGAAGCGCGTTGACGCTTTGGAGACTACTGTCGGCCAGATCAACACGTTGATCTCGAACGGTTCTGTCATCAAGAGTGTTACGAAGACGGCCGACGGTGTTGACATCGTTGTTGCAAGCGCAACCGGTGCTACCACCACCTACAGCCTGACCAATGGCCAGGATGGCGACGATGCAGACGTTTGGACCATCGTGAAGAACGCTGCCGGCGAGTATGTATGGGCCAAGAACGGCGTTGCTACCGAGTATCCCGCACAGGGTCCTCAGGGCGAGGCTGGTGCTGCTGGTGCTGCTGGTGCTGCCGGTGCTGCCGGTGAGAAGGGCGAAAAGGGCGACACTGGTGCTGCCGGTAAGGATGGCAAGTACTATGTTCCCAATGCTGAGACCCTGACCTTCTGGGTATATGGCGACGGCGACAAGGAGCCTTACGATTCTAAGATCAGCTTTGCTGCTTCTTCTCCCTCTGCTATTTCTGCAGCTCTCGACGAGAAGTCTGGCAACCTGATTCTGACTGCTGGTGTGGATGCCGACGGTAAGGCCATCACCTATACGATTGCTCTGAACGGTGAGCTCCGCAGCATTGTCTTCCAGGGCGATGGCGAGAAGGAGAACCGCGTGTATGTTGACGGTGTTCCCACCATCAACGTGAAGTCGTTCAAGTACTTCCCCCTGTCTGTCAACGCGAACACGAAAGACAGCAAGAATGAGAAGTGGACTGCCTCTACTACCGAGAAGGCTATCAGCCCCGTTTCTTATGCTTACTATCACGTCAATCCCGCTAACGCCAGCGAGAAGTACCTGAAGGAGAACCTCGAGTTCGTGCTGCAGGCTGACGGTGAGTACAAGTACAGCGGCACTCGTGCCAAGTCTCAGGACCTGAAGGTTACTCCCGAGTTTGTAAGCTTCGTTGGCGGTGTGCTGAAGGTGAAGGTTACCGTTACCGGTGTTGCCGCTACTGCCGACTATATCTCTACCGTTGCCCTGAAGGCTAACAAGGGTGGTGACGACTATGTGGTTTCTGACTACGCTGCTATCTATCAGGACAAGATGGAGGATCTGCGCGTGTCTAAGGAGCTGGGTACCGATGGTACAAAGTTGGTTGCTGCTACTGGGTCGAACTACGACTACGCAAAGGTTGACTACGACTTCCGTCGTGGTGTGGTAGGTGTTGCAAATCCTGACGCTGAAGCTGCTACTGGTACGCTGATTACTGTTGCTGCTGGCAACAACACTGAGGGTACTTCCATCCAGCAGGATCCCGTTTGGAACATCAATGCCAACAACCGTCCCTACTGGAACAACGCTGGTACTGAGACTGAGTACGTTGAGGGTGTTGCTATCCGCGATATCGACCTGACCCTGCAGTACAACAAGAGCTTCGACCTGAACGACACCGTGCTGGTTCACAAGGTTGGTGCTGCTGCTCACACCGTGATGACTGCCGACGAGATGAAGACCCTGAACATGGGTATCCGCTACGAGGTTGTTAAGAACTACGCTGCTGGTACTCCTGTCACTCCTCAGGAGAAATTCATCAAGCTGGATGGTAGCGTTGTAAGCGCTGCTGTGTATGACGATACCAACATCTACGCTGCTATCGACCGTACTCCTATCATTCGTGCCATTCTGTATCGCACCAACGAAGAGGGTAATGAGGATATCATCGAGGTTTCTTACATCAAGATTCAGTGGGTACGCGCTCAGGCTGCTCCTGTTGTGAAGAACAACGAGCTGACTCTGAACGACTTCGCATTTAGCTGCAACGATGGTCAGAACGAGGCTACCGTTGAGCAGATCAACGTTGGTCTGTACAACCAGGCTGGCATGAGCATGAAGAACTTCCACAGCGCATTCACCAAGTTCTATGCCAACAACACTGCTGACGATGAGGCTGCTGATTATGTATTTGTATCTCAGGATGCTACTACCAAGTGGTATACTTATAATACTACTGGTGGTGACGGCACTTCTCTGAACTACTTCAAGAAAGCTGCTGACGAGGGCTTCGCTGACTACAAGAAGGCTGTCTACGACAAGAACGCTGGTAAGGTTTACGAGGTTAAGAACGTGAAGGATGGTGTGACTACCTATACGCTGGTATGGCAGATTTCTGCTGCCGACATGTTCAAGGCTGAGAACGGTAAGATTACCCACACCGTTGTTTACTCTAACAACTCTGGTTCTAACACCTTCACTGTTGACCTGGTTGCTAACGTAACTGGTGTTGCTAAGACCTACAATGTTGAGCTGCCCGACTACATCAAGGAGTACTGGGATGCTCCCAAGACCTATGCTATGTTCAACGTGGCCGTTCCTCAGAGCACTTCCGATGTTGACCCCAATCACTGTATCTTCAAGAACGACCTGAACTCTCCGTTCACCACTGTCGAGGGTAAGCTGAAGCTTGGCAAGGTTGCCGGTCAGGATGTCAACGCTATCATCTTCAAGTTCTGTAAGAAGGATATGGATGGCAAGGAGTTCACCGTTGGTACTCACAAGGTAAAGTATGCTGTTAAGGGTACTGAAGACACCGAGCTCTGGGCTTCTGTCGATGGTAACACTTCTGTGAAGATTGCTCAGATTACCAATGGTGGCGCCAATGTTCCTTACAACTATGTTGAGCTGCAGAATGTTGACAATGCCAAGGTGCTGCTGAACGATCAGACTGGTGACGCTCCCTTCTTCGCATACTACGTAGCTAAGGGTCAGATCTGTACTTCGGGCTTAGAGGTTAACATCACCTTCAACGGTGGCGACCACTTCCAGGCTAACTGGATCACTCCTGTGAAGATTACTGAGAATGCTGCCAAGTATCTGGTTGACGCTGTCGACTTCGAGGAATATCGCTCATTCATCAAGCTCGAGGAGCTGGTTAATCCTTCTGACTGGCGTGACCGTGCATTCGGTAAGACCGCTACCGATGCCCACTACAACTACTGGCAGTACTACGATGTTCAGGATATCCTTGTAGACCTGACCGACGTACGCACCGACCTGAACAAGGTTGCTGAAGTTGCCGGTGATGGCGATAAGGCTGACTATCTGCCTGCTACCCTGAGTGTTGGTGTCTACAACAATGCTGGTGCTCTGAAGTTTGGTGGTCAAAAGGTTCCTGCTCGTAATGCAGAGGGTAAGGTACCTGCTGGTAACTATGACTTCTTAGGTCAGCCCATACCTTCACCTGCTACCTTCAAGAAGGCCGACGGCAAGACCGCTGAGACTGCTAAGTACGGTTATCTGGCTTACAAGAACAATGGTACTTCTACCACAAGTGCCTTCAACATGTACTTCAAGGCTGTCTTCAAGTATAAGTGGGGTGAGCTGAAGAGCGACTGGATCAAGGTTGAGGTTCAGCCTACCGAGAAGGCTATCCGCAAGCACTAATCAGACGTTAATTTAAACATTAACAAATACTACCAAAAGGGTGTCCTCTCTGCAGAGGGAGGCACCCTTTTTAATACACAGAAGATTTTAATACTATTTGGTTATGAAAAGATTTTTTGGGATGATGAGCCTCGTGACCATGATGATGCTGATGCTTACGGCATGCAGCAGCAAGCACGAGGGATTTACGGGTAAGTTTACCGACCAGTTTGGCAACAAGTTCGAGCTGCGCAAGGATTATACAGCCTCTATCACCTTCGTTGGCTACGACCAGCCTACCGAGGTGACATGGAGCGACGGCGAGCAGCACGACCGCACCTATGCCACCATCAGCTTCAACGGCAACCCTAACTATTACTATCTGCGCGACGGAGTACTTTATGGCTCTGAGTCGGCAATGGTCAACGGCCATCCTGCCATCCAGATTGAGTGGGAAGACTAAACAATGATGTGTATATAAGGTATCAGGCTATGAAGTGTAGAATACTGCTGGCTGTGCTGGCATTGACGATATGCAGCTTCTTGCAGGCACAGGTGCCGCCCGTGCAGACACCGAAGAACGGGCCCAAGCTGAAGCTTGTGAACTACAAGTGGAACGTGGGCAAGTTCTCGCGGGCGAAGACACCCCTTCGCGGTGCTGTCTATCCCTTCACCAACGAGGGCGATGCTCCGCTGGTGATAGAGAAGGTGAACCCCCATTGTGGCTGCCTGCGTGTCGACTGGATACGCACTCCGGTGCCCCCTGGCGGCAAAGGCTGGGTCAAGGTCATCTACGACGGGCGCAGTCAGTTGCCCCACTACTTCAACAAGATGGCGGTCATCTACACCAACAACCCCGAACCCTACCGCTACTTCAACCTCTATCTGGAGGGCGAAATGACGGAATAAAAGAATCAGTCAGCACGCTGTTTGGAATGACAGCGTGCTGACTGATTTATCACCACACGGAGAAATATTTGGCGGTTTTAGGGAAATGCTCAACGAAGTCAGCCAATCGAGTCAGAGAAAAGTGGATCCAAATGGGAGGCAGGCCTGAGTTAGCTCGATTGATCGTTTGAGTTAACTCAATCGGTGTTTTGAGTTAACTCACAGTTTTTGGTGAGCTCTGCAGAATATAAAAAGAACTCGAAACATTTGCAACTGTACTCTCCTTCATACTATGCAATGGGTCTCAGTTCTACAGCCAATCCCATTGCTGCTGCGATACGATAGAGGGTTGAGACGGAGGGGATGGTAAGTCCACGCTCCAGACGAGATACATAACTTTTGTCTGCACCTATCCTCTCTGCCAACTCCTGCTGGGTGAGGCCAGCGTTCTTCCTGGCATCAAGAAGAATCTGAGCATTATACTCTTCCCAAGCCTTATCCTCAGCTACCTTGCGGCTGGCAGAACCCTTAGGGCCAAACTCCTGTTCCAGTTCTGCACTGATGTCGTATATCGGGTTGGCTACTTTCATAATTTTTTTTCGTTTACATCTATTGTCTATGTTCATTCTGCAAAGATACAAACTTATTCCGACAGTTGCAAATGTTTCGCGTTCTTTTTTAAATCCGCAGAGCCCATCAAAAAAAAAGTGGCGACTCTCACGAGCCGCCACTTCAACAATTCAAATAAATATTAACTCTCCACAAAAACAATTGCGTGAAGATGGGTTAAAATGCCCCTCCCCTTTGGGAGGTTCTCATTTCATTCACTTAATCACGACCTTCTTGCCATTCACAATGTAGAGGCCCTTGGCGGGTTTCTCTACGCGCTGGCCGTTCAGGTTGTAGAAGACAGCACCTTCGAGGCTCTTGTCAGCCGAGATATTGCTAATACCTGTAGAGAGCTTGAAGGTTACGGTAACTGTCACAGCCTTGGCAGGCATGATGAACTTACCGTCGGTAACGGTAATCTCGTTACCGTCGGCATCCTTAACCGTCATCGCATCCACTTCATATCCCTCGGCAGGAGTAGCGGTGATGGTCACCTCTGTACCCTCTACAGCATTTGGATTGTCTACTGTCACAGTACCATTTTCTGATTCACCAATAGTAATTGCAAACTCTGTTCCTGCAGCCGTCCAGGTTCCCCAGCGCTGGTCGCCAGTCTCCTTTGCTGCCTGATCGGAAGCAGCCTCCACGGCGAAGTCACCATTATATGGATCTTTAAAATAGGGATCAGTGGTCAGAGCGGTGCCAGTTTGGTCAGAACCACCCTTGCTGGAGTCAGTCCAACCAAAAACAGCGCCATCGGCACTCCAATACGTGTTGTTGGTGTAAATAGCGTTTGCACCACCGTTCTGGCCCCACAGCCAACCATTAACCTCATTACCTGATTTCGAACCGAAGTTATAGAGGATGGAGTTGGTAAGCACCATCGTAGTAGTCTTCTTACCCTTGATACCGCCATTGCTGTTGTTTGCCTTCTTATCAACGGAAATGTTAACCAGTGTACAATGGTCAACAGTCCATGTGGTGGTAGCAGTAGAAGTGATATCAGCGGGTTTGCCGTCTGCTTTGAAGAAGAAGCCTTTATGACCCTCATTTGACCAAATAGTAGTTTTCTCAATCTTCAGATTTTCAGGATAAGCAACACCAAGGTTGAATGCGTTGAAGTTACCTGTAATCTCAATCACGCAATTGTTAATTAAAATAGTCTTAAACAAAACCTTACTATAAGTGTTGTTGATAATAGGTTTGATCAACCCGGAGATCTCGACATCCTTCACGGTAACATTTTCAACAACTGTGTAAGCACTCTCTGTTGACTCATCCTTCATCGCCTTAACTCCCCTAACAGTTGTGTAGCTGATGAAACCAGCACCGTCAAGAGTACTTGCATCGATGGTGGCGCCATTACCATTGATAACAAGAGACTGCGAGGCAACAATAGACTTACTGATAGTATAGTAGCCATTTTCTTCCAAGTTAATGGTGATATTGCCAATTTCCTCCATTCCTTCCACTTCAGCGGCCAGGACTGCGCCAATGTCTGAACCAGACTCAGGAGAAATCTCGATGTTCTTTGGACCAGCTTCCTCGCCAGCAGTGGCCAATTCAAAACCATAGAAATTAAGGGCACCGACAGGATAGGTTACATCTACTGTACCAGCGTTAACTTCTACAGCAATAACAGGATAAACTTTTTTTGATTCTTCGTTTATTACAACATCAACCGCATCGGCATCTTTTACCACAGCTTTATAAAGCTCTGCTCCGTCTTGGGTAAGGACGACATTTCGATCTGTTGCGGAAGAACTTGCTGTCCGCGCATACACTTTCAAGGTGCCAGCTGCAGGAATAGTCAGCTGAAGAGAATTACTAGAGCTTGACTTGCCACCTGTCTTGAAGCGGTAGTCAAACTTTACATAACTCTCGGCTGTACCGAAGTATGCGTCGTTTGCATCAATAGCATGCTTGTTATTTGTGTCTGCAGTTCTGGTAAGGACAAATTCTCCATCAGAATAGGTATTAGCCAATGAACCTGCATCTACTTTCTCTGTAAACTTAATCAAGAGAGAATTTCCATCAGCTCTTCTCTGCCCCTGAGTAGCTGCAAAGGCAAAAGTGGCACAGAAAGCCAGTAACATGAGAGTAAGTTTCTGTTTCATAAATAGATTTGTTTTAAAAGTTAATAATTAAACGAAGTAAACTAAAAACGTTCGTATATCCCTTATTTGCCCTTTGACTGACTTGGTTCGTTGTCTGTAGCTTTTCTGCTGATGGTCACGAGCGTGTCAGGCAGACTGAAATTGTTGACCTTCGGAAGTACAGTGACAACCAGTGCTTTCAGCGTATCATGGTGTTCGATGTAGTCGACAATCACAGAATCCTTTGGTAGCATAACACCATTCTGAAAACGGGCATTATCCAGATTGAACACCAGACTGTCACCGCCGTTATTGAGACTTAGGGTCAACGCAATCAGCGTGTCTTTGTGAATCTCGACGCTCTTCACCTCGCCACGGACATTCAGAAGCTGCTTCTCGCGACAACTACTTACCGAAAGCAGGCAGAGGGCAGACATCAGGATACCAAATATAACCGTTTTTTTCATATTTGCAATTTGTTGAAAGAAGGGGGGACGTCCTTGTAAGAACATCCCCCCTCGGACCTTTTCTTAATTAGGGTGTACTAACAACCTATCCCGTTTTTTAGTGTCTGGGAGCATTAGTAGTAGCCTTCTTAATGGTAACCTTAGAAGCAAGTGCAACTGTGTGACCGAAGGCATCCTTGAACCTAATAATCAGGTACTCATCGTGGTTGGCTGTCGGGTTGGCATCAACCTGAACACTCCCTTGAGTGAATTTAATGTTAGTACCATCAATAGTAGGTTTGAAGTAAGGATTAACCTGACCAGTACCATCGGCCTTCGTGTTCAGCTCAGGAGCACCATTAATTATCAACCACTTGTTTGCAGTCAACTTATCAAGGGTCAGACCGAAGTAGGTTGAGTTGTAAGAGTTCTTGGTAGTAACGTTGCTAAACGGAGTCGTGGTCTCTGTACCTTCTGCACTCCATTGCAGGTTGACAGCAGTCTTGAATGCAATGTCATGCATAGCGTGGTGCCAGCAAGCATAGGTAGCTGTCAGCTTCTGAGTCGAAGCAACCGACCATACTTCGCCATAATGCAGGTTGTTGTCCTTATCGTAGTAAGTAGAAACACCATCATAGTTAGTGTAGGTCTGTACATTATGCTTTGTCTTGCCATCGATGAACTCAGCAGCCACGTCAAGGATGTATTTGTCACCAGGTACGTTAGCTACAATACCGGTCTTGTTGTCGTCAACCAGATCAACAACCTTGTTGTCCTTCTTCAGAGAGTTAGCAAAGATGAACTCAATATCATCCTCCTCGTCAAGATTATAGAAGATGTTGTTCAGGTTCTTGAATCCATTGTCTCTAGCAGTTGTAGCATCGTAAGCGGCTTTCGTTGCGTCTGCATCGTCAATAGTCGGGAAGGTGGTAGCCCAAGGTGCTGCCCATGCATTCTCATTAGGAATCATGTAAGCAATGAAGTCACCTGTGCCATCCTTGGTCTCCTGCTTCGGACGGAACTCAAGAGTCTTGGCCTTGTCAGGCATCACCTTTGTGATAGTCAGGGTAGCATATGGCATTCTCTGAGTATCATCAACATGTGTCTCACTCTGGCGAATGAAGATGGTATAGGTAGCATCGTTCAGCATACCAGCAATGTTGTTATTAGGAGTAAACGTTACCTTAACAGCATCTTTAATATCATCACCGGCAATATGGTATGGATCAGTATAGGTTCCATTAGTGAGAAGATTACCATTCTTATCATAGAACTTCAAGGTAACATTGCTCATATCGAAGTCCTGCGTGTTGTTTGCGTCGACAATCCACTTAGGATTCTTGTTTGTTGTATTTACGTCATAGGGATAGAAGTAATAGTTGCTACCGGCCTTAAACCATCCCTTTACGTCCATAGCTTCAGACTCTACATTAGTTTTGGTGGCAACGATTTTAGCAGAAGCTTCCTTGTTCTCTTCGCCCTTCTTACCGACGTAGACATAGAATGCACGACCGTCAGGATCTGCCAGCGTACCATCGCGGTTGACAGCGTATACACGGAAACCTACTACATCACCCTTAGCACTTGCGCTGGTAATCTTCATGGTCAAATCCTGGTCTGCAGGAGTCATCACACCGAGACCTTCTACTGAATAGCTGTTCCAGGCATTCCACTCAGAAGGAGCAGATTCGATGGCATTGCCCTTATCGAAGACTACATAGTAATAGTCAAGTGCCTTATTGCCGATATTTCCATAGAAATCGCTCAGCACAAACGGCTCGTTAACATCTGCGTAAACGAAAGATCTCCAACGACGAGTCTCATAATAATATTTGTTATTATCAATCTGGACATTAGTGTTGTCATCACCAACCTTTCCAACAATAGCAGTAGCAGGTGTCGGAATCTTGTCAGTGTTATCTACCCAAGCCAACTCAGGATTGGTAGTGCTTGTCTCACCGTGTTCAGCCCTGACTATATAGTTACCATTACCCTGATTGAGCCAACGGTTGCGAACTTGGTCAACAGGAGTTTCATTCACAGAGAAACCGAATGCAGAGGCAGGCGTGTAGTCTCCATACCAAGGAGTTAAATCGAATGTAGAAGCTACATAACGGTCCTCGCTATTCTTTGCAGTATTGTTGATAGCAACGGCGAATGCAATTCGATCACCATAAGTGTCTGTAGCCTCATCGTAAACACGAACTGCCTTGTTGAAGCTTTCCTCAGAAATGCCGTCAGCAGCCTTCAGAGTAAGTTTCCACAGACCAGAGTTGACGCTTGCACCACGAGTAATCAGCTCGTCAAAACGCTCTGCTTTTGTGACAGCGATAACTTTATCTAGGTCTTCTCCCTTAGAGTTAATCAGTTTGATGTTGGCTGAAGTAATATCAGCATTCACGGGGTTCACACGGATAATCAGTGCCGTAGCATCCTTGATGTCAGCACCCTTCTTGTACTCAATCTGCTTGTCGGCAGCGGTATAAGCCTCGTTGTCACCAAACTTGGAATCCTCAGCAACAGTACCATGGATGAAGTTGAGCCACAAAGGATTGATACCGGTGTAATATTGGAGATTACCTTGCCAATCCGTCCATGCGCCTGGGTTCATCTGTTTTTCAAGGCTATTGGCCTCGCTGCTGTTCCAGCTATAAGAAGCATAGAGCTCAACGCTTGTAACGGCGGCATAGAGCTCGTCGATCATAGCCTTGTACTTGCCTACCTCTTCACCCTCGCTCTCGCCCTGCTCGATCTTGATGCCAAGATCAACGAGCTGCTGCTTCAGGTTGTCGGTAGTAACAGCCTTCTGGTTCAGAGCAGCAATGTCCTGAACAGCCTTCTGTACATCAGCGGGAAGCTCCTTGGTAGCAGCGGCAGCGGCATCGGCAACAGCCTTGTCGGCAGTCTCCTGAGCCTTCTTGGCAGCCTCAGCAGCAGCCGAAGCATCGGTGCCGGCAGTAGTAGCGGCCTGCATAGCTGCGGCAGCGTCGGTACCAGCCTGCTCGGCAGTCTTCTTCACAGCGTTGATGGCTTCATCAAGCTGAGCAGTGGTCACGGCAGCACTGGCTGTCGTCTGGGCAGCGTTGGCAGCCTTCAGGGCAGCCTCAGCATCCTGGGCAGCCTTGGTGGCATTGGCCGAAATCGTAGCCAGCTGGGACTGAAGAGCGGTCAACTCGCTGGTCAGAGCCTTCTGGTCAATCTGCGTCTGCAAGTTCTTGATGTCGTCATCATAGTCCTTACAAGACGTGAACACACTCGTAGTAGCGAACAAGGCTGCTACAAGCAACGAACTAAAAAACTTTGTTTTGTTCATACGAATTGTTTAAATTAATTAATAAATAAAATGTTGTTTACTCTCTATAATCTCACTATTTTAAACCGCATCTCTTGTCCTGAGATGCGGTTATGAGGAATAGTACAATTCGAATGATTCGGTTCTACAGACTGTTGATGGCTTGGATGATGCTGGCATTGGTGGTGTCGAGCTGGGTGCTGTCGAGGGTCTTCAGGTATATCTGGGTGGTGTGCTCCGAGGTGTGGCCCATGCCTGCACTGATGATGCTGAGGGGTATGTTCATGGAGTGGGCGATGCTTGCCCAGGAGTGGCGGGCTACATACATGGTGAGGGGTAGGGACAGGCTGATTTTCTGGCCGATGGATTTCAGCTGATAGTTAATCAAGCGTTGGCTCTCGCGGTACTGGCTGCGCTCACAACCGTTGCTGCGCTTGATGATGGGGAGCAGATAGTCGGCATTGGGCGAGGGATGGCGGTCTACGATTTCCTGCATCTGCTGTTCCCAGCGCATGTTGAGAGTCTGTCCGGTCTTGTGTCGGCGGTAGGTGAGGATGCCTCCGGTGATGTTGGCCGGCTTGAGGTAGGCCATGTCGATATAAGCCATGCCTCGGGTGTAGAGGGAGAAGAGAAAGAGGTCGCGGGCAAGTTCTTCGTGGCGCGGCAGGTTGCTGAGCTGCCGGATGTGCTGGATGTCGGCAAGGGTGATGGCGCGTTTCCTGGTCTTGGCAATGCCGGTATAGACCTGGGTGAAGGGCTGCTGGTCGGGTGTGTATTGGTCGTTGACGGCCCGGTTGTAGATGGTGTGCAGCACGCGCATATAGAAGGAGGTGGTGTTGCTGGTCAGCCCATCGGCTTTCAGGTGGCGCTCGTAGTTGACAATCAGCTGCTTGTCGATGTCGGAGATGGGGATGTCGCCGTGCGGCAGAAAGGCGGCGAAGCGGTTGAGTGCGCAGCGGTAGGTCTCTGCAGTCCGTCGGCGCCCCTGGCCAACGAGTTCTTTCACCAGTCGGTGGACATAGTCGGCGAGTAGGGGAGTGTTGGTGGAATTTGTGTCTGTCTGCTGTTGGTGTATGGGGGTCAGCATGTATTCTGTGCCATTTACTCTGAGTCGGAGGTTGTTGATGTCGGCAATGTTGAGATTGATTTCCAGTTGGTTGTTCATAGTCTTCATAGTCATAGGGTAATAAAAAAAGGCTGCCTCCGTGTTGGAAACAGCCCTTGGTGTTGTTTTGTTGTGTAGATGCTTACTCGGCAATCATGATGGTTACACGGTTCTTGTCGTTCTCGGTGAACGGCTGTACGTGAGCACCCTTGGAGTCGTAGCTGATGCGGTCGGCGGCAATCTCGAACTTTTCGAGGAGGCACTTCACCACGACATCGGCACGCTGCTGGGCCAGACGGTCGTTGATGCGGTCGTTACCGGTACCGGCATCGGCATAGCCTACGATGTTGACCTTGGCATTCTTGTTAGCCTTCAGATAGTCGGCAATGTCCTTGATCTTGGCGGCCTCGCTCTCGCGGATAGTGGTCTTGTTGATCAGGAAGAATACCTCGCGGCGCATGGGCTCCACCTTGACGGCTTCGGTCTTGGGAGCGGGAGCGGGCTCGACAACGGGCTTGGGAGCGGGAGTAGGCTCCACGTAGGTGGGCTCGGGCTCGGGAGCGGGCTTCTCGATAGCATTGTAGCCCTTGCCGAGGTTGATGCGCAGACCAGCCAGTGCGTTGAAGTACTTATCCATGTTGTTACCGTACTTTGAGTTGTACTTGTCAGACAGGCCATTGGCATTGGCTTCGAGCAGCAGGTTGACATAGTCGCTCAGACGGAAACCGAGCTGCAGACCTACACGTCCGTAGGGGCGCACCTTGGTGCCGTCCCAGAGGTAGCGTGCGGTATAGCCGCGTGCTGCAAGGTCGTTCATCTCCTGGTTGCCCCAGCCGATGTTGGCACCACCGCCTAAGAATGCGCTGACATTGAAGAAACGCTTGGGATTCCAGCCTGCGATGAGGTTAGACAGGTTGAAGGTGATGTCGATGCCTGGAGCAATGTACTTCCACTTGTATTTGATGTTGCCGGGGAAGCCACCCTTCGACTGCCAGCCGTTGACAGCCAGACGGGCACCGATAACCTTGGAGAACTGATAGCCGATGGCTCCCTGAATGTTGGGAGAAATCAGGTCCTTGAATTTCGTCTCACCTACAGTCCACTGGGCACCGCCCTGCAGGTCGATATAGAAATGAGGCTTGAACTGATACTCAGTTTCCTGAGCTGTGGCGGTTGTTGCAGTCAGTGAGAGCAGTGCAACCGCAAGAATGGTCTTAAGAATCTTCATAACTACTTTAAGTATTTAAGTTTATAATGCATATTCCGTTGCAAAAGTACGAAAATATATTTAAAAATGCAAAAAAATCAAGAAAAAAGTGCTCTTTTTTATGAAAGAATCCTGCAACGTGTGTTTTGTTGCAGGATTTCTTATGTTCAATTATTCATTTTTCCTTGGAGGGAAGCTCGCCTCGTTATGGGGCTTAGTGCTTCATCAGGTGCAGGCCTTTCTTGGCGAGCGAAACTACTACATAATTAAAAATAATCATAATCCTAAAAATTTTAAATTGTTAATCCTGAAAACTACTTTATTGATGTCTGTTGTCTCTCTTAGACGATGCAAAGGTACGAATTGTGCGCGAACACACCAAAGGGTTCAAGCTTTTTTCTCGCTTTTATGCGCTCTTCTTGACGTAGGTCAAAATGCCTCGTCCGCCCTTCTCCCTCCTCCCTCCACCTTCCTCCCTCCTCCTCCCGCAGTTGTTAATTGTTCTTAAATAATAGTTTTGTGGCTTGGTTTATTCAGAATAAGGCGGTAATTTTGCATTTTACAACAAGCACATTACTTATTTTTATAAATTAAACAAATATGATTTATTCAACTGAAGTGAAGAACATGTGTAGCGTCTGCAAGGGTGCTTACCATGGTCCTGCACCCATTCCCGAGGAGGGCAAATGGATTCAGGCAAAAGAGATTAAGGACATTTCTGGTTACACACACGGTATTGGCTGGTGCGCTCCTCAGCAGGGTGCCTGCAAGCTGAGCCTGAACGTGAAGGACGGCATCATCCAGGAGGCACTGGTTGAGACAATCGGTTGCACGGGTATGACCCACTCGGCTGCTATGGCCAGCGAGATTCTGCCTGGCAAGACGCTGCTGGAGGCACTGAACACCGACCTGGTGTGCGATGCTATCAACACCGCTATGCGCGAGCTGTTCCTGCAGATTGTCTACGGACGTACACAGAGCGCCTTCTCTGAGGGTGGTCTGGCTATCGGTGCCGGTCTGGAAGACCTGGGTAAGGGTCTGCGCTCACAGACGGGTACGCTCTATGGCACGATGGCCAAGGGTACGCGCTATCTGGAGCTCACCGAGGGTTACATCACAAAGCAGTTCCTCGACGAGAACAACGAGGTGTGCGGTTACGAGTATGTACACCTTGGCAAGATGATGGAAGCCATCAAGAACGGTATGGATGCCAACGAGGCAGTGAAGAAGTTCACCGGTTCTTACGGTCGCACAACCGAGGAGCAGGGTGCAGTAAAGGCTATTGACCCACGTAAAGAATAAAGGAGGACACGACGATGATAAGAAAAGTACAGTTTGAGAGTCAGGAACGCCGTATCAACCAGGTTCTTGCTGCTCTGAAAGAGAATGGCATCAATAGTATTGAGGAGGCCAACGAGATTTGTGACAAAGTAGGTGTTGATCCCTATCAGATGTGTGAGGACACGCAGCGCATCTGCTTCGAGAATGCCAAGTGGGCATACGTTTGCGGTGCCGCCATCGCTATCAAGAAAGGCGTGAAGACCGCCGCCGATGCTGCTGAGGCTATTGGTATCGGACTGCAGTCGTTCTGCATTCCCGGCAGTGTGGCCGACGACCGTAAGGTAGGTCTGGGCCACGGTAATCTGGCTGCCCGTCTGCTCCGCGAGGAGACCGAGTGCTTCGCCTTCCTCGCCGGTCACGAGTCGTTCGCTGCTGCCGAGGGTGCCATCAAGATTGCCGAGATGGCCAACAAGGTCCGTCAGAAGCCCCTCCGCGTCATCCTGAACGGTCTGGGCAAGGATGCTGCACAGATTATCAGCCGTATCAACGGCTTCACCTACGTGCAGACTCAGTTCGACTACTACACCTCTGAGCTGAAGATTGTCCGTGAGGTTCCCTACGGCAACAACCCCAGCCGCCTGAAGGTGAAGTGCTACGGTGCCGATGATGTCCGCGAGGGTGTGGCTATCCTGTGGCACGAGAATGTGGATGTATCCATCACGGGTAACTCTACCAACCCCACCCGCTTCCAGCACCCCGTTGCAGGCACCTACAAGAAGGAGCGCACGCTGGCTGGCAAGCCCTACTTCTCAGTAGCCTCCGGTGGTGGTACGGGTCGTACCCTGCATCCCGACAACATGGCTGCCGGTCCCGCTTCTTACGGTATGACCGACACGATGGGTCGTATGCACTCTGACGCTCAGTTTGCCGGTTCGAGCTCAGTGCCCGCTCACGTTGAGATGATGGGCTTCCTGGGCATTGGTAACAACCCGATGGTAGGTGCTACCGTAGCTATCGCCGTTGCCATCGACCTGGCACTGAATAAAAAGTAAAGAAGCATAAACGTAAGACAATAGAAAAGGGGCTGCGATCCGAACAGGAGCGCAGCCTTTTTTGCTTTCAATGAAAGAGAAAGCGATGTTCAGCCAGCCTTTAGCCAGCCTTTAGCCAGCCTAAAGCGAGGCTAAACGCTTTTTAAAGCGCGAGAGGAACCGATGTAAACTGACGTGAGTTCGACGTAAGAAAAGTGCGCAAAAGTTAAAATGTCGAATTTTTCTTAGCAGGGGATTGTGCTACAGATGCTGAAAGAGGGGGCTTCATGCTTTGCGGAATGTGTGAAGCAAAGGTGCATAACCTTTATGCTTTGGCGAAATGGCCAAAGCACTGGGCTGTTTGATGCAGGCTTATGGGGCTCGTTATGCCTCAAAATCGAGGCAGGCGCGCTGTACGGTGTAGGGGCGCACCTTGCCGTTGGCTACTGCGAGGTGGGCGGGATGGTTTTTATAGCCTTGCAGCGAAGCCTCGTTGTCGAAAGTGCTGTCGAGCATCAGGTCGGCTGTTGATGAGGCCAGACGGCCCTCAATCTGGACCTTGCACTCTAAGAGGCCGGGTATTTGTCCTACCAGGCCTTCCAAACCTTGTTTGATACTTGCCTTGACGGCTTTTTTCTCTTCTTCTGAGAGTTCTGGATTCAGTGTCCAGAGAATCATGTGCTTAACCATAGTTGATGTATGATGTTTGATGTATGATGTCAGAATGGTGGAGGAGATACGAGGTGCATCTGCTGGCCTGTGACGGGATGCTGGAACCATATCTCTGCAGCATGGAGCATGAGCCGCTTGCCCTTGGTGCCATAGAGTTCGTCGCCTATGATGGGGCTTCCGAGTCCATCGGGGTGGGCGCAGTGTATGCGCAGCTGATGGGTGCGGCCTGTCTGCGGATAGAGGGCTACGAGTTGAGAGGTGAGAGTTGGTGAGAGGATTTCGTAATCCGTTACTGCCCGCTTGCCGTGCTCCATATCGACTACTTGCCTGGGGCGGTTCATGGGGTCGGGGCGGAGGGGCAGGGAGATGGTGCCGGATTTTGGAGGGTGGGTATTGTGGGTGTTGTGGGGGGCTTTTGGCTCTATGAGGGCCAGATATTTCTTCTTCACCTGATGTTTGACAAACTGTTCTTGCAGGGGGCGGTAGACCTCCAATGACTTGGCAATGATGAGCAGTCCGCTGGTGCCCATGTCTAAGCGGTGTGCTATGATGCTACCAGGATAGCGCTCTTGCATGATGGTCTCGACACTATACTGCTCGATGCGGCCGGGTACAGAGAGCATACCGCTGGGTTTGTCGACTACCAACAGCCACTCGTCCTCGTAGATGACAGGCAGCTGCATGTGGGCAAAGCCCAACGATTCCGGGTCGGGGTCGACTTCCAGTCCTTGCATCATCCAGGTGAGGATGGGCTTGCACTTCCCCCGACAGGCGGGGTAGAAATTCAGGTGCTGACGGAGTTCGGCCTTGGTGGTTGCTCCCCACCAGAACTCTGCCATGCAGAGAGGTTTCAGCCCTTGTTGGTAGGCATACTGCAGCAGCTTGGGTGCGCAGCAGTCGCCTGTGCCTCCTGGAGGTAGGGGATATTTCCGCTGTAGCTTGGGCCGCGAATAGTATTCTTGCCAGATATCTACCAGGTCTTTCGTCTCGCCGCGGGCATTCAGCAGCTGATATTGGTGGAAGAGCCAGAGCTGGAGGTCCTGGGACATTTTTTTAGAGGTGAGTGGCGAGAGGTGGGAGGTGAGGGAGATTTCGCGCTCCTTGGTTTTGAAGTAGCCGTCGGGCTGCTGGGCATCGTAGACGGGTGGGACAAAGTAAGGCCAGTCGTTGCGACCGGCCAGCAGACCGCTATAGGCTACGAGAAAGGCCAGGCTGTCTGCTTGGGGGATGGGACTGGTGGGTGTGGTGGGTATGGTGGGGGCTACCACTAGTACTCCGAACATTTTTCCTCGGTTGGCATCCTCCTTGATATCGGGATGGCTGTCGATATATTGTTGGACTTGTTTTGCTGCCTGAATACACAATGGGTGCGGATCGTATGCAAACGGATAGGTAAACCGCTTTGGTGGCAGAATGTCGGTGTGTAGATGGTGCAACTGTGGTGTCATATCGTTTGCAAAAGTAATAATTTTCCAGTGAATTAGCAATAATTTGCCTGTTCTTTTTTCGTAACTTTGTTACTCCGTGGCGAAATTACTGCGTCTTGGTAATAAAAATAAATGGAATTTATTTTGTATTGCTCTCAACTTTTCGTACCTTTGCAACCAATGATAAAGGATATAAGGAACTATGAAGCAGATTAAGACAATGACTTTTGTTGCAGCTGCTGTGCTGCTGGCCTCTTGCTCAGGTAAGCTGGGGGCACTCTCGAGTGACTATTTCAAGGTGACTCCCAGTCCGCTGGAGACTGAGTCGGGGGTGGTGACGGCAACCATTAACGGTACGTTTCCAGAGAAGTATATGAACAAGAAAGCCGTGGTGCGAGTGGTGCCTCAGCTACAGTATGTCAAAGACGGTGCCCTGCAAGTTGCAGAGGGCCAGTCCGCCACCTTCCAGGGCGAGAAGGTGCTGGGTAATGACCAGACCATCTCTTATTTGTTAGGCGGGCATTATACTATGAAGACCAGTTTCCCTTACGAGGATGCCATGCATGAGAGTGATCTCTATCTGACCTTCGATGCTAAGATTGGCAACAAGGCAGTGCAGGTGCCGGCAGTAAAGGTGGCAGAGGGTGTTGTGGCTACCAGTGAACTCTATCGGCAGACGCTGTTGCAGTCGAAGGGTTGTGTGGCCCCCGACGGTTTTCAGCGCATAGTCGCCCAAAAGCAGGATGCGAATATCCGTTTCCTCATTCAGCAGGCAGAACTGCGCAAGAGCGAGCTGAAGGCGGGTTCGGTGCAGGAGTTTGTGGCCCTGCTGAAGCGCATCAGTCAGGAGAAAGAGACCCTGAACCTGCAGAATGTGGAGGTGTCGGCCTATGCTTCTCCTGATGGCGGTTTTGCCTTGAACGAGAAGTTGGCCAACAAGCGTCAGCAGAATGCCGAGGGTTATGTGAAGCAGCAGATGAAGCAGGCTCAGGTGATAGGAGATGTGGAGGCCAGCTACACTGCTCAGGACTGGGAGGGTTTCCAGCGGTTAGTGGCAGCCTCAAACATTCAAGACAAGGATGTCATCCTGCGCGTGCTCTCGATGTATAAGGATCCCGAGGAGCGTGAACAGCAGATTAAGAATATGAGTGCTGGTTTCCGTGAGCTGGCTGATGGTATATTGCCAGAATTGCGCCGTGCCCGTCTGACTGTCAATTATGAGGTGGTGGGTCGCGATGACCAGCAGATCAAAGAGCAGCTAAAGAAGGATGCTTCGAAGCTGAGTGTCGAGGAGATGCTCTATGCAGCCACATTAACCAGCAATCAGGCAGAGCAGCAGCGCATCTACCAGCAGACGACCCAGCTCTATCCGAGCGATGTACGTGCCTATAATAATTTGGCTACTCTGTCGTGGCAGGCAGGCAACTACCAGCAGGCAGGACAGTGGTTAGACAAGGCAAAGGCCGTCAATGGTGGTTGTCCTGAGGTGATGGCCAATCTGGGACTGCTGGCACTCCAACGGGGAGATATCCAGCAGGCAGAGCAGTATATCAGCAAGGCAGCAGGTGCCCATAATCTGGCCGAGGTACTGGGCAACCTGCATCTGGCTCAGGGCAACTATGCACTGGCAGCTCAGGATTTGAACAAGACCATCTCGAATAGTGCCGGGCTGGCACAGTTGCTGACAAAGGACTATGCCAATGCAGCCCAGACACTGAAGGCCGTCAAGCCTGCCGATGCCTGGACAGACTATCTGCAGGCATTGGTCTGTGTCCGTCAGGGTAACAGCGGTATGGCAGGTTTCTTCCTGCGTCAGGCTGTCAGCAAAGATCCTAAACTGGCAGACTACTCTAAGAAGGATCTGGAACTGAAGAATGTTAAGTAAGATGATACACAGCATAAAAGTAGCGGTAAGATTTTTACCTTTTTACTTCTTTACCTTATTACTGTTAGCCTCCTGTGGTGTTGACAGTGACAAGTTCCGTCTGGAAGGCCGTCTGCGTAATATGAACATGGGTGAATTCTGGGTCTATAGTAACGATGGAACCATTGACGGTATCGATACCATCAGTGTCCGTGAGGGTCGCTTTGCCTATGAGATGGAGCTGCGCTCTCCCTCAACACTTGTAGTAATCTTCCCCAACTACTCGGAGCAGCCCGTCTTTGCCAAGCCCGGCAGCAAGGTGGAAATCAAGGGTGATGCCTCCCATCTGCGCGAGATGACCATTGAGGGTACCGATGACAATGAGGAGATGACCCAGTTGCGTATGGATATAAACCGCGTGATGCCTCCTGAGATTCCCAAGAAGGTGGAGGCTTTCATCCGCGAGCATCAGCAGTCTCCGGTGAGTGTCTATCTGTTGCAGCGTTACTTTCTGCACGAACAGCCCGACTATAAGAAAGCCTACGAGCTGATGAAACTATTGAAGGCCCAGCAGCCCGACAATGGTGAGCTGATTAAATGGGGGAAGACTCTGTCGGACCTGAAAAGCGGTCAGGTGAACAGCAAGCTGCCGAGGTTTACGGGCAAAGATGTGAAAGGTCGTAGTGTATCGCAGGATGACCTGAAGCACCAGGCCAATGTGGTCAGTGTGTGGGCATCGTGGAACTACCAGAGCACTGATATGCAGCGAAGGCTGCAGAGGCTGAAGAAAGAATATGGAGACAAGCTGGGTGTGGTGAGTATCTGTCTGGATGCCCGTCCGTCAGACATCCGTCAGCGAGTGGAAAGAGACTCTTTGCCCTGGAAGACAGTATGCGACGGCCGGATGTGGCAGACTCCGCTATTGGCCACATTTGGTGTTGCCGATGTCCCGATGTGCCTTGTTGCGAAGGCCAACGGCACTATCGTAGCTCGTAACCTGACACCCCAGAAATTGGAAGATAAAATTAAGGAAATGCTAAAATAGACAAGATGGGAAAACTTCTTAAATGGATTGTGGGAGCAGCCTGTTCGCTGGTGGGACTCCTTGTCGTGTTCCTGGTCGGTGGTTACATCACCCTCAATACCTCGTGGGCACAGCGCAAGTTGCTTGACAGGGCTCTCGACTTGCTGACAGAGAAACTGGACACCAAGGTGGCTATAGACAGTGTGAGTATCGATTTGTTCACACTGGATGCCAAACTCTACGGGCTGGCCATTGATGACCGCCAGAAACGCCCGATGCTCCAGTTGGACTATCTGCAGGCCGATGTCGACCTGTGGGCACTGATGGAGAACGAAATCCGCATCACCGAAGCCAAGGTTGAGGGCATTCAGGCCGAGCTGCATAAGGTGAGCAAGGACTCGCTGTCACCCGATACCATTGCCAACTTCCAGTTTGTGATAGATGCCTTCAAGAGCAAAAAGACAAAGCAACCCGCTGCCAAGAAGACCGCAGAAAAGCAGAAAAAGAAGCTGAACTTCATGATGAATAAGTTCTCGGCCGAGCGCATAGCCTTGCAGTATAACGAGGACAGTGTCTCGCTTGACAAGCTCGTTGTTTCCCAGACCCGAAGCGGGTTTGCCATCGGTAAGATAGAGGGCGTGCGAGGCCGTTGGGAGCGTATCAACAAGAAAGGCGAGCTGGTGACGAACAATGTGCTTGTCAGCCAGATAGAGCTGAAGGCTGCTGACGGTGAGCAACAGTTGAACCTGCACCGTTTGAACTTCCGCACCAACAACCACCGTCCCCGTAAGAATGCCACTAAGCCCAAGCGCGGATTCTTTGATGTAGGTCACTTCAATATCTGGGCCGACATGAAGGTTGCCATTGACCGCATAGAGAAAGGTACTGTTCACGGCTGGTTGCGCGAGTTTACTGCTCAGGACACCATCACGGGCCTCGACATCACGAAGCTGCAATGTGAGGTGACTGCCAATAAGGATGGCATGCGTTTGGAAGATGTGGTGTTGAAGCAGAAGAATACCGAGTTGCACTTTGTGCGTGCCGATATGAAGTTCCCTAACAAGAAGACCGGTAAGAAACTGTCCTATTTCACCTCGACCATCGGTGGTACGGTCTATCTGCAAGACATTTCGCGCATGTTTGCCCCGGTGCTCAGGAATTTCAAGATTCCCCTCAACCTCAGTGTGCGCATGGAGGGCGATGCAGAGGGTATGCGATTCCGCAATGCAGTGGTGACACGTCCCAACGGACTGGTCAACATTCAGGCTCAGGGATACATCAAAGGACTGAAGAACAAGTACGACCTGCATGTACACTTCGATGTCAGCAAGGCCATCATCAAGGGTAACGAAAAGGAGTTGCTCATCAACCAGTTTGTGGTCAAGAAGTTCATGATGAAACAGTTGAATGCCTTGGGTACACTCAACTATACGGGTTCGTTCGATGTACTTTGGAAGAAGGAGCAGTTCCGCGGTTTGGTCAGCACTGCTGCCGGCAACATCCATTTTGACTTTGCCCTCGACGAGCTGAACAAATATGTCTTTGGCCATGCCACAGCCCAGCGGATAGACTTAGGCAAGGTGATGGATATGCCCGATCTGGGTCCTGTGTCAGCATCTGCCGACTTCAAGTTCGACATCTCCAAGCCCCGTACCGCCATCATGCGCCGCAAGTTAGGCGGTAAGCTGCCCATCGGTGAGGTGACCGCCCATGTGGACGAGGCGAAATACGGTATTATCAAGGCCAAGAATGTCTATTGCAAGATTGTTTCCAACGGAGCCATTGCCGAGGGTATGATCAAGGCTCCCGGCAGCTTTGCCACGCTGAGCTGTACATTCTCGTTCACCAATACCAACGAGATGAAGAAGACAAAGATCAAGCCCGGTATCCGCTTCAATCTCTTTGGCAAGGGCAAGACAGAGCAGGAGAAAGAGCTGCAACGGCAACAGAAGGAAGCAGAGAAGCAACGTAAGGAGGCCGACAAGGCCCAGAAGCGTGCTGCCAAGGAGGCTCGTGCCAAGGAGAAGGCTGAGCGCAAGGCTGCCGAAAAGGCTGCTAAGGAAAAGGAAGAGGCCGCCCGCGATGCCGAGAAAGCCGCCCGCAAAGCCGCCAAAGCCGAGGAGAAGGCCAAGCGCAAGGCCGCCAAAGCTGCCGAAAAGGCTGCCCGAAAGGCTGCTAAGGAGGCAGAAAAAGCCGCTCGCAAAGCCGCCAAGGAAGCCGAAGCTGCTAAGTAAACTTAGAATAGCTCCTCGTGGTCGAGGCGGGGAGTGTAGCGTATCAGTTTATGCGTGGCAGCATGTGCCATTGTCTCGTAGGCCCGCTCGCTGGGGTGCAGATGGTCGCCGCTGTCGAATCCGTCGGCAAAAGCCTTGGGGTTGGTAACACTGCGTACAGCCGCATCGAAGTCGATGCATCCATCGAAGACGGGCGAGGTGCGCAGCCATTCGTTCAGGGCCTGTCTCATCTGCTCGCGATTCTCGTTATAGGTGCGCCAGCCATAGATGGGCAGCAGGGTGCCGCTCCACACCTTGAGGCCCATAGCCTTGGCGGGTTTGACATAGATATTCTCAATGCCTTGCTGCATCTCCTCTACCGTAGGCAGGTCGCTCCACGGTCGGAAGGGGTTGACATCGGTGCCTACGGGATGGATGATGTCGTTGATGCCGTGCTGGATGATGACATCCGAGGCTCCTGCCACCCGCATCTCGATGGGGAATCGTGTGGCTCCCTTCAGTCCGTAGGCCTGATAGGTGATACAATCGTATTGACGGAGGATGCGCGTGCCGCTGACAGCCCGTCGGATGATGGCAACATTGGAGCCGAAAGCCTGTTGTGCCATATAGTCGGGCCACGACTGGGCGGTGATGCTGTCACCATAGCACACGATGGCATGATTGTCGGCTGCTGTCAGCACATCAACGGTATTGAGGAAGTAGAACCAGTTGGTGCTTCGGCTCAGGTTGATGGGCAGTTCGTCTGCCTCGGCATAGTCGCCATAGGCGTAATATCCCTTGGAGAGCGGGCCCGTGACAAGTGTTCCGCTGTTCATCTGGGTGTAGTCGGCCAGATAGAAGCTCACTTCGATGGTGTCACCGCGGTGTACAGAATAGGCTATGGCATCGCTCTCGCTCTCTGTGCCCGGTTGCAGAATGATGCTTGTGCTGCTACCGAAGGTGATGGGGGTATGACCGACATAGACCTTCGAGAGTGTGACGGGTTCGGTGCCTGTAAGGTTGGAGAACCGGAAGCGCAGCATGGTGCCATTGAAGCACATGCGGATAGGGTAGCGCAGGGTGAGGTTCTTGGCATAGATGGCCTCGCGGCGGTTGGTGATGGAGGTGGCATTGCCCCAGCAGGCTACCCATTTGCCCGCTCCTTGATCAGCGTGTGACCTTGCATTGTTGTTGTCTGCCATATTGTGTTGTCTGTTTTTTGATTGCTGCTTACATATTGATGAGTTTCATGAGCTTGACGGCATCCACATATTGTGCGATGCCCAGAGCCACGCGCTTGGCATCCTGCATGGCATGTACTACCGTAGCCTGGCGGCCTACCACATCACCGCCCGCGAATACTCCCTTGCGGGTAGTCATGCCGTAGGGCACCTCGCGGGTGATGAGGAAGTTGTGGTCGTCATTCTCCAAGCCTGATGTGGTGCGCACAATCTTGGTGGCTGGTGTGGCTCCGATGGCAAAGATGATGTTGTTGGCGGGTAGGCTCTGGCGTACCGGCTCCTTGTCGGGCTCATGGGTTTCGAGCACTATCTCGGTGATGTCCAATTGATCGTCTACATGAATCTCGGTGATGGCACTCCACCAGTTGAACTGCACACCCTCCTTCACGGCATCATCGTATTCTGCGCGCAGAGCCGACATGGTGTCTATACCTTTATGATATATCACATTTACTTGCGAGGCTCCGATGCGCAGGGCAGTGCGCGAGGCATCCATGGCCGTGTTGCCGCAGCCGATGACGAAGACGCGGGCACCCTCGTCAACAGGCAGTTCATCGCGTTGCATGAATCCCTCGCTGATGAGTTCTACGCGGCGCAGGAAATGGGTGGCCAGTCGGATGCGCTTCAGGTCGCTGCATTTTGTGGCTCCCTCGCCCTCCGAGATGCAGCGGCCGTTCTGCCAGATGGGTATCTCGAGCGACTTGGGCTTGCTCAGTCCCGTGCCGATGAAGATGGCATCGAAGCCTTGGGCAAAGAGACTGTCGACGGTGATCTCCACACCGACATGGGTGTTGCGATGAATCACCACCCCCATCTTCTCGATATAGCGAATTTCGCGGGCTACCACCTCCTTGGGCAGACGGTATTCAGGAATGCCATAGCGCAGCACACCGCCACACTGGGCTTCCATCTCGAATATCTCGACAGCAAAGCCCTCGCGGGCCAGGTCGCCGGCAACGGTGATGCCCGAGGGTCCAGCTCCGATGACAGCCACCTTGCCGCGTGTCTTCTCGGCAATGTCCTCGTGGGTCAGCTCGTTGTCGGAGTCGAAGTCGGCCACGAAGCGTTCCAGTTTTCCGATGTTCACAGGCTGGCCCTTCTTGCCCAGCACGCAGTTGCCCTCACATTGTTTCTCGTGGGCACACACGCGCCCGCAGACGGCAGGCAGATTGCTCTTGGCACGGATGATGCTGATGGCATTGCCCATGTTGCCTTTCTTCAACTCATGTATCCAGTCGGGGATGTCGTTGCTGATGGGGCAGCCCTTCTTGCACTGAGGCACCTTGCAGTGCAGACAGCGCTGTGCCTCCTTGATGGCCTCGGCCATTGTGTAACTCTCGTTGATTTCTTCCTTAAACTTCATTTCTTTAATAGTTTTCCGCAAAGGTAACAATTATTTGTGACATAGCCAAGTATTGTGGCTATATTCCTCGCTCGGCCCAGTCGCCTCGGTCCAGATTCCGGTAGCCGATGGCTTCGGCAATGTGGACGGATTCTACTTTCTCTGAGCCTGCGAGGTCGGCAATGGTGCGGGCCACCTTGAGGATGCGGCTGTAGGCGCGGGCGGAGAGCTTCAGGCGCTCCATGGCCATGCGGAGCATATCGAGTGAGGCGGTATCTGGCTCTGCAAACTGGTGGAGCATTCGCTCGGTCATCTGGGCGTTACAGTGGACGCGGCCTCTCCCCCCGCCCTCCCCCGTAGGGAGGGAGCTGAAGCGCTCCTCCTGAATCTTGCGGGCTTTTATTACCCGCTCGCGGATGGCCGCCGAGGGTTCGCCGGGCTGCATTTGGCTGAGTTGGGCAAAGGGCACGGCCTGTATCTCGCAGTGGATGTCGATGCGGTCGAGTAGGGGACCGCTAATCTTGTTCATGTATCGCTGTATCTGTCCTGGCGTGCAGACGCAGTGGTGCGTAGGGTCGCCATAGTAGCCGCAGGGACAGGGATTCATTGAGGCAATCAGCATGAACGAACAGGGATATTCTATATTGTATTTGGCACGGCTGATGGTAATCTTGCGGTCCTCCAGCGGCTGGCGCAGCACTTCGAGGACAGAGCGCGACAGCTCGGGCATCTCGTCAAGAAAGAGGACACCATTATGGGCGAGGCTGATTTCGCCTGGCTGCGGATTATTGCCGCCCCCCACGAGGGCCACTTGCGAGATGGTGTGATGGGGAGCGCGGAAGGGCCGCTGGCTGATAAGGCTGGTGTCGCGGCTCAGCTTGCCCGCCACAGAATGAATCTGGGTAGTCTCTAAGCTCTCAGCCAGCGACAAGGGTGGCAAGATGCTTGGCAGTCGCTTGGCCAGCATCGACTTGCCAGAGCCCGGCGGACCAATCATAATGAGATTATGACCGCCTGCGGCTGCTATCTCGAGGGCACGCTTCACGCTCTCCTGACCACGAACATCGCTGAAGTCGAGCTCGTAATGGTTCTGCTGCTCATAGAACTCCTTGCGCGTGTCAATAATGGTAGGCTGATAGCTGGTGTCACCATTCATGAACGTGATGACGTCTGTCAGCGTCTCCATGCCATACACCTCCAACTGGTTGACCACAGCCGCTTCGCGAATGTTCTGCTGGGGCACGATGAGGCCCTTGAACTTCTCCTTGCGGGCTCGGATGGCAATGGGCAGAGCTCCGCGAATGGGCTGCAAGCGGCCGTCCAGTCCCAGCTCGCCTACCATCATATAGCGGCTCAGCCTATCGCTCTCCACTTTGCCATTGGCTGCAAGGATTCCTATGGCAAGCGGCAAATCATAGCCCGATCCTTCCTTCTTGATGTCGGCAGGTGAGAGATTGACGGTGATATCCATGGTAGGCATTTTATAGCCATTGTTGACCAAGGCCGCCTTGATGCGGTCGTAGCTCTCCTTGACAGCGGTGTCGGCCAGTCCCGTCAGGTGGAACTGCACACCGCGCGACATGCTCACCTCGCAGGTGACCGTTGTTACTTCCAGCCCGTTGACGGCTGCGCAATATGTTTTTACCAGCATGATATTTATAGTTTTCTATGCGCAAAGGTACTGCATTTTTTCTTATTTCGGAAGAAATCGTAACTTTTTTGTGTAAAAAAACATGCCGTCATTATTTCTTGGTAATCTTTTTTTGCTACTCTTTGCTTTGCGGTGCGGAGCATTTGCCTTAGTTTTGGGTATTGCGAGGTAGCACAAAACATTGTAATTTTGCAGCCGGAAACGTTAACCACATAAATTTTAATTATTTCTGAAATGAGAAAAACTGTAGTTGTTTATGGCTCTTCGACGGGTACGTGCGAGGCCATTGCAGAGAAGATTGGTGCCAGACTGGGTGCCGAGGTATTGAACGTGCAAGACTTAACAGCCGACATTGTTGCCGCCAACGAAAACCTGATTCTTGGCACCTCTACGTGGGGAGCGGGCGAGCTGCAGGACGACTGGTATGACGGTCTCAGGGTGTTGCAGTCGGCCAATCTGAAGGGTAAGGTCGTTGCGCTGTTCGGCTGTGGCGACTGCGAGTCGTATGGCGACACCTTCGTGGGTGGCATCGGCGAGCTGTACGATGGAATCAAGGACAGTGGAGCCCGATTTGTCGGCAGTGTGAGCACCGACGGCTATACCTTTGACGACTCGGCAGCGGTGGTCGACGGCCAGTTTGTGGGGCTTCCCCTTGACGATGTCAACGAGGACAGCAAGACCGACGGGCGCATCGATGCCTGGATAGCCCAGATTTCTCCTAATCTTTAACCGACTTTTCCGACTATGCAGCAAACCAAGACCACTTCTGCCCCGAACAAGGCTCGACGCACTGAGGCCTGCCCCATCGACCTGAAGGTGCTGATGAATCATATCTACGAGTTCCGCAAAGGAGTGCGACAGATGGTGCTCTTCACCTGTCATAAGCGCTATGAGGCCTTTGCCCGTCAGCGCCTGGAGCACATGGGCATCCCCTATCTTGTGCAGCCAGCAGGAAGGCAGAACCTGAACCTTTATTTCGGGCGCTCGGAGTGTCTGGATGCCATTCGCCTCATTGTCAACCGTCCGCTCAATGAGCTGACTCCCGAGGAGGATTTCATTCTCGGTGCCGTGCTGGGCTACGACATCTGTGCCCAGTGCCAGAGGTTCTGCAAGCGGAAGGGCAAATGCTGCAAGGTCAGTTAACACTCCACATGAAGTTTTTAAAAGTGTTGCAACTGATGTCATTTTGCAACACTCGCTGATTGTCAGAGGGTTACGCGTGGCAAAATGGTGGCAAAATGGCAAAATCAGGCCGATTTTGGCTTAAACACCTGCTTTTTTTTGCTCAAAAGCGTGTCTTTTATGCTCAAAAACAGCCTTTTTTTGCTCGAAAAGCGTGCCTTATTGCTCAAAAAGCGTGCCTTATTGCTCAAAAAGCGTGCCTTATTGCTCAATAACCAGCCCTTATTGAGGGTCGTACATCCTGTCACCCTCCTGTCACCCTTGTCACCCTATAAAAACAGGGTGCAGCCCTTTGTACATCGGCACTCAGACACCCTGACACCCTAAAATGCAAAATTTATAGTATAAGAAAAATAAATAATGCACAAAACAGCCCGTTTTTTAGAACGCGTCCTAACACTTTTTCCACCGCATCCGAAAAATTGTTGGAACGCGTTCCAACATTTTTTCCCCTGCACTCCAAATAGTTCTCCTCTGCACTTCAAAAAAAGTTCTTAGGCGTGGGAAATAAAACGAGGTTACGGCTCGCTGCCAAC
>DDPY01000035.1:0-147 GCA_002342415.1 Prevotella sp. UBA2456 | reverse complement strand
AAAAAACAAAGAAAAAAAAATCTTTCCTTTGGTTTTTTGCCCGTTTATTCGTACCTTTGTCCGCAAGTACTGCCAAGCAGCCGTAGACGGCACTTGTTCTTCTCTCTCCACGAGAGTGGCAAGAATCCCTGAGCGCAGGGTGGCGGT
>DDPY01000051.1 GCA_002342415.1 Prevotella sp. UBA2456 | reverse complement strand
CTGACCATTGTTGGCATCATATATACACAAAAACAAAAATAACCACCTGGTTCTCCGTTTCCGGTGCCCATCGTGAGATGATCTGCGTAATGGTGATGAATCACTCTGTCACGCATCTGAGCATCAGACAATTGAACAAGGAATATAATCGTTATAAATGATATGGCAAACGAAATTTTACTGGCAGCTGTAAGAGAGATTACTGCCTGGCCTAAGAGAAACGTAATTTCACTCCCAGCGAGGTTACGGTGTCATTTTTCGAGTTGGTTCGTCTCTTTTATATGAAACAGACTGTTATCTTATTACTTTGCTTTTTAGGATTCTTGCCTAATCAGGCTTTTGGTCAGCCCAAGGACTATGAGTGGCGTTCGCCCAGCAACAATGCCTCGGAGTCGATGCCCTGCGGAGGGGGCGACATCGGCATGAATGTATGGGTGGAACGGGGCGATGTGCTGTTCTATCTGTCGCGGTCGGGCTCGTTCGACGAGAACAATACGCTGCTCAAGCAGGGCCGCTTCCGCATCAGTCTGTCGCCTGGCCTGAACATGGAGCATTTCCGCCAGATTCTGCATTTGCGCGAAGGCTATGTGGAGATTACCGACGGACAGACCAGTGTACAGTTGTGGGCGGATGTGGAGAAGCCGGTGGTCCATGTCGATGTGATCAGTCCCGGAGTGAAGCAGGTGGTGGCAGCCACCTACGAGAACTGGCGCATCCGCGACATTGAGATCAGCGGTCGCGAACGCTTCCAGACCAGCTATAAGTTTGCCGCACCGAAAGGACTGAAAACCCGTGCCGACAGCATTGTGGCTACGGAGCAGAGTGTGACCTTCATGCATCGGAACGGTGAGCAGACCATTTTCGATGCCACCGTCAGCCAGCAGCGGATGGATGCTGTGAAGGACCGGCTGTATAATCCGCTGAAGCATCGCATCTTCGGCGGCCGCATGAGTGGCCGCGGCTTTGTGCTGATGGATAAGGTGGAAGGGCGTTATGCCAGCAGTGACTACGAGGGATGGATGTATGTCTCGCGGCGGCCCCAGAAACACTTCCACCTGCAGATAGCACTGGCCACTGTGCAGGGAACGGTAGGAGAGTGGGAGGCTGAGCTGAAGAAGACGGAGCAGCGCATCAGGCGCGTGGCCGACTGTCTGGCTTCCCGCCAGTGGTGGCGCGACTTCTGGGGCCGCAGCTACGTGGAGGGTAGCGGTCAGATTGTGCGCAACTATCAGCTCTTCCGCTATATGCTGGGCTGTAATGCCCGTGGCGAGTGGCCTACCAAGTTTAACGGCGGCCTGTTCACCTTCGACCCGGAGTATGTCAATCCGGATGATCAGTACAAACTGTCGCCCGACTTCCGTAACTGGGGCGGTGGTGTGCATACGGCACAAAACCAGCGGCTGGTCTATTGGCCGATGATGAAGAATGGTGACTTCGACCTGCTGAAACCCCAGCTCGACTTCTATCTGCGCATCTATCAGAATGCCGAGGAGCGCTCGCGCCTCTATTGGGGGCATGAGGGGGCCTGCCTGACGGAACAGATAGAGAACTACGGGCTGCCCTGCTATCCGGAATACGGCACCAAGCGCCCCGCAGGCTTCGATCCGGGAATGGAGCGCAATGCATGGCTCGAATACGAGTGGGACACTTGTCTGGAGTTCTGTATGATGGCCCTCGAAGCCCACCGCTACTGCGGCATGGATATTACCGCCTATCTGCCCATGATACGGTCGTGTCTACGCTTCTTTGACGAGCATTATCAGTATCTGGCCAACCAGCGCGGAGCCAAGCGGCTCGACGGCAATGGACATCTGGTGCTCTATCCGGGCTCGGGCGGCGAGACCTTCAAGGGAGCCTACAACTCGACCTCGACCATTGCGGCCTTGCGCACAGTGACCGAAGCCTTGCTGCAACTCGAAAAGGAACCACAGGATTCCTCTTTCTTCGCTCTTCATACTTCATTCCTGAAGCGCCTGCCCGACATCACTGTCCGCGACGGAATGATACAGCCTGCACTGCACTATGAGCGTGTGCAGAATGTAGAGACCACCCAGCTCTATCCCGTCTTCCCCTGGCGCATCTATGGGGTAGGGCGGCCTGATCTCGAGGTGGCCCGTAACACCTATCAGAACGATACGTTAGCATTGAAGTTCCGCTCACATATAGGCTGGAAGCAGGATGCCATCTGGGCTGCTTGTCTCGGACTCACAGACGAAGCCGAGCGACTGATTACACTCAAGATGGCTAACGGCCCGCATCGCTTCCCTGCCTTCTGGGGACCGGGCTACGACTGGACTCCCGACCACAACTGGGGCGGTTCGGGTATGATAGCCATGCAGGAGATGCTGATGCAGGAGGTGGGCCAGCAGATTCACCTCTTCCCGGCCTGGCCGCGCCATTGGGATGTCCGCTTCCGTCTGTATGCCTCGGGTAATACCATTGTGGAGGCAGAACTGAAAAAGGGGAAGGTGGTCAACATCCGCGTTACTCCCAAGGAGCGCGAGAAGGACTTAGTCGTGAAGGCTGATGGATGATGTGTGATGGAAGATGGATGATGGAAGATGGCTGATGGAAGATGGATGATGGAAGATGGAAGATGGCTGATGGAAGATGGCTGATGGTTATGAATGAAATAAGAGGTAAGTGGTGACTCACCCCTTACCTCTTACTTCTTACTTCTTACCTCTATATTAGTTGAAGTAGTACTTCACACCTAACTGCAGGCGCCAGCACTGGCTGTAGCTGTGGTTGTAGTCCCATGCGGTCTTCATGTCAGTGTTCATGCGGAAGATGGGCTGTGCACCGTTCTTCACATCGGCAGCATTGGTCACGCTGAGCATCTTGAACATGTTGTTGCTCATGCCTGGGATGAGTTTGGCCACACCCCACTTTGAGTTCAGCAGGTTGCCGATGTTCTCGACATTGGCAATGAGTTGCAGCTTGTGGGTGGTCTTGCCAATCTTCAGGTCGAAGTCGTGAGCCCACTTGAAGTCGAAGGTATGCACCCAGGGAGCGCGGGCTCCATAGAGGTCGGCATACTCGCCCTTATGGTTCTTCAGGTAGTCGTCCTGCTCGACGAAGTTCCAGAAGGCAATGCGGTCGTCGTCGGTAGCAAACTTGATTTCTGAGTCATCGCGGGGGATGTACATCAGGTCGTAGGCCAGTCCGTCACCATTGATATCGTTGCTGTAGCAGTAGCTCCAGCCCGAGGGTGAGTAGCCGCTATAGAAGAGCGAGAAGTGGTCTTTCTTATAGCGATAGCTCAGGTTGACAATCACACGGTCGGGAGTGACGAAGCCCGAGTTGCGGGTCTCGATGATATTCGGACCGTTCACCGTGTGCATATACTGCCATGCTGCCTGTGCGTTCGAGCCGGGCAGTGCCGTGACTTCCTTGTTGACGGTATGGGTGTAGGCTGCCGAGATGCGCAGGTCCTTGATGGGCTCTGCATTCAGCTGCAGGCTGGCGGTCCATCCGTAGCCGCGATGGTTGTTGCTGAGCACGTAGACTCCCTTTGAGCCATACTGATAGACATCCTTGGCGGGATAAATCAGTCGGTTGTCGGCACCAGCCATGCGCTGCCAGGTGTCATCCGGGTCCTTCATGTTCCAGTTAATCAGGTTGACGGCATTGACATTCTTGGTATAGGTGAACTCACCCGTTACCGACAGGGGGAACGAGACGGGCACATTATAGTCGATAGCGATAGACGACTTCCAGACCTGCGGCATCTTGAAGTCGCGATCGACACCGGCATAGTAGGCCATACCCTGTGCATAGTCCTTCAGAATGCTCTCCATCTCTTTGACATCGGTCTTCAGTCCACCGGTGAACTTAGACAGTGCTGTGGCATCCTTGGTGATATAGGTGGTCTGGAACATACCCGACTGGCTGGGCATATTGGTGAAGAACACCAGAGGCATACGGCCGGCGAAGAGTCCCGTACCACCACGTACTTTCAGCGACTTGTCGCCCATCACGTCCCACACAAAGCCTACGCGGGGAGAAATCTGCCAGTTGCTCTTGGGCCATACACCTGTGTCGAGGTGGCGGCCGCCGAGGTCTTGGGCCAAGAGCTCCTGATTGGTGATGGCACCGTCGTTCTGGAAGATGAGATTGTCGAAGCGGATACCATAGTTCAGCTTCAGCTTGTCAGTGACATTCCATTCGTCTTGTGCATAGAGGCCAATCTGGTTGAAGGCAACCTCCGAGACAGGCTTCTCATTGCCGTCGTTACCCGATGTCAGTACTACGGCAGTAGGAGCAGCACCATCCATGAAGTCCTCCATCGAGGCATAGCGGTAGTAGCCCGTACCCTGGCGCATATAGGCGTTGGTGGCACGCTGATGCTCAAAGTTGAATCCGGCCGTGAGCTTGTGGGCACCCATATAGTAGGTGAAGTTGTCGTTGATGGTCAGAATCTTGTTCTGCACGCGGTTGTTATATGTGAAGAGCTCATAGCCTAACGACATATAGGGGTCGCCGTCCTTCATGATGTCGATGAAGGGGAAGGGGCTGGAGTTCGTGTCACGTTCGTCGTCGATGTTCGAATAGGTCACCAGCAGCTGGTTGCTCATGCTCTCACCGAAGCGGCTGTTGAGGTCGAACGAGAAGGTGGTTACCTTGTTCTTCTGCTCATAGAAGGAGTTGGCGAAGGCCATCGAGCTGATGCCGACACAGGCTGCCGACAGTCCGCCAGCATCACGCGAGGTGGCACTGGGAGTGGCATAGCGCGAGTTGTTGGTATGATTGAAGCGCACAGCCAGATGATGGTTGTTGGTGATATTCCAGTCCAGGCGTCCCAGCCACTTGTTGTTGGTGATGCCGCCGGGATAAGAGTCGGCCGAGCCAGTGTCGTAGCCGTACTTGTCCTTCACGAACTGCGAGATCATCTGCATGTCGCTCAACAGTGTGCGCGAGGTGTAGGTCTTGCTGTCGGCACCCTCACCCGTAGCATCGGGCCGCCAGAAGGTGGGCACGCTCTCCGAATTGGTGCGCTCGAAGTTGGCAAAGAAGAAGAGCTTATCCTTGAGAATCGGTCCGCCGAGGGTGAAGCCCCAGGTCTTCTGCTCGTCGGGGTTGGGCTCCGAGTTCTGCTTGCCGTCTACACGGTTGCCGTGCATATTCTCATTGGTATAGTAGAAGTAGGCCGTGCCCTTGAAGGTGTTCGTACCCGACTTGGTGACGGCATTGATACCGCCGCCGATGAAGTTGGACTGACGGACATCGAAGGGAGCTACCACCACCTGTACCTCGTCGATAGCATCCATTGAGACGGGCATACCGCCACCGGGCAGGTCGCTCGACAGTCCGAAGTTGTTGTTCAGGTTGGCACCGTCGAGGGTGAAGTTCGACATCTTGCCGTTCATACCGCTGAATCCGTTGCTACCACCGTAGTAAGGCGACAGCTTGGCAATATCGCCGATGCCGCGGCTGACGGTGGGCAGCTCCATGATGGTGCGGTTGTTGATATTGGTCGAGGCACCTGTCTTCTCTGCTGAGAACTTTGAAGCCTTACCGCTGACTACAATCTCCGTCAGCTCGTTGGCATTCTCGGAGAGCCAGACGTTCAGATCGTAGGTCTCGGCCAACTCGAGTTCAATGTCACGAAAGGTCTTGGTCTTATAACCGATGTAGCTGATGGTGACCGTGTAGGGTCCGCCGTTACGCATACCTTGGATGGTAAAGCGTCCGCTGGTGTTGGTCACCGCATTGTACTTGGTACCGGAAGGTTCATGGATGGCCTGAATGGTAGCACCAATCACCTCCTCTTTGGTATCCTCCATGGTTACCTTTCCGCTGAGTGCAGAGGTGGTAACCTGTGCCAGAATAGTCAACGTTGATGTCAACATCATGGCTATTAAAAGTAGCTTTTTACACATATTTTATAATAAAGTTTGTATTTTGCCTGCAAATGTACTTAAAAAAACTGAAATAACTGCCCTTTTTATTGTCTTTTTTTTAAAGAAGCCTAAACTTTCGTCTGCTTGCTGCCCATACGGGCCTCAACCACGTTTACTACATAGTCTCCTAATTTCTCACATTCGTTAATCAAATCCATGTAGATAGTGCCTATGGCATAGGAGTACTGGTGGTTGTTGATGTCGTTGATATTCTGCGACTTCAACTGGTTGCGATAGTTGTTAATCTCGTTCTCGAGGTTGAAGGTGCGGTTGACATCGTACGACTCCTTTCTGCCGCCCAGGAGGGCATTCATCTGGGTCAGTGCCTGATCGGTGAGACCCATCATCTGTTCAATGTGCTCGTAGTGGCGGTCGGTGAAGTGGTCTTTCTTGCCCTGCACCTTGCGCTGGATGGTACGTGCCATGTTGTAGCAGGCATCACCGATAGACTCCAGTTCTGAAATCTCGCGCAGCATGGAGCGTATCTTGGCCTTGGTGTCGTCCGACAGATGGGCATCGCTGACCTGGTCGAGATACTTGGCAATCTCTATCTCCATATTGTCGGAGATCTGCTCGTACTTCTCTATGCGCGCATACTCGTTGGCAAATTTCTGCTCGTCCTTCTCGGTGAGCAGCTCGCGCACCATGCCGAACATGCGTTGCATGCGTTCCGAGAATGCCCTAATCTCCTTTTGAGCCTCGAGCACCGAGAGTTCTGGAGTCTTCATGAGGCCCGATTGGATGAAGTGCAGGCGGAAGTCCTCTTCCTCGTCCACCTTCTTGGGCTTGACAATCCAGCAGACAAAGCGCTCAATATACTGTACAAAGCCGATTTGCAGCAGGGTGTTCGCCACATTGAAGACGGTGTGGTAGGTGGCCAGCACCACCGAGGCTTTGATAGCATAGTCGGGGGCTGTTGCCGGTATCTGCGAATCGAAGCCCGCTATCTGGCATACCAGATTGTAGAACGGCCGTAGCAGGATGAGTGCCCATGTCACACCGATGGCATTCACCGTGAAGTGGGCAAAGGCTGCCCGGCGGGCCTGCACATTGGCCGAGGATGCCACGATATTGGCGGTGATGGTAGTACCGATATTCTCGCCTAATACAAGCATGATGCCCTGCTCTATGTGTAGCATTCCCGTGGAGCAGAGCAGCATGGTGATGGCCATGATGGCAGCACTCGACTGTACGCAGAGTGTCAGCAACGTGCCTATGAGCAGAAAGAACAGCGCGTTCCAGAAAGTCGGTTCGTTGAACTGTTGGAAGAACTGCATCAGTGCTTCGCCTGCCGTGGGGTCCTGAATGACGGCAAAGCCCGTGTCCTTCAGTGTGCCTAATCCGAGGAAGAGGAAAGAGATGCCGAAGAGCAGGTCGCCCATCATGCGGCCGCTCTTCATATAGATAAGGATAATGGCAAAGAAGAGGAAGATGTAGATGTAGGGGGTGATGTTGTACACAAAGCCTAATGACATAATCCATGCTGTCACGGTGGTGCCGATGTGGGCACCCATGATGACGGCAATGGCCTGCATCAGTGTCACCAAGCCGGCATTGACAAACGATACGGTCATCAGGGTTGTGGCCGTAGATGACTGTACAGCCGCTGTGACAAACAAACCCGACAGCATGCCGGTAAAGCGGTTGGTGGTCATTGCTCCCAACACGTGGCGCAGTTGCGGACCTGCCAACTTCTGAAGGGCATCGCTCATCTGCTTCATACCGAACATCAGCAGGGCCAGCGAACCTAATAATTTCAATATCACCCAGGTTGTCATAAAAAAACTTTCTAATTTTTACTCGGAAGTCAAAACTTTTTCGTATCTTTGTCGCATCAATAAATATTACGTCTATGGAACAACAGCATCAAAATGGCGAGGCATTCGTCCAAATCCGTTGCAAAAATAATAAAAAAACTCTAAATATCAGCATCGGATCCACACTTTCTGAAATTTTTTCGCTTTCTGGTCTCGAAATGGACTATGGACCTATTAGTGCACGTGTGAACAACAGGGTGGAAGGGATGCACTACCGTGTGTATAAGCCGAAGGACATCGAGTTCCTCGACCTGCACGATGCATCCGCCATGCGGGCCTACACCCGCAGCCTGTTCTTCGTGCTCAGCAAGGCAGCACGCGACCTGTGGCCGCGCTGCACCATCATCATCGACATCCCCGTGTCCAACGGCTATTACATTGACCTTACCATCAAGGACAACGAGGGCAAGCGCCGCGATGTCACGCCTGACGATGTCAGCGACCTGCGGCAGCGCATGCAGCAGATTATCGATGCCGACCTGCCCATCCACCGGCATGAGACTACTACCGAGGAGGCTATCCGCATGTTTACGGCATCGCACTCCTACTCCAAGGTCAAGCTGCTGCAGAGCACGGGCAGGCTCTATACCACCTACTACGACATTGATGGCTATCGCGACTATTATTATGGTACGATGCTCACCACTACCGGACAGATTTATCTCTTCGGACTGGAGTATTACTTTGATGGAGTGCTGCTGCGCATCCCGTCCCAGCAGGACCCGTCGCGGCTCGGACCGTTCGTTCGGCAGAACAAGATGTTCGAGATATTCAAGGAGCACCATCGCTGGCAGGACATTTTAGGCTTGCGGACGGTAGGCGACCTGAACGAGGCCATCTCTAAGGGGCATGCCAACCAGCTAATCCAGCTCAGCGAGGCGCTGCAGGAGAAAAAAATTGCCCAGATTGCCGACGAGATAGCCCGCCGGTCAGGGGTTAAGATGGTGCTGATTGCCGGACCCTCCAGCAGCGGAAAGACCACTACCTGCAAGCGCGTCTCCGTGCAACTGGCCATCAATGGCCTCAAGCCTATCGGCATCTCCCTCGACGACTACTTCCTTGACCGCGAGGACACCCCCCGCGACGAAAGCGGCGACTATGACTTCGAGCATCTGCATGCACTCAATATCCCCTTGCTCAACGAGCAGCTGAATGCGCTCTTCCGGGGTGAGGAGGTGGAACTGCCGCGATATAATTTCCAGACAGGCAAGAGTGAGATGAGCGGAAAGAAACTGCAACTCAAGGGCAACGAGGTGCTGGTGGTAGAGGGCATCCATGCCTTGAATCCAGAGCTTACCGCCTCGATACCCGACAGTCAGAAGTATCGCATCTATGCCTCTGCACTGACCACGATACTGCTTGACAACCACAACTATATTCCCACCACCGACAACCGACTGCTGCGCCGCATCATCCGCGATCACAAGTATCGGGGAGTGTCGGCTCAGGAGACCATTCGCCGCTGGCCCAGTGTGCGGAAGGGCGAGAACCGCTGGATATTCCCTTATCAGGAGAATGCCGATGCGATGTTCAATTCAGCCATGCTCTTCGAACTGGCGGTCATCAAGCAGCAGGCAGTGCCCCTGTTGGAACTGGTGCCTGAGAACTGTGCAGAGTATGCCGAGGCCTATCGCCTCCGTAAGTTCCTGAGCTACATCCGTCCGATAGCCGATGACCAGATTCCGCCTACATCACTGCTGAGGGAGTTTCTGGGAGGCAGCTCGTTCGAGTATTAGGCATTTCCCAAAGCCGAAAGAGATAAAATAAAAAGCGCGGCACCAGTGCCACGCTTTTTTGTTGTATAGCCAGTAGTGCTGACTTAGTCTGTAATCAGGCACTCACCCGTCATGTCGGCAGGCTGCTCCAGTCCCATGATGTGCAGGATGCTGGGAGCCACGTCGGCCAGACGGCCGTCCTTCACCGTGGCAGAGTTGTTGTTCGTCACATAGATGAAGGGTACGGGGTTCAGCGAGTGAGCCGTGTTAGGCGTGCCGTCGGGGTTGATGGCATTGTCGGCATTACCGTGGTCGGCAATGATGATAGCCTCGTAGTCGTTGGCCTTGGCAGCCTCGATGACCTCGCGCACACAGTTGTCGACAGCCCATACGGCCTTGGCAATGGCATTGTAGACACCCGTGTGACCCACCATGTCACCATTGGCGAAGTTCACCACGATAAAGTCATACTCCTGCGTGTTGATGGCACCCACCAGCTTGTCCTTCACCTCGTAGGCCGACATCTCAGGCTTCAGGTCGTAGGTAGCCACCTTGGGACTGGCCACCAGGATACGGTCCTCACCCTCATAGGGAGCTTCGCGCCCGCCATTGAAGAAGAAGGTGACGTGGGCATATTTCTCGGTCTCGGCAGTGTGCAGCTGCTTCAGACCCTTCTTGCTCAGGTATTCGCCTAAGGTGTCCTCCACGTTCTCCTTGGGGAACAGGATGTGTACGCCCTGGAACTTGGCATCGTAGGGGGTCATGCAATAGTACTGCAAGCCGGGGATGGTCTTCATGCCCTGCTCTGGCATGTCCTCCTGGGTCAGTGCAATGGTCATCTCCTTGGCGCGGTCGTTGCGGAAGTTGATGAAGATCACCACATCGCCCTCCTCAATGCAGCCGTTGACCGAGGCATTGTGGATAGGCTTGATGAACTCGTCGGTCACGCCGTCGGCATAACTCTCATCCATCGCCTTGACCATATCAGTAGCCTGCTTACCCACACCGTTGACTATCAGGTCATAGCCTTCCTTCACACGCTCCCAGCGTTTGTCGCGGTCCATAGCATAGAATCGACCAACGATAGAGGCGATAGCGGCATCATTCTCAGCACAAACCTTCGTGATTTGTTCGATAAAACCCTTGCCAGAGTGAGGGTCGGTGTCGCGACCGTCCATATAGCAGTGAACAAACACCTGGTTCTTCAGACCGTAAGCCTTGCCAATCTCGATGAGCTTGAACAGGTGGTCGAGGCTGGAGTGCACGCCTCCGTCAGAGGTCAGACCCATCAGGTGCAACTTTTTGTTATTTTCCTTAGCATAGCTGTAAGCAGCCTTTACCTGTGGATTCTCCATGATGGAACCGTCCTTGCATGCACGGTTAATCTTCACCAGGTCTTGATACACGATGCGTCCGGCAC
>DDPY01000001.1 GCA_002342415.1 Prevotella sp. UBA2456 | reverse complement strand
GTAAGCGGTCATTTTAGACCCGTTAAGGCCTATAAAACCATATTTTTAGTAATCTTTAAAATTTTGATTCGGATTTAATAGATGGCAGGTGCCATTTGTGGTTGCCACTTATGGGCAACCAAGTTGACCAACTGATCCTTGGCTGTAGTCTTGATGCGACGGAACACGTCACACAGATACTTGTATGGGTCGATGTTGTAGGCCTTGCAGTTTGCAAAGATTGTCAGTGTCCTGGCAAGACGGGCACCGCCTTGGGGACTACCGACAAAGAAACTATTATTACGGTACTTCGCCAGCCTACGTATTTCCCTCTCGACGCTATTATTTGAAAAGTCAAGTGCGCCATTCTTCAAGCAGTGCAACAGACAGGGATATTCCTTCTTGGCATACTTCACAGCCTTGACCAGCTCAGGTTCCTTCGTCTGGTCAAGTTCTTTTTCTAGTATGTCGAGCTTATCTTTGATACTTTGGAGTATCGGGCCTATCTGCAGGACTCGCTCCTGCGCGATCTTTTCAAAGTCTTCCTTATAAGTCGCCTTTATCTGTTTGTCCAGATGGAAGACCTCATCAGCCAGATGCACTATGTCAATAGCATCCTGTGAGCAGTCCTTCAGCTTAAAGAATGGTCTGCGCATATGCACCAGACAAGACACCCTTATGATGATGTCAGTAATCTCTGAGCATTTCTCAAGGTCTTTAACGGTGACATCGTAGCACTTATAAATAGAACATCCGTCACTATTGACAAAAAGACGCTTCTTAGCATTCGAGAGGTAGGCCTCCACAGCCTTCCTGGTCCTACGACCACGCTCAAAGAACACAAACTGAGTAAGTTTTATGCTGTCTGCATGATGGCAGAACATCCACCTGTCAAAGTAGTGCTTGTCCATCTCTACATCTTCTTCCTTCTCACCTTTATTCGGCAGACGCTGGTCACAAACCTCTATGCCTGACTCGTCAACATGGTCATTACCCGTTGCCAGTATCTCTTCTTGGGTTGGTTCATCAAGAGGAGCAAGTATGTCTGCCGCCTTCTTTATCCAATTCTTGACAGCACTCTCGCTGAAGTTGAGACCCTTACTCTTTAGAAATGTGACTATTTCCGAATCCGTCATCCTTTGTTCACCATGCAACATGTAAACCAAAGCTATAACTGACTCTGTAGCCTCAGTACGTCCCATCGGATTCTTGTATTTCTCAGGTAGATTGATATAATAGTATCTCCCCCGTGGATCCTTGAATTTCCTACGGACAACCAACTTGCATCTGAAGTGGCCTTCCACCCAAAAGTAACGGGTAGAGATTTCAGGCTCAAGCTCCTCTGCGTCATCGGGAAGGCCTTCTGGAGTAAGGATAATCTGACAATCCTTGTCATTCAGTGCTGCTTCCTCTAAAGGCTGGGGATTACGGGGCTTTTCTACGCCCTTCATATTCTTGCGCTGTTTGGCAGCCTCCATTACTTGCTTAGCAATCTCAGCACAGCGCTCATCGGGTACGTCCACACCTTCGAGATCCAAATCATCTGCCTTAACAGGTTCCTGACAGCCGTGATTGTATTTCTCAGACTCAGTACCCTGTCCATAGGCATCTATGGCATATTTATTCTTCTGCTGCTCCAACTGCTTGATGCGATCTTCAGGAGCCATTCCCTCAGGGACAGGCCGCCCGGGATTAGTTGTACCATGGGAATCACCTTGATCTTCACCATTCCTAGCCTTTAATGCTGCTATCTCATTATCCTTGGCCGCAAGCATCAGGGCAAACTGATCCTTCAAAGACTGCATCTCTTTGGAATGAGCCTCACGCTCTTCACGAAGCTTTGCCTCAAACTCTTCCTTTACTCCAGCTACTATTGCATCTCTTAAGGAGTCAGATAGAGTAACAGGCCCTTTGCCCATCATGAACTGGGCCATCTGCCTGACGGTATCAGCAACCTCGTCCATCTTCTCATTGAGTCGCCTTTGCATGTCCTCATTCTTGGACTTAAGGGCAGAGTTCTCCTGCTCCAGAAGACTTGCTTTCTTCTGGGCCTTGCGTCTCTCTTCCTGCTCACTTCGATAGTTGGATGAGAGTATCGCAAACTGCTGTTCCTCTGCCTTGTTCATGCTACAAAGGTACTCATTTTTCTCCATGTACACAAATATTTAACTATTTAATTACCAATTAGTTACGTTAAATATTACTAACAAGGTTACACTGATTCTTGCAACTCTTCACCATCGATTTTCTCGTCTTCATACTCATCAAAATACTCGTCTTTTTCTTTCCTGATGATACCCTCGAGCAGGTAAACGAAACTGGACCACGAGATGTGGTACACATGCTTGCCCTCATCCAAAAAGACGGGATGAGTGAACCGGTGTGCATGTAGGATCTTTTCCGTGAGGATTTCTCCATTATGGTGGAAGTAATAGACTCTGAGTCTGCTGAGGTCACGTGACAGGAAGATGTAGACATCGCCATTACAGGGGTCGCGATGAAGTTTGCCCTTGATGTATTCCCTAAGTCCACGATGACGGAAGCGCAGTGTGACATTGTCTGTACAGAGAAAATATCTGAATTTACCTGATAGGTTGATCATCGGCTCACCTCCATTTCCCTGATTAAGGCAGAGAGCGTGGTGACATCACATTTGCCGATGCTTACGCCTATGCGGTCGTTTATACTTATGCTTATATTCTCAATGACACGAAGGACCTTGGTTGCTTGGGGCTTAATCAGAGTCAATCTCGAGAGATCTTCTTTGGCCGGTTCTTGCTCGCCAGGCTTGTCTATCACCAGCTCTTTCAGTTCCAAAGACGGAAGCAGAGGTCGATCCGGTTCGACTGCCTTTATTGGTTTATCACTCTTTGGTTTGCCAACTGGATGATATTGGTGGTTTGTCCGTCCAAGGCAGTTAAGCATCTTGCTGTAACTAACCTTCTCTGCCTTGCAGAACTCCTCCAGCGGTATCCCATCGTACTCATTGAGAAACAGTCTTACTTTTGAGGCGTAGAAGCCTCCTTCTTTTTTCTTGTTGATCATTCTTTGTTGCGTTTTGGATATACGCCGCAAAGATAATCTTTATATATTAGGTACGCAATACGGTCTAAAATGACCGCTTACGGCAAAACTTCTGATTTGTCTAATTGGCACTCCTCCAACTTGGACAATGCCAGAAGAGCATGCTGCACTTTCTGATGAATGGCCCTTACAGGCAAAATCCTGTATTCATCCTCATGGTCAACCGTTTGAGGGCCACCCTTGATATTCTTGCCATTAACTCTGGTGAAAATACCCGCATGAGAATGATAATGCAGACTTCGAGGTTCAACATCAACAGACACATCTGCCGACAGGGATCCCAAATCAACTTGAATAGTGCGAACATCCTTGACGCTCATCTTTGCCAACTTGCAGCTTAGAACCTCTTCAGAACTACGGAACTCAGGATGATTTCCAACGAAATCTGAAACATCTTCTTTAAATGTTTCTATGGAAGGCCTATTCACAGAGATATAGGACTCATTGGAGCGCAAGACAAACGCGAAAACCTGTAATTGCCCGTCAACAACCCAATCCTTGTGCAAGATCCGAGCAATCATTTCATGGTCACCTACTATTCGCACTGAGTTCATACAATCCTACGCATTACCTCAAGAAAGCCAGAAGGACTAAAAGGCACAAAATCACCCCAATCCTCACGGCCATCCCTGCAACTATAATAAGAGTACTTCTCGTCCCCCATACTGATGGACGCGACGTTCAATTTTGACTGCAAGCCCACCGTGCCATTGGATGCAGGTGAAATCATCCAGTTCTCCCAGTCCTTGTCATCTGATATCAGCAACACCTGTCTGAGATTGCTTACCACCTGATAGGAAATCTTTTCTGCACCATAGCCGTCCCAGTCATCCTGCAACTGGCTGAGATGGTCCAAACGGGCAAATGCCTTTGAGAGGTTCTTACCAGTCACCTCCACCATCAGCCGTTGAGCGACAGACCGCTTCACCTCCTCGCTGATACGGATGCTATGGAGATAGCCCATCACATCGTTATAGGATGTCATGGGGCGGGCCATCACAGGCTCAGAGGCCATATCTACAGGTGTCGTATTCGGCTTCATACTTCTTATTTTTGGGCAAAGATACGATTAAAACCCGATATTTCCAAATATTTCAGCAGTTTTCTGTTATTTTGAGGCAAAAGCGGTTATCTGCTCACCACAAACGCTTCAGGCTCGCTTTAGGCTCGCTTCAGACTCGCTTTAGGCTGCTTTCAGCCTGCTTATAGCCTGCTTACTGCCTGCTTACTGCCTTACTCAAGAGTATGCCTATAAGCAGGCTATAAGCTGGCTATAAGCTGGCTGAAAGCTGGCTGAAAGCAGGCTGAAAGGAGGCTGAAAGCTGGCTATAGCCTATTTATCACCGCTCTGCATATCACCACCCTGCATATCACCGCCCTGCATATCACCACCTGCATGATAGTAGTGTTCGAGAACGGATTTCAGCTGCCACCAGGGAGTGGTGAGCTGCTGGGTCTTGGAATAGGCTCTCAGCAGTATCTTTATATACTCTTGATAGAGAGGGGCACTGTCGGCAGTGTTTCTGTCGGGATGAAGAGCGGTCAACAGTCCGTAATAATTTACTAATGTAACGGCACTGGGGTGAACCGTATGAAGAAGATTGCCTCGTGCCTGATTGAGACTATGCTGCGTAGCCTGGGAGGAATTGGCTTCAGATGTTCCGGAAAAGTGCTGAATGACTTGTTCCCATGCAGACTTTTCGGCCTCTGATCTGGCCTTGCCGCCATCGGTTATCTCACGTTGTAACTGTCGCTCTGCCTTTTCAAGAGACTGGCGAGCGGCTTCTTTCAACCTGACCTGAAAAGCGTGACCTTCCTCCGTGTTGTATGGGGGCAAAGCAAGTATATCCCAGACTGCCAATGCGGCCTGAGGGGAAAGACTGCCGAAATCGCAGTCTCTGAGTTGTCTCAGTGTGTCTTCTACCTGCTTAGTCATCTGCCTTTCCAACTTTTTGCTTATTCGTTTCTGAGGAGTATTCCTAAACCGGATATACTTGATGACTGGCATCAGCTGCGACAACGGCTCCGAGAGCGTCTTGTGGTGCTGTTCATACTGCTTGGCTGCATCACGGAAGTTCACATCATGGGTGGCCAGATAGAGTACTGCCATGATAAAGGCATCCTCATCAGTGGCCGGCTGGCCGGCATTGGAGAGCATGCGCTGAACGACGGGGATGTAGTGCTCCACAGAATGGCGGTCTTTACGCAGCACTGCATGAAGCAGCAACAGAACCTTGACATGGTGATGGATTTGGCTGTCATCGAACTCCATGTAACTCAGGAACTGCAGGTCGTGCAGGATTTGGGAGTCGGATTCCACTTGCTGTCTGTTCTCATTCGATTTCCTGCGACCGTACCGATGACGAACAATATTTATCAGTGTCTGGTCCACTTTCTTCACATAGTCGGGAGAAAGCCATTCCTGTATCTTCATGGGCAGATGCTGTTCGGCCACATCTACACTCTTGGTTTTCAGGATGAAACGTCCGTTGAAGATGGGCAACTCCAGTGTAAGGCTTACTCCCGTTTCTCTCTTTCTGACCTTGGTGACATAAAACTCATAGCCTTTAAAGACCTTGGCTTTCAGCATCACCTTGTCGGCAACTTGGAAGCTGTCGGGCGAGGGTTCGAGATTGAACATCTCGCGGTATTCGCTCATCAGTTGAATGAGGTTGTCCATCTCTTTTGCCGTTGCCCATAGGGGCTCGCCGCTTTTCGTGCGGCACAGCGAGAGGCGCAGGCGCGAGGTGCGGTTCCACTCGCCACTGACAAGTGCATAGATGTCGGACTCTGTCGCCTTGACAAACAGGTAATAATGCAGGGAGCTTCGCAGCATATTGTTCTCCCTGACCTTCTTGTTGTATGCCTTGCCATTCTCTTTTTTATAAAATGCCTCGCGGACATACTGATGGGGTATAAAATACACCAGTGCCTCCATGTCGCAGGCTGCCCGCTGCTCATTCAGTTGGGAAAGCTGTTGATCAATCCATTGCGGGTTCAGATGCCGCAGCACCCACCACCGTTCCTGTATTCCTATATGTATTGTTTCAGGCATATATACTATCTCTCCTTGTCCGTCGACCTGTGGTCTCTGGACTGATTGTTGTTGTTCAAATGACCCGGGCACCAGTTCTCAGACTGTTTAGGAGATGGCTGCAAGGATAATCCTCATATCAATCCAATATGCCCGGCTCTGTCGAAATAGAATCAGCGAAGCTCAATTGGAAACTTTTGGTCGGAGACGACCTAAGGATACAAAAAGAGCGTGAACTCTCACTCTGCCTGTCCGTCGCTTTAGGTCCTAGGAAAACCTGTGTAAGAAAACAGACAGAATAATGACGCTCACGCCGTTGGTATATGATGCGCCCAAAAGTGTGCGTATGAAGGTAGCTCGTACCTTCTCAGCACACTGACGGGGCAATATAATACCACGCCACAAACATCCACTCTGCAATGTTCTTGTGATACACGTTTGAATTTCCTAGGTTCAAAGCAACCAAAAACAAAGCGTTGTAAGACGCTGTTCTAAATTATGTTAGCCCACACCTTCACTGCCCTTGTCAGGCAAGTACGGCGTGAGTGCTGCCTATGCAGCATGTTTCAGATGAAATATCAGCCAAGAGTAAACTCCCGCATCAAGAATCTCTGAATTCGCCTGCAAAGTTACACATTTTTTTTTATATACATAAATATTCAAGAATAAAAAAATCATTTTTGCCGAAATTCTCATAATTTGTCATAAAATCAGTAGATTCAAGCCCAAGGTACGAAAATTCTCGCCAATCCTCGCATGTTTCATTCTTTTTTTCGTAACTTTGCACAAATTTTAAAAACGGAAGACATTATGATACAGTCAATGACCGGCTATGGGAAATCTCTCGTGGTCTACAACGGAAAGAAAATCAATATCGAAATCAAGTCGCTCAATTCCAAGCAACTGGATCTGACAACCCGCATTGCTCCCCTCTATCGTGAGAAAGAGATGGAGATACGGCAGATGATAGCCGAGAAGCTGCTGCGCGGCAAGGTTGATTTCTGCATCTGGATTGAGAAGGACGAGTCGACCGTTGCCTGCCCCGTCAACACGGCATTGATGCAAGGCTATTATGAGCAGCTGAAGGACTTTGCCAGTCAGAACAAGATAGAACAGGTGGACTGGATGCAGACGCTGGTACGCATGCCCGACGTGCTGAACAGGACTGAGGTGGAAGTGCTGGACGAGGCAGAATGGACCGTGGCCCGCGAGGGTGTCTGCGAGGCCATTCAGCATCTGGTAGACTTCCGCACTCAGGAGGGTGCAGCCCTTGAGAAGAAGTTTGCCGAGAAGATAGACAACATCGAACAGCTGCTGGCCAGCATCGAGCCTTATGAGAAGAGCCGCGTGGAGAAGATCCGCAGCCGTATCGTGGACGGACTGAAGCAGATTCCCGAGGCGGAATATGACAAGAACCGTCTCGAACAGGAGCTTATCTACTATATCGAGAAGCTGGACATCAGCGAGGAGAAGCAGCGTCTGACCAATCATCTGAAATACTTCCGCGAGACAATGGCCGACCAGCCCGGTCAGGGAAAGAAGCTGGGATTCATTGCTCAGGAGATGGGTCGTGAAATCAACACTACCGGTTCCAAGTCGAATCAGGCCGAGATGCAGAACATCGTGGTCAAGATGAAGGACGAGTTAGAGCAGATTAAAGAACAAGTTTTAAATGCACTGTAGGATATGAGAGGAAGGCTTATCATTTTCAGTGCACCATCTGGTAGTGGAAAATCCACTATCGTTAATTGGCTGATGAAAGAACATCCGGAGTTAAATTTGTACTTTTCTATATCCTGTACTTCGCGAAATCCACGTGGTACAGAGCAGGATGGAGTTGAATATTTTTTTATTTCACCAGAACAATTTAGGGAAAAGATATCTAATGATGAATTCATAGAGTATGAAGAAGTCTATGAAAACCGCTTTTACGGGACACTGAAGTCTCAGGTGGAAAAACAGCTTAATGCTGGGCAGAATGTCATTTTCGATGTCGACGTGAAAGGCGGAATAAGTATCAAGAAATTCTATGGTAAGGATGCACTGAGTATATTCATCCAACCGCCATCAATTGAAGAGCTACGTAAAAGACTGGAAGGACGGGCTACTGATACTCCTGAGGCTATTGAAACAAGATTAGCCAAAGCAAGGTATGAATTGTCCTTTTCTAATCAGTTTGATACTATCATTATCAATGATGATTTGACAAAAGCAGAAGAAAAGGTGTATTCTCTGATCTTCAGTTTTATCAATACCGTTGAGTAGTAAAATATATGAAGATTCTACAGCCAACAGCCAACTGCCAACTGCCAACTGCCAACTGCCAACAGCCAACAGCCAACTGCCAACAGCCAACTGCCAACTGCCAACAGCCAACAGCCAAGACAGGCATTTTCGGTGGTTCGTTCAACCCTATCCATAACGGGCATATTGCCTTAGCAAAGGCTGTCTTAGAACAGTGCCGTCTGGATGAGGTATGGCTGATGGTGTCGCCCCAGAATCCACTCAAGCAAGACCAGCAGCTGCTGGATGACCATCTCCGCTTCGAGCTGGCACAACAGGCCTTAGCACACGAGAAGGGTATCATGGCTTGCGACTATGAGTTCCGGCTGCCCAAGCCCTCGTATACCTGGAACACCTTGCAGCACTTGAGCCACGACTACCCCGACCGGCAGTTTGTGCTGCTGATAGGCGGTGACAACTGGGCCCACTTCGAGCGGTGGCGACATTGGAAGGATATTCTGTGGCATCACGACCTCATCGTCTATCCGCGCGATGAACATGCGGGAACCATCGAGATGCCGCTGTTGCCCATATCGAGTACGGAGATTCGCCAGAAGGTGAGGGCGGGACAGAGCATTGAGGGGCTTGTGCCCCACTCTATCGAACCGCTCGTTAAGAAATATTACTCCAAACCCTGAGCTCTGAAGGCATCTATCTTGTCCATCAGGCGGTCACTCTGTCCTGTCACCGTCTTCCTGCAAAACATCTTATCGCTCCCGATGAGCATCGGGTAGTCTTCTTCGGTAAAGACCTTGATGCCGTTGGTATAGTCGATGAAGGTCAGGGGCGTGATGCTCTCCAGATTCCTGAACGGTCCTTCCATGCGGATGGCCTTCTCGGCAAACTCAGAGTGTGCGGTGAGTGTGGGAATAAACGTCTCGTCGGGGGCAAAGCCATCGTGGAAGTAGCGTACATACTGCGGATGCTCATCCCAATAGCTGAGTGCCAGCTCTGCCAATGCCGGTGTGATGGCCCACCACATCGAGCCCTTGTTCAGCACATACTCGCGTCCCTCGGCCCTGAACCGCAGCGACTTGCGGAAGCCCAGACCATAAACGATATGCCTCAGGGCCACGCGAAATTTGCTCTTCACGGTACCATACTGCCACGACTTGTAGTTGAAGGGCCGGTGCTCGCGATAGAGCTGGGCTGCTGCTCCCTGCCCCTCCATAGGAAGGGTTACGATCAACTCGCGACCTTTCTGCTCCGCAAAGAATCGTTCTATGCGCGCATTGCTCCACAACGGATAGTCCAGTCCGCTCAACGATATCAGATAGTCTACAGGTTCCTCCCGATGCCGTCTCAGTGCCTCGCGAATCATTTTCATCTGCGCTTCCACCACACCGATGCTGCCCCACATCACATCCGTACGGTCAGGGATGAAGTACACCCTTGGGTCGTCTATCAGTTGGGTAAATGCCTGCAGGTCCGACTTGGCATCGATATGTACCATGAAAACCGAGTCCTGAGGCAGGCTCGCTATCATCCGCTTCAGGTGTACAGGGTCGTTATGTGCCGATATAATAAATGCAAATCTCATAAAGAGTATCTCTATTTTGATGACAAAGTTACGAAATGTCGAGTGAAAAACCAAATATATTTGAGTTTTTCCGAGACGGAGTAACTTCTACGCAGTAAAAGTTACGATTTAGTGAGCAGAAAACAAAGAAAATCTTTCTTTTTTTGATTATTCCAAAAGGAATAACTACCTTTGCAATCGAAAAATCATCGCTTATGCAAGAAATTACTCCTGAACTGCAGCCTCGCTGGAATGCCATCATCCTGGATGTGCTGAAGAAACTGATAGCCATCTGCGAGGAGCACCATATCACTTATTACTGCTGCGGCGGGACGGCTATTGGTGCCATTCGCCACCACGGCATGATACCGTGGGACGACGATATCGATGTGTTCATGGCACGGCCCGACTACGACCGCTTCCTGAAAATCTGCGAAGAGACCGACCTGGGCAACTACGAACTGCATACCCCCTATAATACGGACAACTACTTCATGTACTTCTCGAAGCTGTGCCGCAAGGGAACCACCATTCTGGAGCGGCGCGACACACCGTGTACCTATGGCTTGTTTGTAGACATCTTCCCGTTAGACGGTACTGCTGAGGACATGGAGGAGGCCCTGCGGCTGAAGCGGCGCTTTACGAAGCTGCAGAACAGGCTGGCCATCATCTCCACGCGCTATACCTTCTGGGAGTGGCTGCGGCTGTTGGGCGACACCTACGAGTGGGGACGCTTCTGCTATAAGATGCGAGCCTTTCTGGGCCGCAAGAGCTACCGCCGCCGGCTGCTGGCACAGCTCGACAGCATTGCGAAGCGCTACACCTATGGCTCCACGAGCCATGTGGTAGTCTATCCCGGCATCTACGGTGACAAGGAGGTCTACCCCCTGGCCTGGGTGTCTGGTCCCGTCAAGTTTCCCTTCGAGGGCTTGGAGGTATGTCTGTCGGGCGGCTACGATGCCTACCTGCGCCACTTCTTTGGCGACTACATGCAGCTGCCTCCGATAGAGAAGCGCGAGTCGCATCATTACAAGGAATACTTCAACATGGATGCTGCCGAACCCATCGAGGTGGTGATGCGCAAGGTGGGACGGCAATAGTTTTACGAATCAGCTATATTCGTTCTGTCTTCGTAAAAAGTAACGAGGATAGAACGAGGATAGAACGAGGATAAGCGTGCGCTCGGGGAGTGCCGTGGCCGGGGGCGGTGGGTGTCAGGAGGTCTTGCGGCGGAAGAGGTACTGTATGCACTCGTCAAATATTTTTGCCCCGGACAATTTCATGATGAGAATGTAAAGCACGGCGGTGATTAGGATGCGCAGGGCGATGCTGAGCACGGGCTGGCTGATGTCGGCCGTGCCTGCGTAGGCCGCGGCGGTGCACCCTATGGCGGCGAGCATGAAGGGCAGGATGTCTTTCAGCACGTCGCTGAGGCGCAGCCCGGTCAGACGGTGTGCCAGCAGCTGCCATACGCCGGTCCACGACACTAAGAGCACGGTATAGGCAGTCACCATGAGTGCCAGTCCGCCCCGCGTGCTGAAGACGACGATGACGGCCAGCTGGGCGGCTATCTGTGCCGCGGTGCACCACATGTAGGTGTCGGAACGGCCGTGGCTGATGAAGAGGTTCTGGTAGAGGGTGTGTATGGGCATGAAGGCGCCGCTGACGCATAGTATGCGCAGCAGCATGACGCTGTCGGTCCACTGCTCGCCGAGCAGGAGGACGATGAAGTCGGCAATGAGTCCGAGTCCGAAGAGTGCGGGCATGGAGAGCATGGCGGTGAAGCGCAGCATCTTGCGGAACACCTTGAGCTGGCGGTCCTCTTCGTCGTTGATGCTGGCCAGCACGGGCTGGGCCACCTGCTGTATGGTTCCGGTGATGAGCGAGTGGCCCATCAGGTTCCACTTGGCGGCCTGGGTGTAGCTGCCCACTGCACCGGCGGTGAACAGGCGCCCGAAGACGAACGACAGCAGGTTGTTGTTGGCCTGGTTCATCATGTTGGTGAGCAGTATCTTGCTGCTGAAGCCGAACATGCGGCGTATGGGGCTGAAGTCGACGCGTAGCGATGGTCGCCAGCGGACGTAGAAGAGACGGCCCAGGTTGACGATGGTGATGTAGGCAAACTGTTGCCAGGCCAGGCTCCAGTAGCTGTAGCCGCACAGTGCCAACGTGACGCCCACGACGCCGCTGCCCGCAAGGGCGGCGAAGCCTATGAGGGCCTTCTCGCGGTTCATCATGTTGCGGAACATGTAGGCGGCATGGGCAATGCCCAGACCAGCCATGAGCAGCGAGGCGAATACCAGCCTGGACAGGGGTACGAGCTCGGGCTGGCGGAAGTAGCTGGCGATGAGCGGCGCACACAGGTAGAGCACGGCGTAGAGGGCGACGGACATGAGGGTGCTGAACCAGAAGACGGCGTTATAGTCGCAGTGGGTGGCCTGCTTCATGTTGGTGAGTGCTGCCGTGAAGCCGCTCTCCTGCAGCGAGCCAGCTATGGCGGTGAAGATGGCCAGCATGCCCACCATGCCATACTCGGCAGGCGACAGCAGGCGGCCCAGCAGGATGCCTATGGCCACGCTGAGCAGCTGCGAGGTGACGTTGTTGACGGCTCCCCACAGCAGTCCCTTGGCCGTGCGCTCCTTCAGACTCTCACCCATTGGCCTCGCGAACCTTGGTTAGTATCTCGTCCATGCGGTGGGCATACATCTGGTAGAGGCGGCGGCCGTTGCGTTGGCTCTGTTCGCCCGTGAAGCCCTTGTTCCACAGGCGCATGCCGCCGGCCGACAGGGAGCGGAAGCGGGCGTCGTACCATCCCACCTCAAGGCCGCACAGCCATGCGCGCAGGCACAGCTCGTCGTCGTCGTACTGGAAGGGGGCAAAGGCGGGGTCTATCTGGTGCAGGTACTCCTCGAAAAGGTCGCGGCGTATCCACATGGGGGCGCGGTTAACCGAGGGTACGAAGCGGAAGGTGCCGCTCTGCAGCGTGTCGTCGCGCATGCCGTGGCCCCACTGCCTGGCGTCGTCGAACTCAAGGCGCAGGCCCCAGTTGCCGCCGAGAATGGCCATGCGCGGGTGCTGGCCGAACAGCAGCAGGGCCTGGTCCGTCCAGCCGATGTCGTCGAAGTCGTCGTCGTCCTGCAGCAGGGCGATGTAGCGTCCGTGCGACATGCGTATGGCCCGGTCGTAGGTACGGTTCTCGTACAGGTCGTTGGCGCGTAGCAGGAACTCGTTGGCCCCTGTCAGTGCCTTGGCCAGCCGCTGGGTGTGCTCGGGCGACGAGCCGTCGTCGATGACGATGATTTCTGCGTTCTTCGTCTGGCGCAGCTTGGGCAGGATGTGGCACACCTGCAGGCTCTTGTCGTGCGACTGGATGACGATGCTCACCTCGGGCTGGTCGTTGTAGCCCTTGGCCACCCAGGCCGCGTAGCTCTTCTGGGGCAGGGTCTTGGTACGTTTCAGGATGGAGAGGCGTATTTTCTCAAGGAGTAGTCTCATTGCATTTTAAGATAACAGGGAAAGGTTAAACAACGGTATTTCTCGGCATACTGGCTGTGCAGTGCTTCGTAGTCTGACAGCCGGCTGTAGGCCAGTTTCAGGTGGCGCCAGGGACGCCGTATCTTGCGACGGACGAAGTCGCCGTAAAGCTCGAACTCGGAGAACCCCGACGTCTCCTTGCGGTCGTAGCTGTCGGTGATGGCCTCTGTCCAGGGCTTTCCGGGGTTGGCTTTCAGGATGGCCGCACGCAGCAGTTCCAGCTGTTGCTTCGAAAACAGCATCTTATGGTCGACGTAGCTGAACAGGGAACGGTAGCGATAGCCCATCAGGCGGCGTATGTTGTGGTAATAGGGTGTGTTGCACTCGTCGCTCATGTAGAACACAGGTACTTCGTCACTGGTCAGGAAGACGTGCGGCTGCAGCAGTATGTGGTCGGCGTCAATGGTGAGATAGTAGTCGCAGGTGCCTATGTTGCCCGACAGCTTTACCAGCTGTTGGAACAGCCATCCGCTGCGGTCCACCGTGCTGCCGTCGGGGCGCTGCACCTGCAGGTTGAGCGCTGCGGGGGCCATGCCCAGAATGGTCTGCTCGTCGGTGAACTGCAACTGCTCCTGCTGGCAGAAGGCCTCGATGTCGGCATCGCGCGGGGCCACGATGTAGATGGCCTTGACCTGCTGGCGCACGTTGCGGCGCACGCCCTCAAGGCAGAGCGGCAGGATGTCGAGGTCTTTCCTGACGATGGGGATGACTACGTCGATGGGTGTCTCAGAGGACAGGAGGTCGGGTTCGCCCAGCGTCTCCCATATCCTGCTTCCTACTTGGCGCAGCAACTGTATCGTGGCATCGGTTTTCTTCATCTTAGAGTTATTTCTGCGCAAAGGTACAAAATTTCCGTAAAATCTGACCACTAAACTCTAAACTTTTTCGTACCTTTGCAGCAAAATATTGCAAGTCTATGGAAACAGCAGTAAAAAAGAAACCCCGTCTGGAATGGCTCGATGCCATGCGCGGCTTTACGATGATACTCGTGGTGGCCAACCATGTGAGTCAGTCTGGCTTTGCACAGGACGTGAAGCTATCGTCTTCGCTGTCGTTCCTCATTCTGTTCCGCATGCCCCTGTTTTTCTTTATCAGCGGCTTTCTGGCCTACAAGGCCTCGCAAGTGTGGGATATCCCCAACCTCTTCCGGCTGGTGGGCAAGAAGATGCGCATACAGATCATCCCCACGGTGGTGTTCTTCTTTTTAGGCATGGCGGTGCTCTTCGACGACTTCTTCGTGGCAGTCGAGGATAAGTTCCACTCGCCGCTGAAGGGCGGCTACTGGTTTACCATCGCCCTGCTCTATATGTTCATCATCTACTATCTGTTTGCCTATCTTGAAAGCAAGCTGAAGTGGAAGTCGTGGATACCTATCACACTGCTGTTCCTGCTGTCGCTGTGCATCTACGAGACCTGCTACCTGCCCAACGACTTCTGGTGGGCCTTCGGATACCGCAAGGTCAAGCCCACGACCTTCCTCGATGACAGTTGTCTGATACAGGTCATGCTCTACATGCCGTTCTTCCTTTACGGCAACATCGTGCACCGCTACTGGAACCAAGCGCAACGCGTGATGGACAGTCGGTGGTTCTATCCCCTCATCATCGTGCTCGTATCGTTTGCAGCCCTCGACTTCCTGAAGTGGCACAATCTGCGCATGCAGTGGACCATCATTCCCCTCACGCTGGCACGCTTCATATTGCTCACGATGGTGTTCATGTATTTCCGCCACTATCACCAGTATTTCACTCAGCGCACCGTCGTGGGCCGCAGTCTGCAGTATATCGGCAGGCGCACGCTCGACATCTATCTGATACACTATCTCTTCCTGCCCAACCTGCCAGGTGTGGGCACCTTCTTCAAGGCCAACCAGCACAACTTCGCCATCGACCTCACGCTGGCCGTTCTGATAGCCTTGGTGGTGATAGGCTTCAGTTGTGTGGCCTCGAACATTCTCCGAGTAAGCCCGTTCCTCAAGAAATACCTCTTTGGCCGGTCGTAGTCCTCTCTTATCCCACCTGACTGCCGGGCTTCACATCCTTGGTGGTGGTCACCACGCTCAGGCTCTCGTCGGCATCGACAGCCGAGAGAATCATACCCTGACTCTCGATGCCCATCATCTTGCGCGGTGCAAAATTGGCCACGAAGAGGATTCGCTTGCCCACCAGCTCCTCAGGATGCTCGTAGAAGGCGGCAATGCCAGAGCAGATGGTGCGGTCCTGACCAGAACCGTCGTCAATCAGGAACTGCAACAGCTTCTTAGACTTGGGCACGCGCTGGCACTGCTTCACCAGTCCCACGCGGATGTCGAGTTTCTCAAAGGTCTCGAAGTCTACATTCTCCTTCACGGGGGCAGCCTTGTGCTGGGCAGCCTCGTTGGCTTTCTTCGTAGCCTCCAGCTTGTCTAATTGCTTCTGAATCACCTCGTCCTCAATCTTCTCGAACAGCAGCTGCGGTTCGCCCAACTGGTGGCCAGCCTTCAAGAGGTCGGTAGCCCCCAACTGCTCCCACTCGAAGCTCTCCATATTCAGCATCTCGCGCAGTTTCTTGCTTGAGAACGGCAGGAAGGGCTCGAAGGCGATGGCCAGATTAGCCGTCAGTTGCAGACAGATATTAAGAATGGTCTCGCAGCGCTTCTGGTCTTGCTTCCATACCTTCCAGGGCTCGCACTCGGTGATGTAGCGGTTGCCGATGCGCGCCAGGTTCATCGCCTCAAACTGGGCATCGCGGAACTTGAACTGGTCGAGCAGGGTCTCCACCTTCAGCTTCACATCCTTGAACTCTTCGAGAGCCTGGCGGTCCACATCCAACAGCTCGCCGCAGGCAGGCACCACTCCGTTCCAGTATTTCTTGGTCAGCTGGAGCGCGCGGTTCACGAAGTTGCCATAGATGGCTACCAGCTCATTATTGTTGCGGTCCTGGAAGTCCTTCCAGGTGAAGTTGTTGTCCTTCGTCTCGGGTGCGTTGGCAGTCAGCACATAGCGCAGCACATCCTGCTTGCCAGGCATATCCTCTAAATACTCGTGCAGCCAGACAGCCCAGTTGCGCGAGGTCGAGATCTTGTCGTTCTCCAAGTTCAGGAATTCGTTGGCAGGCACGTTGTCGGGCATGATATACTTGCCGTGAGCCTTCATCATCACGGGGAAGATGATGCAGTGGAACACGATATTGTCCTTGCCGATGAAGTGTACCAGACGGGTGTCCTCGTCCTGCCACCATTTCTCCCAGTTGCCCCAGCGCTCAGGATCCTTCGCACAAAGCTCTACGGTATTCGACACATAGCCGATGGGCGCGTCGAACCATACATACAGCACCTTGCCGTCGGCACCCTCCACTGGGACGGGAATACCCCAGTCCAGATCGCGCGTCATGGCACGAGGCTGCAGGTCCATATCGAGCCACGACTTACACTGGCCGTAGACATTGGGACGCCACTCCTTATGGTCTTCCAGAATCCACTGTTTCAGCCACTCCTGATACTCGTTCAGCGGCAGATACCAGTTCTTGGTCTTCTTCAGCACGGGAGTGGAACCGCTGATGGTCGACTTGGGATTGATGAGCTCCGTAGGCGAGAGATCGCGACCGCACTTCTCGCACTGGTCGCCGTATGCTCCTTGATTATGACAGTGGGGACATTCGCCCGTCACATAGCGGTCGGCCAGAAACTGCTTAGCCTCCTCGTCGTACAGCTGCTCGGTAGTCTCCTCCACAAGCTTGCCTTCGTCGTAGAGCTTGCGAAACCACTCGGCAGCAAACTTATGATGGGTCTCCGAAGTAGTGCGGCTGTAGATGTCAAACGAGATGCCAAACTCCTTGAAGGAGTCCTTGATCATCTTATGATAGCGATCCACCACATCCTGCGGGGTGATGCCCTCCTTGCGGGCGCGCACCGTGATGGGCACACCATGTTCGTCGGAGCCGCCGATAAACAGCACCTCTTCCTTCTTCAAGCGCAGATAGCGCACATAGATATCTGCCGGCACATAGACACCAGCCAGGTGACCGATATGCACACCGCCATTAGCGTATGGCAAAGCCGATGTCACCGTCGTTCTCTTAAACTTTTTCTCTACCATGATTCCAATTTCTTTTCTATTTTGCCCGCGAAGGTACAACAAAAAAATGAACTGACCAAATAATCAGTTCATTTTTCCTCTCACCACTTACCTCTTACTTCTTACCTCTTACTTCTTACTTCTTACCACTCACCTCTCTAAACAGCAGCGGTGCCAGCTCGCGCAGTGAGCGCCGCCAGGTGAGGAACTCATGGGCAGTACCCTCGCTGACATAGCCAACGGCAGGCAGTCCGGCAGCCTTCAGTGCCTCGGTCGACTGGCGGATGCGGTCGGGATACTCCTTCGAGCCGCAGCTCTGGAAGATGAGTCGCGTCTGCTTGGGGTCCTTGATGTCCTTCGGCTCATACTGTCCGCTAGAGAGCAATCCATAGTATCCGAACACTTCGGGTCGGCGCAGGGTGATAAGCCGGGTTTCGAAGCCTCCCATCGACAGGCCGGCCATGGCACGGTTCCACTTGTCGCTCTTGGTCAGGAAGTGGCTGTCTACATAGGGCACCAGTTCGTCTACGAGGACGGTCTCGAACTCCTTGGCAGTAAACTCATGCAGCTTGCCAAACTTGACATCGTTGGTCATTCCGTAGGTCATCACGATGATAAAGGGCTTGCACTTACCCTCGGCAAGGAGGTTGTCCATGATGATGCCGGCACGACCCTGCACAGACCATGAGGTCTCGTTCTCACCCCAGCCGTGCTGCAGGTAGAGCACCGGGAAGCGCTCCTTGGGATTCTTGCCATACGTAGGCGGTGTGTAGACCCAGGCCGTCTTCACCTCACCCGTGCTCTTCGAGGGGAACAGCACCTGCTGCAAGCGTCCATGAGGCACATCCATGCGGGTCTGATAGAACGCCTCATCGGGAGCAGGAATCTCCATACCGCTCTCCCAACGGCAGGAGCCGAAGAAATTGCCCGTTCCCGGGTCGTTCACCGTACAGCCGTCGATGGTCAGATGATAATAGTGGTATCCAGGGTCTTCGGGCTCCTCGGTGACTCCCGTCCAAACCCCATCCTTGTCCTTGCGCAGCACCGTACCGCCACGACCGCCCAGACCGAGGCTCACAATGACCGACTTGGCATCGGGGGCATCGATGCGGAAGCGCACATAGCCCTGCGAGTTGACCTGCGGATACTGCTGTCCGGGCTGGTTCCAGAAGTTAGGCTTCCAGTCGTCCTTGATGGTAGGATGGTCGAGAGCCGGATTAAAGTCGCGGATGATGCGATAGACGGGCTTGGCCTTATAGTGCTCGTCGAAGGGCAGCGGATGGTTGTCTACACCGAGCCACGAGTCGCGGTCTGAGAGATTCCAGAAGGTGACACAGTCGATGACATCCCGGTGCTTGCGGAAGACGCGGAAGATGCGGTTGTACTGGTCGTTCTGCAGTGCCTGCAAGTAGGGTGCGAGGGGTTTCTGCTCGCCGCGCGAGAAGCGCAGCTGACCGCCCATCTCCTGGTTGGTGCGCACATCGAGCTCCGTCACGTGGATGTGCTTCACTATCTGGGCGTACTTGCTGATGGCGGCATCTATCTCTTCCTCTGACGGACCATAGATATTGTAATGTCCCTGCATGCCGATGCCATGAATGGGTACCCCCTGCTGCTGCATCTTCTTCACCATGTCGTAGATGCGGTCGCGCTTGCCTGGTTCGCACTCGTTGTAGTCGTTATAGAACAGCAGCGCGTTGGGATCGGCCTCGTGGGCATACTCGAAGGCCTTGGCTATGAACTCGTCGCCGCAGAGCTGATAGTGGCGGCTGTCGCGATAGGGCGAGCCCGGCTGCCACTTGCCGTCGCGAAACTCCCCACGGGGATTGTCGCTGATGGCCTCGTTGACCACATCCCAGCAGTAGACCACATCCTTGTAGCGGTTCACCACCGTATGAATATGTTCGCGCAGGCGCTGATAGAACACCTCCTTCTTGACGGGGCGGCCTTTCTTGTCGGTAAACATCCAGTCGGCAAACTGGGCATGCCAGCACAGGCAATGGCCGCGCAGCTTGATGCCCGCCTGACGGGCGAAGTTGGCGATGGAGTCGGCTCCGCCCCAGTTCCACACGCCCTCGGCGGGATGCACCGAGACGGGCTTCATATCGTTCTCAGCAGTCATGCTGTTGAACTGCTGGCGCACGAGGGCCATCTGTTGGGGGATAGATACATTACGCTTGTTGACGGCGACACCTACGGAGAAGTAGTCGCGATAGGCGTCTTTCAGTCCGTGACCGTCCTCCAGGACGATCTCCTGACGGGGTTGTGCCCAGCAACCCGTGCCGGCGAGGGCCAGCAATAGGGCAAAGGCAGTTTTTACAGTTTGTCTCATTGTGTTGTTATAAAAATAGGTGAATACTCTGTTTCAGTGATTTCAAGTTTCCGTCGGCAAAGATACGAATAAAAAGAGAGACGCGCTTTTCGACACGTCTCTAATACTTTTCCGCTTGTAACAAACCTCTCACCTCTTACCTCTCATCTTACGCCTTCGGGAGTTCAAGAATAAAGCGCGAGCCGTGGGCATAGCTCTCGTCGTAGGTCAGATTGCCGCCTAAGGCAAGTGCCAGCTGCTTGCAGACAGGCAGGCCCAGACCAAGCCCCTCAGTGAATCCGTCCACCTTATAGAAACGCCTGAAGATGTTCTCGCGCTCTGCTTCGGCTATGCCCGGACCCGTATCCTCGACGATGAAGCGCACCACCTCGTCGGAAGCCTCGACGCGCAGCAGCACGCGCCCATCAGTGGTAAACTTCTTGGCATTATACAGCAGCTCGTTGAGCACCTTGTCGAGGTAGTCCCTGTTGGTATGGATACGCAGGGAGTCGGGAACGGCAGTCTCCACATGCAGCTCCACGCTGACGGGCGGTCGCTGGTTGTAGCTGACGGCAGCCGTGCGGGCAGCCTTGTTACACCTTATGGAGTCGTTGCGCTCCACGCGGTTGTATTCATTGAGGCCCGATGCCGAGACCAGCATCTGCGACATACGCGTCACCGTGATGGCCTGATGCTGCATCGTATCGAGTATTCGATTGGTCTCGCCCTCAGGAATGGCACTGTAGTCGTCGCGCATCACCTGCACGAAGCCTTGAATGATGTTCAGCGGAGTGCGCACCTGGTGGAGCACATCCTGGATAAAGGCCGTCTTCTTGCTCTCTGCCTGGACAGCCATCTGGTTGGCCTCTTTCAGCATCTCGTTACACTCCGTCGTCTCCTGGTGTGTGCGCTGCAGGGTTTCCACATGCTCCCTGATAGCCTTCTGCATGTCCACAAAGCTGTTCTGCATGCGCCCTATCACATCGTTTCTGTCTGAACGGGGCATCTCGTCCTCGTAGTTGCCGTCGGTGATATGGCGTGTCTGCCGGGCCAGCTCGCGGAGGGGACGGATGATGCGGCCGATGGCATTCCTGCAGAACCAGGTCATCAGGCACAAGCCCGCCAGCACGGCCAGTATGAGGAAGGTGTTCAGCTGAATGTATCTGCCGAAGATATCTTCTTTCGGACACACCAGGGCAATGCTCCAGTCGGTATGAGGCAGCGGACGATAGAAGACGATAGAGGGAGTGCCGTCGATGACCATACGCTGCCAGCCGCTCTTGCCGCTCACCATATTCTGTCCGAGCGTAATGAGGTCAGGATGCTTTTGGGAGTCTGCACCGTCGAAAATGGTCGTATGCAACAACTTGGCGCTGTCGGGGTGTACTAAATAGCGGCCCTTGTGGTCCAATATCACGGTGTAGGAGTGCGGATAGGACTTTTCTGCCGTGACCGCCTTCGACAGCATTTCGAGCGACAAGTCGGCAGCGCGCATTTCCACCTCGTCCATATAGTTCCTCGCCCTCAGCGCGGCATTGTCGAGCACGCGCTCGGCATGGCTGATGGCCTCGTTTCTCACCAGCCGGCGCGTCTGAAGGTACAACACGCCGAGCACCCCCACTATCACCATCGTCACACACAGTACGATGCCCAAGGTGAGCTTTATCGTCAGCGACTGGAGGATACGGTTCAACAGGCGTTTCATCCCTTGGTCCCTCCTTTCTTGATGGTCTGCTGTAGCACCTCGTCCAGCAGCCCCGTGACCACCATCGTCTGCCGTTGTATCTCGTCGGCATGCTGGCACATCTCGTCCTGCTCCATCTCGCCGTGATGCCGTCGGATGTAGTCTACCCTGCTGCTGATGTCGCTGAGCGGACGGTTCATCTGCCCGGTCACATGACTCAGGAAGTCGCTCTGCACGCGGTCGGCCTCCTGCACACGTTCATTGGCTGTCCGCAAGGCTACGCGCTGCTGCTGCAAGTCGGCATTCTCGTGCTCTATCTCCGCCAGGTAAGCCACCAGCGAGCGCTGCATCGACCTGAAATTGTTCTGAAGCACGCCCACTTCGTCCTTTCGCCGGCTCTCGCTGATAGGCCACGAATAGTCGCCGCTGGCTATATGCTGTGCCGAGGCTGCCAACCCGCGAAGCGGACGGAGGCTCCACCAGACATAGAGCAGACAGAACACGAAGATGACCAGCAGCCCACCCGCCACAAACGGCACAATATCGCGCTGAAGCTGATGAAAGCCACTCATCAGTTCCGTCTCCGGACAGGTGATATCCACACTCCAGTCCGTATTCTTAAACGGCTTGTAGAACACGTAGTTGTCATAGCCGAAGAAGTTGACCTTCATATAGCCCGTCTCCCCATTCAGCATCGCCCGCGCCAGCTTCTTGAACTGCTCGCGGTCGCCAGGCCAGTGGTCCAGCTGTTTGAACACCGCCCCCTCCACCAGTTGCGCCGTATCGGGATGCACCAGAAACGAGCCGCCCTTCGCCAGCACCGCACAGAACGTGCGTGGGAACGGGCGCGTAGCCTGAACCAAGTCCGTCAGCCAACGCAGCGAGATATCGCAGGACAACACGCCCACAGCCTTCCCCTTCCTGTGTATAGGAACAGAGTACGAGGCGATAGGATGGCCGTTGGTACGCATCTCAATACCGGGCTCTATCCACGTTGCCGCATTTCGGCGTAGCGGTTTTGTAAACCACGCCTGCTCCGTATAAGGCACGTTGCCGAAATGACTCGCCTGCACCACCGAGTCGCCCTGACGATGATGATAGGCCATAAACAGGCCATCCTTCTGAGCGTAGAAGCCAGGAACAAAGGTGATGGCACACCCCATCATCACCGGATTGTCTTCCAGCGCCTGCCGGCTATAGAAGTACATGCTGTCAGGATGGTCCAGATGAAGCTCCACATTCCGCTTCATTCCGTCCACAGCCACTTCCACCCTGTGCAGCGCATTGTCCACGTTAAGCACCGTCGTCTCCAGCGCCTGCTGGGCCACGGCAATAGCCTCCTCCTTCACCACGCGTCGGGCGTAGTAGAAAACCACGCTGAAGATGACCACAAAAAGTATGGTCACTATCGCCACCACCCTCAAACCGAGTTTAGCCGACAAGGTTGGTTGAAAGTATTTAGCCTTTTTAGTCATTGTAGCTGCAAAGGTACAACGAAAAAATGACACTACCAAGACTTATCCCGCTTTATTTTCCACAACGCAATTCTTTTCTACATCGCCGCGACTGCCCCCTCTCACCACCCTCCTCCCACATTTCTCTCACCTCTCACCTCTCACATCTTACATCTTACATCTTACATCATCCTTACCTTCCGTCGGTTTCCGCAGGGGCGCACGGCGAAGTGCAGCCAGTAGCGTCCCGCCTCACACTCGCGATAGCTGCGCCTCACGCTTTTCTTCACCACCTCTATCACGCGCCCCAGAATCCTGATGTCCCAGTCCTCGCCCAGAGGTATATGATGTCTAGAATGCTCGTAAAAGTAACTTTCCGATATTAGTCTAAACAATAGACAAACGGCTGTTATAAGCCTACAAAATCACTTCCTCATCAGCTTAACATACCACTCTTCTTCGGGATGGAAGCCACAGAAATGCTTTCCATCACCACCTAAATCCCAAGGACTCATCACCTCGAAGGACTTCAAGGGAAGAAGATGTGCCTTTCCCTGATGTAACAATACATTCGCCTTGCGGCGGAACTTGCGGCTACTCGCCTGCTTTCCTTTCTTCTGCGACTTGTAGCAGCACCATGTGCTGACTGGCATTCGCTTTCTACTTCTGCTCATTGTCTCGTAAATGTTATGAGGCGACACGGATGGCTGTCTCATGTCGTCTCGGTTAAACATTACGAGGCTGTGTGGTGCTGAATGTTCATCATCGTTTTTCTTTCCCTTTAGCTTTTATGCCATCTCCAGTTCCTCTTGGAGAATAGAAATGTGCAGACAGTCTTCTATCTTCGACATGGTTT
>DDPY01000048.1 GCA_002342415.1 Prevotella sp. UBA2456 | reverse complement strand
TTTTTAAAACAGTATCTGTCCCTCGGGATTCCCTCGCGACTGGGCGCACATCGAGTATCTGCGGATGAAGGACTACTGCTGTTGGCACCAGGTACCTGACGACTTCTATCAAGGCGAAAAATGGCTTGACGAGATTGAATCCATGTTCAAAACCGCCAAGCCCATGATGGACTTCATCAATTCAGTCATTGACGATTACGAGTAATCTATGGCCCCAATGCAAGCACGTTGCGAAAAATTTCGCATAACATTTGGAAGCTTCATCATGCAAGAGCTCGCGTCCTAAATGACTTTTCTGGATAAAAGTTTGGTGGTTAAAAGATATTTGACTATCTTTGCACCAATAACAAATGAACAGCAGGAGCATCCCTGTAATTTAACATATAGAAATATGGATATACAGCAATAATATTAATTACTAAAACTTATGCGAAGAATTTTGAATTTGTTTTTGCTGTTCTGCCTGCCATTGATGGCGATGGGTGAGGAGATTAGTCAGCAACAGGCAAGGGAAAAGGCATGTGCCTTTATGCAACAACTGCAAGGCTGGAGGGCTCAGGCTCTTGGCAGTGTCAATCAGAATGTACAACCCGTGGAAATGGGATTACAATCACTCTACGCTTTCAACTGCGAGGGTGGGGGCTATGTCATCGTCAGCGGTGACGACGCTACAACACCTATCCTGGGCTATTCGCCCGATGGTGCACTCAATGTTGACGAGATGCCTGCCAACCTCCGTACGTGGCTGGAGGGCTATGCCGACCAGATTCGCAGACTGCAACGGGGAGAGGCAAAGGCGGCTACACGCAGAGCTCCCGTGCAGCGCGAAAATATCAATCCTCTCATCGAGAGCCTATGGAACCAGCGAGCCCCCTTCAACTGGGAGTGCCCGAAGGATATTAGAGCTGATGTGCTGTCAGCCTCAGGCTGTGTGGCGACCGCGATGTCGCAGGTGATGTACTTCCACAAGTGGCCACAAGAGGCTACGACAGCCTATACGACTATTGGTAAGAAGAATGTGCCTTCAACGACCTTCGACTGGAATAATATGCTGCCCGTCTATGAAGAAGGGAAATACACGGATGCTCAGGGCAATGCCGTTGCTCACCTGATGCGATGGGCTGGCTGGAGTGTCGATATGGAATATACTGCAGAGATGTCTGGTGCGGTGTCAGGTCGTGTCGAGAAGGCTTTACGCCTGTGTTTCGGCTATGACAAGAATACACATTGGGTGAATTACAACAACTACTCATTAGACGAGTGGGAAGAACTCATTTACAACGAACTGGCCAACCGCCGTCCCGTCATCTACAGCGGCTACAACTCCAACCACGAGGGACACTGTTTCGTCTGCGATGGCTACAAGGATGGCAAGTTCCACTTCAATTGGGGATGGGGTGGCAAGGCTGATGGCTTTTTCGAGATCCGTGTGCTCAATCCCTCCTTCTCGGGTGTGGGCGGCAGCACAGTCAATCTCAGCTGGTCAGACCTGAACGATGCTACCATAGGCATTCAGAAACCTACTGACGATGCTGCTATCGACTATCCTCCCTCTACGGAGACCAACGAGGGGTTCTATGTCTTTGGCCCCACAGAACTGACACGAAACTCGACCAAAGAGGCCTTCCCTCGTATCTGGACCCACTTCTATGTCTGCAGCGCTACCAATGCTTATATCAACCAGTGGGCTTACCGTTATGCGCTGTTGAAGGGCAACCGCATCCACTGCATGCTCTGGGGTGGCAGGAATAAGATAGATCTCAATAGCTACGACTTGATCTCGATAGCCAATTTCAGCGTGGTACTGCCCGATACGCTGTCTGACGGAGAATATCGCATGGTGCCGATGCACGAAACGGGTAAGGAACCTACCATCAAGGATGTCGTCGCAGGTTCTCAGTATAATTACATCGGTGTCAAGATAGAGGGTACCAAACTGACACTGAAGAGCCATCCTGAGGCACACTTGGAGGTGAGCAATCCGCGCAAGACATTCCATGAGGACGACGGGTCGGTGCGTACTGTCACCTTTACTGTCAAGAACACGGGGCAGGAGGAATATAGAGGCTATATCAATCTGTATATCCCTGAGTCGCAGATACTCTGGAGCTATGAACGCATACGCCTCTATCCTGGTGAGACGCGCGACTTCACCGTGACTTCGAAGGGAAAGACATCCAAGTTGTACACCACGTTGTTGCCCAATGCTGATTTCAGCGTCTATGCCGACCGCTCGTTTGCCAACTGGCTCTATGGCAAGAAAGTCAATCTCCAGCAGTACGCCTTCGGCAATCTCACGATTACTAGTCCATATATTGACCACGAGAAGAAAATCATCAAGGGCAACCAGCTGGAAGCATCCGTCAGCGTCACCAACCAGTCAGCAGCTGATTACAATAAGTTTTGCGAATTCCTGATTCTGAATGCCGACAGCCTCTATGACGAAATGATGCTCCTGTCTAATACGCCGGAGATTGGCGCAGGAAAGACCTATGCCGGTGAGGGTAAGAAGACCCTCAGCTCAAATTGGAAAAAAGTGGTGTTTAGCTTCCGCTACCGAACAGGCGGAAATTTCATGGGCGAAATCTATTCTGATGTCTATACCGTCCAGCCTGTCATCTATTCTTTTACGAAGGATGGTAAGGAACAGCGACATGAAGACTGTGAGGTCTTCGAGACTCCAGAGAATGTCACACTCGTCATGCTCCAGAATACGAATGTGAAGCAGGTAAAGCCCAATCAGAACCCCAACACCATCTATTTTACCAGCAAACCGCTGCCAGAGGGCCTCGACAACTCCCTGGTAGTTGATGGGGAAGGAAGGTCCAGTAAGACTTTGATATTCAATACCGCCTTCGATGCGCTGTTCACTACAGACGTTATTCCCAGGATGACGGCAGATGCTGGTTTGCAGCACACCTTTACCGCTGAAGAGACCAACTGCTGGCTCTCTATGGCATTGCCGTATGACAACCTGATTGGCGATGATATAAAGGATGTGGCTACTGGCGAGAATGTGGCGAGCAAAATCAAGTTCTATAAAGCATCTGGCGAACTCTCTGATTATGGATGGTCTCAAGGTCAGATACAAGTCGAGGCAGACGATGGGCACCAGGGCTTCTGCCTGTTGCGCGTCGATCCCTCGTTGGCAGGCAAGACGGTACAGTTCACCGAAGGCACCATCAACTCCGGATTGGCTCAAGGAGTCTTCACGCCCAATATAGGCCTATTCAACAACTACTGCCGACAGACCAAGGAGAATGTCTATGTTGTCGAAGGCAATCGCTTTGTGCTGAAGCAGAGTTGCGAGCTCAAGCCATTCACGCAATACCTGCAGTTGGCCGAGGGTGTAGAGAATCCTCCTGCCTACCTCACCATCACCGATGTCAGCAATCCTTCGGGTATCGATGAGGTCAGGAGCCTGAAGCCGAACGGCCACGAAATCTACTACGACCTGCAGGGTCGTCGCATTGATAGCAACAGCGTTCGCAAGGGAGTCTATATTGTAGGAAAGAAGAAGGTAGTGATAAAATAAATCGAGTAGGAGGAAAATGAAACATTTTTCCTCCTATTTCATTTTCCGACCTCTTGCACCATCGGATATGGCAAGGGACTGGCACCTGCCATCTTCAAGAGGACCGACATTCACAACGAATGCCGGTCCTCTCGCTTCTAACTCATAATAACATATTTGGTAAACACCAGTATCAGCATCATGAAGGAAAAGGCGAAAGCCCAATATTTACTGGCGCACTTTAGCAATGCGGTCGAAAAATGCATCTGCTCGTTGGATGTGGCATACTGAATTAAGACAACTGCCATAGTGAACAACAATGCTACATAGAATGCGCTGCCTACCATATAGCCCCACCCCATAAACTGGAGGTTACGAAGCATATTGAGGAATGGCACACTAAGGCATACGCATGCAATAATAATCGATTGTTTATCCGTTGCTTTCATCATTTTATATCTCTTATTTATTGATTGACGGTGCAAAGATAACTACTTTCGATGACAAAAAGGGTTAACCGACCGTTATTTTTTTGTTAAATAAAAAAAAGTCCCAACCTTGCGATTGGGACTTAAGCGCTTCAGGATGGGCTTGGATTCAAGAAGATGAAACCAACAGAAATCTTTAGAAATTGCTCACAGGGGGACAGACCTATCATCACAGGGGGACAGACCTGAAGTGAACCCAGAAAGTT
>DDPY01000021.1:32690-33450 GCA_002342415.1 Prevotella sp. UBA2456 | reverse complement strand
AGTTTAATTACTCCTCTACAGCGGCTCTGCCTCGAACGCCCACACCTCGCCCGGTATGGAGCAAATGATTAGTCCCTTCTTCAAGCGTCGCGACTTCCCGTTGACAGCCACCGTTGCATCCGCCTCCAATACCAGCGTGATGCTGTAGAAGGTCTCGCTGAATACGAGCGTCCGCCTGATGTCGGGCATCATCTTCTCGTAGCTGATGACATCCACCAACAGTTCGTCGCCATACTTGTGCTTATAGAATTTATATACAGGTATTTTCTTCATTTTAGTATTTCAGCCAGGAACTATGATTTCGACCTATTCACAAAGAAATGTTCTGGTGTCAGCTGGCGATATACGAGCAGTATTTACTGAGCATATTGGACAAAGGTAAATCGCCTTTCTTGTATCTTTCAGCATCGAGCTTGAGAATTCTTTCGTTAATAGGTCTCTTTCCTTTATATAAGGCTTTTAGATATGGTATGCCATTCTCTTCAACAATGCTCACATCGCTGAAGAACTGCGTCAAGTCCTCTGAATCATAGACAATAGAATAACTCGGACGTTTGGCTCCAGGAATGTCTTCTATCAGGATATTCTTTTCCACGAGGTCTTGTATGTCACGTATGGCTGTGTCCTTCGAGCACTTTGCCAATGTTGCCCATGTCTTTGATGTTATCTTTGCTTCATAGCCGTCAAGAAAGAGATTGAGCATCTGGGTCTGACGTTCGGTCATTGGTACTGCCGATGCCTTCTGCCAGAAGAAGCTCTT
>DDPY01000021.1:0-32604 GCA_002342415.1 Prevotella sp. UBA2456 | reverse complement strand
CATGCTGCATCCGCTCCAGAATGTCATAGTAGTGATTCTTGTCCTTGTTAATCTGTGATGAAACATTATAGAAACGGAACTCGCCCTTCTCACCACGAGCAAGAAGCATGTCTGAAAGGATGCGGGCCAACCGGCCATTGCCATCCTCGAAGGGATGAATGCTCACAAACCAGAAATGGGCAATAGCAGAACGGATGACGCTACTCACAGGCTCCTCGTCATCAAACCAGGCGAGAAACTTTTCCATCTCCTTTTCAACACGGTCTGGAGAAGGAGCAATATAGTGGATTTTCTCGCGCCCAAACATTCCGCTGACAATATGCTCCTCGCTTGTGCGGTACTGTCCTATTTCTATCTGGCTGCCTTCACTATAGCCTGAAGGGAAAAATGCAGCTTGCCACGCACATAGTTTCTCTTTACTGAGGGGCATGTCATAGTGTTGTACCGCTTCAAGCATTACACCAACAACAGAATCGACGTAATGTGATGGAGCAGTATATTTCACGTTCTCAATACCAAGCTTTCGTGCAATGGAAGAACGAACCTGATCAACATTCAGTCGTATGCCCTCTATCTCCGAAGAATATACTACATCGTATGTCAGGTTCTCTGCCATTGCACGGAGTTTGCTGTCAAATCCCAATGAACTCAACCTGCCGTAAAGCAGGCCCTGTTTACGGAATACTTTCTCCTGAAGGAGTGACACTTGGGGCGTGTCCCAACGGAAGTCCGTCCAATTATCTCTTTCGTGTATATACATAATGCATTCGTACTTTGTGCGACATTACGCAATGATTAACGTCGCAAATTCTGCGGCAAAGATACGAATTTAATTCCGAATCACCAAACGAATCTGTAAAATACCGCACAATATGCGACGTTTTGGCTCTACTTTCGTCAGAAAACACCTTCGTGACTAGCAACTCTTGATTTTATTCTTTGACGTACAAAGTACTCATATCTCCTATTGTAGCATCCTCTGGTACAGTTGAAAAATTCTCTTATCGAGATTGGTTATCTTTATTTGAACTTTGAAGGGAGGGGGGATGACATCAGACAAAGACGAAAGAAGTCTCGTTATTACCTGTTCCACATTTGTAAATCCAGAGTCCTCAATTATAGACACACACTCACCTCTGATGAATACCTCTCCACGGATAAGATTGGGAATCACGGGGACTCCTGATCCTTTTTCCTAAGCAAATGGTAAGAACAAAAGCGTTATAAGAATATGGCAACAAAGATGTTAGGAGCATTGGTAGGCGATATTAGACTCAAGTGACCTGAACTCCTAAATTATCTCAAAACTTCTCCCATGTTCAATCGGATATGGGAGATTTTTTGTATTTTTGTGGCCTAGAAAATATATGATGATGCATACACCAAACCAAATACTCAAGTCCTATTTCGGATACGACTCCTTCCGTCCTTTGCAGGAGGAGATTATCAATCATGTGCTACAACGGAAGGATGCGCTGGTGCTGATGCCTACGGGGGGCGGCAAGTCGATATGCTTTCAGATACCTGCCTTGATGATGGAGGGAACGGCTATCGTGGTGTCGCCGCTTATCTCGCTAATGAAAGATCAAGTGGAGGCGTTGCAGGCCAACGGCATTGCAGCGGAGGCTCTGAACAGTGCCAACGATGAGACAGCCAACAGGCAAATAGCAGAGCGATGTCTGCATGGTGATGTGAAACTGCTGTATATCTCGCCAGAGCGACTGATGACAGAACTGAGATGGATGCAAACGATGCTGAAGGTGTCGCTCTTTGCCATCGACGAGGCGCATTGTATCTCGCAATGGGGACACGACTTCAGACCGGAATACACGCAGTTGGGCAATCTGCATGAACTGTTCCCCAATGTGCCTGTCATGGCGCTTACGGCTACGGCAGACAAGATAACGAAGGCTGACATCATAGAGCAGTTGCACCTCAAGGAGCCTGAAGTCTTCATTAGTTCGTTTGACCGTCCGAACCTAAGTTTGGATGTCAGGCGTGGCTATACGGCCAAGGAGAAGCTGCGCACCATCGCGAACCTGATTCGTCGTCACCGTGGAGAGAGCGGCATCGTCTATTGTCTGGCGAAGAAAACCTGTGAGAAACTGGCAGAGAAACTTCAGAAGGAAGGTATCTCGGTGGGGGTCTATCATGCAGGACTGCCTACGGATGAACGTAATCGGGTACAGGAGGACTTTATCAACGACCGCATTCAGGTGGTCTGTGCTACGATTGCTTTCGGAATGGGTATCGACAAGAGCAATGTGCGCTTTGTGGTACATTATAATCTGCCGAAGAGCATTGAGAACTATTATCAGGAGATAGGACGAGGAGGGCGTGACGGACTACCTTGTGAGACCATCTTGTTCTACAACATTGGGGATATTATCACGCTACGCAGTTTTGCAGAAGAAAGCGGACAGCGGGAAATCAATGCGGAGAAGTTGCAGCGGATGCAGGAATATGCCGAAGCTCAAGTTTGCAGGCGACGCATCCTGCTGAACTATTTCGGTGAGACCAGCGATAAGAGTTGTGGCAACTGCGACGTTTGCCATACACCACCACAGACGTTTGATGGAACGGAACTGGTTCAAAAGGCTCTTTCTGCCATATTGAGGACGGGCGAGCAAGTGGGATTCACGCTGACGATAGACATTCTGCACGGGAGTTTCTCACCAGAAGTCGTGTCGCGCGGTTACAATCAGCTTAAGACCTTTGCGGCTGGCAGGGATGTTCCCATAAGAGATTGGCACGACTATCTGCTACAGATGTTGCAGATGGGATTTATCGAGATTGCCTACAATGAGGACAACCATCTGCATGTTACGCCCCTCGGACAGGATGTAGTGCGTGGTAAGAAGCGGGTACAGTTGGCAGTCATCAGCCGCGAAGATTTCAGTGTAAAGGGCCGTCGTAAGCCGATGCTGGAAGAACAGGTTCAGGCTGTGACCTTTAGCGGACAGAGTGAGAACACGGAACTGTTTGAGCGGCTGAAGGTGCTGCGGAAAGAGATTGCTGACGAAATAGGCTATCCTGCATTCGTGGTGATGTCTGACAAGACGCTGCATGCGCTGGCCACGGATATGCCTACAACGCTTGCAGCCTTTGGCAATACGTTTGGCATAGGTGAACATAAGCGTGACACCTACGGCAAACGATTTATTGAGGTGATTAAGCAATATGCCCCTGCGGAAGTGGAACTCCCGTTCGAGGAGGTTGCTGCTGCACCTGTCCCTCCTGCAAAACAGAAAGAAGAGAAGAAGCAGAAGAATCAGATTACAATACAGGGAACTACCTACGTCATAGATGAGGATATTTGGGAATCGATAGAATGGCGGAAGGTGCTGAAGGAAATTACGAAGAGGGCATATTGGAACTATCAAGGCCCTCTTAAAATCCATTTGGGTGATTATGTCGCTCCAGGCACAGAGCATCGAGACAGAATTATCGCCATGTTGTGCCGTCTTTTAAAAGAAGGCTATGGCATGAATGTTGACGAGCAGACAGGTGTGGTGATTGTTGCTCAGAAATACGATTACGACAAAGATGGACAGGTGGTTGAGTTCCCATCAGGCTCTTTCTTCGAGATTCTTTCCCGTTTCCGTCTGTTTGTGATAAAGAACAAACGCTATCCTTTGATGGATGGTGAGCATGATGAAGTAGCTCTAAGGAAATGGTTCAGAGAGGTAGGCCACGGACTGGTGCCTATTTCAGAAGAGCAAAAGATCCTATTCGATAATCTGGGCGTGGAATTTGCCGATGTGCCCAAGAATAGGAGCCAGTTAGAGAAGATTGCAGAAAAAGAAGCTGAATCAGATGGTGATGGGATGTTTGCTCAGGAGGATATTCCGACAGTTGACGAGGATGAAGAAGGGATTGCTGAATAGAAATGAATCAAGAGAAGAGGTACTTGATTTCTAATCAATGAGTAATCTGCCTTTATGGCACAGAGGTTTTGATGCTAAAGCGAACGCAGAAATGGGAAAAATAAGCTGGAAACTGATGACATTTTACCAGTTCGTGCATCTTTATATTAGAAATAAGTATATACTTAAAAGACTATGAACGTAAAAGAATTGGAGCTGTTGGCGGAGAAGAACCGCAAACGGTTGGTTGAGGTGGTGTACGCCGCCAAGGCAGGTCACATAGGTGGCGACCTGTCGTGCCTGAATGTGATGACGGCACTCTATTTCAGTGTGATGAAGAACATCGAGCCGGGTGCCGAGGTGCCTGCTCACGGCGGGCGCGGCATGGGCAATCCGGATCGCGACCGCTTCGTGCTGTCGAAGGGACATTGTGTGGAGGCACTCTATGTGACGCTGGAAGCCAAGGGCTATCTGAAGCCCGAGGTGCTCGACACGCTGGGCAAGTTTGACAGTGTGCTCTCGGGTCATCCCACCATTGAGGTGCCGGGCATCGAGGTGAACAGCGGAGCGCTGGGACACGGACTGCCCATCGGTGTGGGTATGGCCATTGCTGCCAAGATGGATAAGAAGTCGTGGCGCACCTTCGTGATGATGGGCGACGGCGAGCAGGGCGAGGGCTCTATCTACGAGGCTGCTATGGCTGGTGGCAAGTATAAGCTCGACAATCTGGTGGCCATCATCGACCGCAACCACTTGCAGATTAGCGGCAATACGGAGGACGTGATGCCCATTGACAGCATCAAGGAACGCTGGTCGGCCTTCGGCTGGGATGTGAAGGAGATGAACGGCGACTCGATGGAGGACATCCTGAAGACGTTCGACAGCATCGACTATCAGAACCAGAAGCCCCACCTGTTGGTGTCGAATACCACCAAGGGCCGCGGCGTGAGCTTCATGGAGGGCATAGCCAAGTGGCATCATGGTGTGCTGAATGAGGAGCAGTGCAAGGCTGCCGTAGCAGAAATCAGCGAGCGCATTGCCGCACTGGAGAAATAAGTGTAAATGGGAAAAATAGTTAATAGTAAATCTGTAAATAGTAGATAATAGGATGATTGCTTGTAGAAAACAGTTTACCGACACGCTGCTGGAGCTGGCACGTGAGGATAAGGATATTATAGCCGTGACCACTGATGCCCGTGGCTCGGTGACATTAGGCGACTATGCTGCGGCACTGCCCGAGCAGTTTGTGGAGTGCGGCATTGCTGAACAGGATGCGGTGGGCATCTCGGCTGGTCTGGCACACTCGGGCAAGAAGGTGTTCTGCTGTGGACCGGCCTGCTTCTATGTAGCTCGCTCGCTGGAGCAGGTGAAGGTCGACCTGGCCTACTCTGAGAATCCCGTCACCATACTTGGTGTGTCGGGTGGTGTGGCCTATGGAGCCTTAGGTGCTACCCACCACTCGCTGCACGATATTGCCGTGCTGCGCACTTTCCCTGGTATGACGGTATGTCTGCCCAGCGACTGGCGTGTGACCAAGAAGCTGGTCAAGCTGCTGGTCGATTTCGATAAGCCCTGCTATGTCCGCGTCGGCCGTGCTGCCGTGCCCGATGTCTATGAGAACGATGACTTCCAGTTTGAGGTGGGTAAGGCCATCCAGGTGCTCGACGGCACCGATGTGACCATTGTGGCCACCGGCGAGACCGTCTATCATGCCTGGCAGGCAGGACTGAAGCTGAAGGAGCAGGGTGTGTCGGCCCGTGTACTCGATATGTCGTGGATTAAGCCCTTCGATACGGAGGCTATTCTCAAGGCAGCCCGCGAGACAGGGCGTATCGTCACCGTGGAGGAGCACTCCCAGTTTGGCGGATTAGGTGCTATGGTCTGCGAGACCGTCAGCGAGCATCCCGTACCCGTGCGCATCATCGGCATTCCCGACGAAAACGTCGTCCACGGTACCAATGCCGAAATCTTCCATCACTATGGCATGGATGCTGAAGGAATCACGAAGTCAACCTTAGATTTCATCAAATGAACTACATTATATCAATAGACCAGAGCACCTCGTCAACCAAAGCATTGCTGTTTGACGAGCAGTGCCATGTGTTGTCGCGCACCAATGTTGACCATCAGCAGTACTATCCTCAGACTGGCTGGGTGGAGCACGACGCGGAGGAGATTTATCAGAACATGATAGAAGCCATCCGTCAGCTCATTGAACATGAAACATTGAACATTGAACATTCTGCTGCACATGAGTCGGCGGATACCAATAATGTTCCATGTTCAATGTTGAATGTTCAATGTAGCCTGGCCATCACCAACCAGCGTGAGACAGCTGTGGTGTGGAACCGGCTGACGGGCAAGCCCATCAGCCGTGCTGTGGTGTGGCAGGATACTCGTGGCGCGGAACTTTGCCGTCAGCTACGCTCACAGGGCTATGCCAAGCGGGTGTTCGACAAGAGCGGCTTGCTCATCGACCCCAATTTCTCGGCATCGGGTGTGAAGTGGTTGCTCGACCATATTGACGGAGCCCGCGAACAGGCAGAGAAAGGAGAACTGCTGATGGGTACCATCGATACGTGGCTCATCTGGAAGCTGACGGGCGGAAAGGTGCATGCCACCGACTATACCAATGCCTCGCGTACCATGCTGTTCAATATTCATACCATGCAGTGGGACGATGACCTGTTGAAGCTCTTCGACATCCCCCGCTCGATGATGCCTGAGGTGCGCCCCTGTGATGCCATCTATGGCGAGACTACCTGCGACGGACTGTTTGCCAGTCCCATTCCCATTGCCGGTGTGTTGGGCGACTCGCACGGTGCGTTGGTGGGGCAGATGTGCTTCCAGCCCGGCTCAGGCAAGGTGACCTACGGCACAGGCTCCAGTGTGATGGTGAACATCGGCGAGAAGCCGTTGGCAGCTCCGCAGGGTCTGGTGACCAGTGTGGGATTCTCTGCCTTCGGCAAGACCTACTTCGGCTATGAGGGCAATATCTACAGCACGGGAGCCACCCTGAAGTGGATGGCCGACCAGCTCGGAATGGTGGGGCATCCCTCAGAGATGGAGGCTCAGGCTACGAGTGTGGCCGATAATGGCGGTGTCTACATCGTGCCCGCCTTCTCCGGACTGGGCGCTCCCTGGTGGAAGAGCGATGTCAAGGGTGCTGTCTTCGGACTGACCTTCGCCACCACCAAGGCACACATCCTGCGTGCCGCTCTGGAGTCGATATCCTACCAGATCAAGGACCTCATTGATGTGATGTCGCGTGCTACTGGTGGTCGGCTGAGTGAGATATGCGCAGATGGCGGTCCGACGAAGAATCGCTTTCTGATGCAATTCCAGGCCGACATGCTCGATACGCCTGTGGTATGCACCGAGGTCGACGATGCCTCAGCCTTAGGCGCTGTCATCATGAATGGCTTTGCGCGTGGGATATGGGAGTCGTTCGACGAGGTGACGGGCTTCCGCAAGGTTACCCAAGTCTTCAAACCACAGCCCTCACCAACGAAGGAGACACTCTATCAGGGCTGGCGGAATGCAGTGAACCAACTGATCAAGTAGAATGAAACAAAGATTAAAGCTTAGAACTAAACAAATATGAAGAACGGAAAGACTTGTTTTGGCGTGATTATCGGAACACGCGCCTATTTCAATTCAGAGTTAGCCAAGGATGTCCGCAAGCAGTTGCTGAAGACGCTTGACGAGGGTGGCTACGAGTATGTCATCCTGCCCGAGGATGCTACCCCGACGGGCAGCAGTTCCATTGAGACCCGCGAGGACGGCCTGAAGGTATCGAAGCAATTCCGCGCACACCGCGACGAGATTGACGGCATCATTGTGTCGCTGCCCAACTTCGGTTTCGAGATTGGCATCATCAATGCCATCAGCGATGCCGACCTGAATGTGCCTGTGCTGGTGCAGGCTTGCGATGACGAGAACGACAAGGTGGACCTCGACTCGCGCCGCGATGCCTTCTGCGGAAAAATCTCCGTCTGCAACAACCTCTATCAGTATGGCATCCCCTTCACCGACACCACACTGCACACCTACAGCATCTACGACCCGCTGTTGAAGAAGGATATCGACCGCTTTGCTGCCATCTGCCGCGTAGTCAACGGACTGCGCCACTGCCGCCTCGGCCAGATTGGCACGCGCCCGTTAGGCTTCAACACCTGCCGCGCTTCCGAGAAACTGCTGCAGCGCTCGGGCATCACCGTCGTGCCTGCTGACCTCTCGGAGATTCTCTTCGCTGCCCAGAAAATCAGCGATGATGACCCGAAGTTCATCGAGATGTGCAACCGCACCTGCAACTATGCCAAGGTGCCCGACAACTATAAGGACAAGCTGGCCATTCAGGCTAAGTTCAGTGTGGCCGTGGAGAACTGGATTGAGGCCAACGATGTGCAGGCAGTAGCCATCCAGTGCTGGGACTCGCTGGAGCAGAACTACGGTTGTGCTCCCTGTGTCACCATGTCGATGCTCTCCGACAAGCTCATTCCTGCCGCCTGCGAGACCGACTTGGCCGGTGCTGTGTCCATGTATGCCCTCACCCTGGCCTCTGGAAAAGCCTCGGCTCTGCTCGACTGGAACAACAACTTCGCCGAAGACCGCAACAAGTGCGTCTGCACCCACTGTGGCAACTATGCCAAGTCGTTCGTGGGCAACGACGACCTGAAGCTGGGACCCCTCGGCGTGTTAGGACGCACGCTGGGCAAGGTGAAGACCTTCGGTGCCGTCTATGCCAAGGTGTCTGAAGGACCGTTCACCTTCTTCCGCATTTCTACCGATGACCCCAAGGGCTGCATCAAGGCTTACTTAGGCAAGGGTCAGCTCACCAACGACCCCTACGGCATGGATGGCTGTATTGCCGTCACCCAGGTGGACAACCTGCAGAAGTTGATGAAATACATCTGCAAGAACGGTTTCGAGCACCATGTAGCCATGTGCCGTACCGATGTCGTCGACATCCTCAACGAGGCCATCGAGACCTATCTCGGCTGGAATTTATACGTGCACGAGTAAATAAATCACTAAAAATTTGCAGGATACGAAAAAAGTTCGTACCTTTGCAGCCGTTCAGAGGAATGAGAGACTCCGCAGCGAGTCTCTCATTCTCGTTTTTTAATATTTAAATAGCGTTTATGATTGATAAGAACGTATTGACAAAAGCAGTTGAGGAGTGGTTGCAGAAGGGCGACTACTATCTCGTGGATGTAGAAATGACCGCTGACGACCGTATCGTGATTGAGATAGACCATGCCGACGGTGTCTGGATTGAAGATTGTGCCGACTTGAGCCGCCACTTGCAGGAATCGCTGGGCGACGAGTTGGGCGACTACGAACTGGAGGTGGGTTCTGCCGGTATCGGTCAGCCCTTTAAGGTTGTTCAGCAATACCGCAACCACATCGGTAAGGAGGTGGAAGTGCTTGCGAAGAACGGTCAGAAGAGTCAGGGCGTTTTGAAGGAGGTCAGCGACGATGGTAGCCAGTTTGTGATTGCTACCAAGGAGAAGCAGCAGATTGAGGGTAAGAAACGCCCCCAGTTGGTGGATGTCGACAAGACATTTGCCATTGCCGATGTGAAATACTGCAAGTATCTGTTGGCATTCAAGTAAAAATCAGAAATAAAAGAATAATATAATGGTAGCAACAAAGAAATCAAAAGGCCCCTCAATGATTGAGACCTTTCAGGAGTTTAAAGAGACAAAGAACATCGACCGTACTACACTGGTGAGTGTTCTGGAAGAGAGTTTCCGTAATGTAATTGCCAAGATGTTCGGTTCGGATGCGAACTTCGATGTCATTGTCAATCCCGACAAGGGCGACTTTGAGATTCATCGCAACCGTATCGTGGTTGCAGATGGTGAGGTGAGCGACGAGAACAAGGAGATTGCCCTCAGCGAGGCTCAGAAGATTGAGCCCGACTACGAGGTGGGCGAGGAGGTCTCCGAGGAGGTGGACTTCCAGAAGTTTGGCCGCCGTGCCATTCTGAACCTTCGCCAGACACTGGCTTCGAAGATTCTGGAGCTGGAGCACGACTCGCTGTACCAGAAGTATAAGGACAAGGTGGGACAGATAGTCAGTGGTGAGGTGTACCAAATGTGGAAGCGTGAGATCTTGCTCATTGATGACGAGGGCAACGAGCTGCATCTGCCTAAGCAGGAGCAGATACCCTCAGACAGCTATCATAAGGGTGAGACCGTTCGCGCCATTGTCAAGGAGGTGCAGAACGAGAACAACAATCCCCGCATCGTCCTTTCGCGCACCAGTCCCAAGTTCCTGGAGCGTCTGCTCGAAGCCGAGGTTCCTGAGATTCAGGATGGTCTCATCACCATTCGCCGTATTGCCCGCATGCCGGGTGAGCGTGCCAAGGTGGCTGTCGAGAGCTACGATGACCGCATCGATCCCGTAGGAGCCTGCGTGGGTGTGAAGGGTAGCCGTGTGCACGGCATCGTGCGTGAGATGTGCAACGAGAACATTGATGTCATCAACTACTCCAGCAACATCCAGCTTTTCATCCAGCGTGCCCTCTCGCCCGCCAAGGTGACCAGCATCACGCTCAATCAGGAAGAGCACAAGGCCGAGGTCTATCTGCAGCCCGAGGAGGTGTCGTTAGCCATCGGTAAGGGCGGTCTTAACATCAAGCTGGCCTCCATGCTGACAGAATACACCATCGATGTCTTCCGCGTGGTCAACGAGAACGAAGCCGATGAGGATATCTATCTGGACGAGTTCGCCGACGAGATTGACCAGTGGATCATCGACTCCATCAAGGGCATTGGCCTCGACACTGCCAAAGCTGTGCTCAATGCTCCGCGTGAGATGCTCATTGAGAAGGCCGACTTGGAGGAAGAGACCGTCGATCATGTTATCGAGGTGCTGAAGGCTGAGTTTGAGTAAATCGTAAATTGTAAATCGTCAAATTGTAAATAGATGGGTGTAAGATTAAATAAAGTATTATCAGAACTGAATATAGGATTCGAAACGGCTGTCGAATTCCTGAAAAAACGGAGTGAGCTGGGTGAGATCAAAGACGATGCCACGCCCAACACCAAGATTACCGACGGACAGTATGAGGCTCTGGTCAGCGAGTTCAACTCCGACAAAGCTGTCAAGACGAAGGCCGAACAGCTGTTCACCAAGAAGGTGAAAGAGAAGAAGGTAGAGAAAGTGGAGAAGAAGGAGAAAGCCGTAGCTCCTACCGACCAGTTGCTGGAACAGCGCCAGCAGTTCAAGGCCGTCGGCAAGATAGACCTTGATGCGATAGGCAAACCCAAGCCTAAAGCTGAGCCCGCACCTGCACCTGCTCCCGAAGCTGCTTCCGCACCAATACCAGAAGAGCCCGTAGCATCGGAGCCCGCAGAGGTTCAGCCTGCGGAAGTGGCAGAGCCCGAGCCTGCAGAGGTGGCTGTCCAGCAGCCCGAACCCGTTGAGGAACCTGTCGCTCAGGAGGAGCCGGTATCAGAGGATCCTGCTGTTCAGCAGCCTGCACAGCCTTCGTTAGCCAAGACCCCCGGCGATGCCAAGGTGGCTCAGAATGCACCCCAGCTGAACGTGCTGGGCAAGATAGACCTTGATGCCCTCAACCAGAGCACGCGTCCCAAGAAGAAGTCGAAGGAGGAACGTAAGCGTGAGCGTGAGGAGAAGGCTGCCGGCGAGCGCAAGAAGCGCGAGCGCATCCGTCAGGGCAAGGTCGACATCGAAGCTGCTGCCAAGCAGGCCAGTAAGTCGGACAATAAGAACAAGAACAATAACAACAACCGTCCTCAGGGGCAGCAGCAGAACCTGCAGGGCGGTAAGAAAAACAAGAAGAACCGTCCCGTCCAGAAACCGCTTGAAGTGGACGAGGAGGCTGTAGCACGTCAGGTTAAGGAGACACTGGCCCGTCTTACCTCCAAGACCAACCAGAACAAGAAGGGTGCCAAGTATCGTAAGGAGAAGCGCGATGCCGTTCAGGAGCGTATGAGCGAGGAGATGGCTGCCGAGGCAGCACAGTCGAAGGTGCTCAAGCTGACTGAGTTTGTCACCGTTTCCGAGTTGGCAACCATGATGAATGTCGGTGTCAATCAGGTCATCGGAACCTGTATGAGCATCGGTATCATGGTCAGTATCAATCAGCGTCTGGATGCAGAGACCATCAATATCGTGGCCGACGAGTTTGGCTTCACTACGGAGTATGTCTCTGCCGAAGTGCAAAATGCCATCACTGAGGAAGAGGACGACGAGAACGACCTGCAGAGCCGCGCCCCCATTGTCACAGTGATGGGTCACGTAGACCACGGTAAGACCTCGTTGCTCGACCATATTCGCAATACCAATGTCATTGCAGGTGAGGCTGGTGGTATCACCCAGCATATCGGTGCATACAATGTGAAGCTGAAGGACGGCCGTCGCATCACCTTCCTCGACACCCCCGGACACGAGGCATTTACCGCCATGCGTGCCCGTGGTGCACAGGTGACCGATATCGCCATCATCATCATTGCTGCCGACGACTCGGTGATGCCTACCACCAAGGAGGCCATTGCCCATGCGCAGGCTGCCAACGTGCCGATGGTGTTTGCCATCAACAAGATTGATAAGCCAGGAGCCAACCCCGACAAGATTCGTGAAGACCTGGCCAATATGAACCTGCTCGTCGAGGAGTGGGGTGGTAAGTACCAGTGTCAGGAGATTTCGGCCAAGAAGGGTCTTGGAGTGGACGAACTGCTGGAGAAAGTGCTTCTGGAGGCAGAGATGCTCGACCTGAAGGCTAACCCCAACCGCAAGGCTACTGGTTCTATCATTGAGTCGTCACTCGATAAGGGTCGCGGCTACGTGTCTACCGTTCTCGTTAGCAATGGTACACTGAAGGTCGGTGACATCGTAGTGGCCGGCACCAGCTATGGCCGCATCAAGGCGATGTTCAACGAGCGTAACCAGCGCATCGAGAAAGCCGGTCCTGCCGAGCCCGCTATCATTCTGGGACTGAACGGAGCACCCACTGCCGGCGACTCCTTCCACGTGATGGAAACCGAGCAGGAGGCACGCGACATCACCAGTAAGCGCATGCAGTTGCAGCGTGAGCAGTCGTTGCGTACCACTACCAAGCTGGGTCTCGACGAGCTCTCGCATCGTATTGCCCTGGGCGAGTTCCACGAGTTGAACATCATTGTCAAGGGTGATACCGACGGAAGTATCGAGGCACTTTCCGACTCGTTCATCAAACTGTCTACCGAGAAGGTGCAAGTCAATGTCATTGCCAAGGCCGTGGGTCAGATTTCAGAGAACGATGTCATGCTGGCCAGTGCCTCAGAGGCTATCATTGTAGGCTTCCAGGTGCGTCCCTCTGGCGAGGCACGCCGTCTGGCCGAGCGCGAAGGTGTCGAGATCAATACCTACAGCATTATCTATGATGCCATCGACGAGGTGAAGTCTACGATGCAGGGTATGCTCGACAAGGTGAAGAAGGAGATTGTCACCGGTGAGATCGAGGTCAAGCAGGTGTTCAAGATTTCGAAGGTGGGTACCGTTGCCGGCGGCTTGGTTGTCGAGGGTAAGGTACACTCGAAGGACAAGGCCCGTGTGGTTCGCGACGGTATTGTCATCCATACAGCCAACATCGATGCCCTGAAGCGCTACAAGGACGATGCCAAGGAAGTGGCCACCGGTCTGGAGTGCGGTATCTCGCTGGTCAACTTCAACGATATTCAGGTGGGCGACATCATTGAGACCTTCACAGAAATCGAAGTAGAGCAGAAACTCTGATTTTTATTGGTACAACGGATTACACTAAAAAATACTGAAATCCGTACAATCCGTTGTTGAAAGAATATGGAGAAGAATACGAATAACGAGTACGTCCGTCAGGTGGCCGAGCAGAAATATGAGTTCGGATTCACTACGGACGTACATACTGAAATCATCGAGAAGGGGCTGAACGAGGAGGTCGTTCGCCTCATCTCTGCTAAAAAGGGTGAGCCTGACTGGATGCTCGACTTCCGCCTGCGCGCCTTCCGCTATTGGCAGGAGCAGCAGGAGCCGAAATGGGGGCATGTGCATGTGCCCCCCATTGACTATCAGGCCATCTCGTATTATGCTGATCCGACGGCAAAGAAAGCCGACGGTAAGGCGGGTGTGCCCGACGGTTCATCGTCGGCCATCGACCCAGAACTTGAGAAGACCTTCGACAAGCTGGGCATCCCCCTTGAGGAGCGCCTGGCCCTCAGTGGCAATACCGCCGTCGATGCCATCATGGACTCCGTGTCGGTGAAGACCACCTTCAAGGAGAAGCTCCGCGAGAAGGGTGTCATCTTCTGCTCTATTGGCGAGGCCATCAAGGAGCACGGTGACTTGGTGCGGCAATATTTAGGAACAGTGGTGCCCTATCGCGACAATTTCTTCGCTGCCCTCAACAGTGCCGTCTTCTCCGACGGTTCATTCGTCTATATTCCCAAGGGTGTGCGCTGTCCGATGGANNTTCCGCATCAATGCCCGCAATACGGGACAGTTTGAACGGACACTGATTATTGCCGACGACGACTCCTATGTGTCATATCTTGAGGGCTGTACGGCACCGATGCGCGACGAGAATCAGCTGCATGCTGCTATTGTCGAGATTATTGTGATGGACCGTGCCGAGGTGAAATACTCCACCGTTCAGAACTGGTATCCCGGTGATGAGAACGGAAAGGGTGGTGTGCTCAACCTTGTCACCAAGCGCGGTGACCTGCGCGGTGTGGACTCCAAGCTCTCTTGGACACAGGTGGAGACTGGCTCGGCTATCACCTGGAAATATCCTTCCTGTATATTAAGAGGCGACCGCTCACAGGCGGAATTCTACTCGGTAGCCGTCACCAACAACTATCAGGAGGCCGACACAGGTACGAAGATGATCCACATGGGCAAGAATACCAAGTCGACCATCATCTCGAAGGGTATCTCGGCTGGACATTCGCAGAACTCGTATCGCGGACTGGTACGCGCCACGTCGAATGCTGATAATGCTCGCAACTACTCCTCGTGTGACTCGTTGCTTTTAGGCAGCAACTGCGGGGCACATACCTTCCCCTATATGGATGTACACAACGATACTGCTATCTTCGAGCACGAGGCCACGACGAGCAAGATCAGTGAAGACCAGCTCTTCTACTGCAACCAGCGAGGTATCTCCACCGAACAAGCCGTAGGGCTCATTGTCAACGGCTATGCCAAGGAAGTGCTGCAGAAGCTGCCGATGGAGTTTGCCGTTGAGGCCCAGAAATTGCTCAGTGTCTCGTTAGAAGGGACGGTGGGATAAAGCGGGCTCGACATGTCGGGGCCCAAATGAAAATAAAAAAAAATAACAAAACAATATGTTAGAAGTAAAGAACTTACACGCCCGTATCGGCGAGAAGGAGATATTGAAGGGCATCAATCTGGTAATCAATGACGGTGAGACACATGCCATCATGGGACCTAACGGCTCGGGCAAGTCGACACTCTCGGCAGTGCTCGTGGGCAACCCGCTCTACGAGGTGACGGAGGGCGAGGCATGGTTTAATGGCAAAAACCTGCTCGAGATGAAACCCGAGGATCGGGCTCACGAGGGATTGTTCCTCTCGTTCCAGTATCCTGTGGAGATTCCTGGGGTGTCGATGACCAACTTCATGAAGGCCGCCATCAACGAGAAGCGCAAGTATCAAGGGCTGGAACCCATGAATGCAGCCGAGTTCCTGAAGCTGCAGCGTGAGAAGCGCAAGGTGGTGGAGCTCGACTCGAAGCTGGCCAATCGCTCGGTGAACGAGGGCTTCAGCGGCGGTGAGAAGAAGCGCAACGAGATCTTCCAGATGGCCATGCTGGAACCCAAGCTCAGCATCCTCGACGAGACCGATTCCGGACTTGATGTCGATGCTATGCGCATTGTGGCCGAGGGTGTGAACAAGCTTCAGACTCCGGAGACTTCGTGCATCGTGATTACCCACTACGACCGTCTGCTGGAGATGATTCGTCCGCAGTATGTCCATGTATTATATAAAGGCAGGATTGTGAAGACCGGCGGTCCTGAGCTGGCCAACCAGATTCAGGAGCACGGCTATGACTGGATCAAGGAAGAGATAGGAGAGGAATAATGAACAGCGAACAACAATATATTGAGCTATACCAGCAGGCGAGGCCGCTGATCTGTCAGCACTCGTCGGAGGTGATGAACGCCCAGCGCGATGCTGCCTACGAGCGCTTCTCGCAGATGGGATTTCCTACGCGGAAGGTCGAACGATACAAATACACCGATATCCAGGCGCTTTTTGCACCCAACTACGGGCTCAACCTCAATCGGCTGAATATCCCCGTCGATCCCTACCAGGCGTTCCGCTGCGATGTCCCCAACCTGTCCACCTCGCTCTATTTCGTGGTCAACGACCAGTTCTATTCGCAGGTGCAGCCCAAGGGCCGTCTGCCCGAGGGAGTGGTCATCGGCTCGCTCCGTGAGCATGCCACCGAGCTCTACAATCGCCTCGCTGCCCAAAGCGACGATGCCGTGAGTCATCTCAACACCATGCTCGCACAGGACGGACTCTATGTCTATGTGCCCCGTGGTGTCAAGGTCGACCGTACCATTCAGGTCATCAATATCCTCCGCGCCGATGTCGACCTGATGGTCAACCGGCGGGTGCTCATTGTTCTGGAGCCCGATGCCGAACTGAAGATGCTCTTCTGCGACCATGCTGCCGATGACCGTCACTTTCTAGCCACGCAGGTCATCGAGGCTCATGTGGGCGACCGTGCTTCCCTCGACCTCTACTGTCTAGAGGAGACCCATGCCAAGAATGTCCGCCTGAGCAATGTCTATATCGACCAGCAGCGCGACAGTCATGTCAATCATAATGTCATCACGCTCCATAATGGTATCACGCGCAATCGTCTTGACCTCACCTTCTCGGGTGAGGGAGCTGAGTGTCAGTGTTATGGCTGCGTGATTGCCGACAAGCAGCAGCATGTCGACAACAATACGCTCATCACCCACCGCGTGCCCCACTGCACCTCGCAGCAGCTCTATAAGTATGTGCTCGACGGGCAGGCTACAGGAGCCTTTGCAGGACGAGTGCTGGTGGAACATGGTGCCCAGCAGACCTCCTCACAGATGACCAACCAGAATCTCTGTGCTACCCGCGAGGCTCGCATGTACACCCAACCCATGCTCGAGATTTATGCCGATGATGTGAAGTGTGCTCATGGCTCCACCGTGGGACAGCTCAACGATGCAGCCCTTTTCTATATGCAGCAGCGCGGCATCTCGCTCCACGAGGCGAAGATGCTACTCCAGAATGCTTTCATCAACGAGGTTATAGACAAGATGGAACTGATGCCGTTGCGCGACCGTCTGCACCATCTCGTCGAGAAGCGCTTCCGCGGCGAACTCAACAAGTGTGAAGGGTGCAGACTTTGTAAATAAGAGGTGAGAGGTAAGAAGTAAGAGGTGAGAAGGAAGGGATATGGAGCAGGAACAGAAAGACGAGCTATATATGCGCAAGGCGCTTGCCGAGGCACGAATGGCCTTCGATGAGGGCGAGATACCCATTGGTGCCGTGGTGGTCTGTCAGGATCATGTCATTGCCCGTGCTCACAATCTCACCGAGACCCTGCACGATGTGACGGCACATGCCGAGATGCAGGCCATCACCGCTGCTGCCAACGAGTTAGGAGGAAAATATCTCACCGACTGCACGCTTTATGTCACCGTCGAACCATGTACCATGTGTGCCGGAGCCTTGGGGTGGAGCCAGATTCCGCGTGTCGTCTACGGTTGTCGCGATGTGAAGCGGGGCTTCAGCGACTATGCTCCGCGGGCCTTGCATCCGCGCTGTAGTGTCACTGGCGGTATCCTCGAAGACGAATGCCGCCAGCTGATGCAAGACTTCTTCCAGCAGAAACGATAGGATAGGGGGGGATTCAAATCATCCGTTTTCCTTTAGCGGCCCACCGTTGCCCACTTTGTTATCGTCGGGCGCGATGGGCATCCGGACAGCACCTGTGGAATCTCCTGTGCCGATGCACCGCGCGAAACACTGCGGCTGGCCGACAGGTAGTCTTCGAGCTTCGGTCCGTTGAGCATCGCACAGTAGTAGAGCACATGGCGCATGCGAGCTGTCTGCTGCTTGGAAAACACATTGCTCAGGCAATAGGCATAATCCATGATGTTGTCGGCATTGAACCACGTGTTCGAGATACAGTCCAGTCGGTTGGTCAGGTCTATCAGGTTGAACTGATAGTCTGGGTCTGCTTCCAACTGCTCCGCGATGCGCTGCTCCAGGGTCTCTAAATACCAGGGATAGTTGCTCAGCTTCGTGTCACTGCAGGCATCATCTTCCTCGCAGCCGTTCTGCGAGAAGGTGTGCAGCAGTCCCAAGTAGTGCCCTAACTCATGGGCCACCGTTACGATGATGTCATCCTGTTTGTAGTATTTGTCCGACTCCGAGTAGAGCGACTCGTTGTTGATGCAGCAGCCCCAGGGTGTACTCACATGCGTGTAATTCTCCAGTCCGTCCTGTGTGGCTAGGCTGTCCAGCGGATGTTTCTTCGGCATCATTGGCAGGGGCGAGATGCCCAGCACGTCTTCACCATCACCGCCAAACTTGAATGTATAGAGGTTGATGAATCGCTTGTAGTTCTGTCCAAGTTTTGCATACGGCTTTGCACTGGGGTCATCCGACAGAAAGACTTCCGGATCAAAGTCGTCGAAGTCTACCTCGTGGCGCATCACACCGGCCTCCTCCAGCTCGTTGCCGTCCTCGTCGTACTTCGCCATCTCAAACTGCACCTTCACACCATTGTCGCTATACAGCTTGTTCACCTTCTTGATAATCTCTGCCAGCCGGCCTTTCTTCACATACTGCTTGTCGTCGTTGCGGTCTTTCCATAGAACATGGAACACCACAGGCAACTTGTATTCGTAGTTGTCCACCGACCCGCTGTAGGCAGGTTGCTCCAGGCGGATGGTCTTCGTCTCGCCGCCGCTGGTCACCTTCAACTCTCCGCTACGTGCCGTACCTGTGATGTTGGGACTCACCCAGAGCACCAGCTTGTCATCGGCATCGCCCGACGACTTCCAGGGCTCACACCAGCCCACATTGCTCTTCGCCGTCCAACGGCTCTTAGCCGTCATTTCCACCTGTTGTTCGGTGACGGTAGCATCCCATGAGTATTTCTCTGTCGATACCACAATGGCAGCCTCCGGCTCAGCAGCAGGTGCATTGTCATCCGTTCCGCAGCCGGCCATTGCCAGCAGCCCAAGCATAAAGCATACTATTTTCTTCATCATGCTGCAATTTTTCTTTTCCTCCTGCTTTCGCTTCAGTACCCCGACCGCGAATCGAACGCGGAACTAAGTCTTAGGAGGACCTTGTTATATCCATTTAACTATCAGGGCAAGCGTTTTCGCCTGCGAAGGTACGAAAAAAAAATGGACTGACCAAGCAGTCAGCCCATTTTTTATTCTCAAGAGGGGCATTTCAATGTCCAATGCCCGATTTGCGTTTCTCGGTTATTTCTTTTCACTGCACTGATGGGGTTTGGGCAGTGCGGCCTGGATGCCTGCCTGCTGGAGAGCCGCCAACAGCTGTTCCTCAGTGAGTTCCTGATGATGATACTTCACGGCCAGCGACTTGCGCAGGCTGCTTACATTGGCATCGTGGACACCCTTGATGGCCTTCACGCGGTCAATGGTCTGCGGGATGGCCTGGTCGGCAGGGATGAGGAAGTAGGCATAGGCCCCCTTGCCACAGCGGCAGGCTCCTACGGGTGTGTAGCCGATACGCGTGATGAGGGTACGGATGCTGTCTGCCGTCTGCTGGCTTCCGTCGAAGCGGACAGTGATGTTGTGGTGGCGGATGTCAGCCTCCATGCTGTCGATGCCCGTCTGGCGGAGCAGTCGGCCGCGGATGCGCTTCGCACACTTCTGGCAGTGCATGTCATCGATGTGGAAGAGAGCTTCCTTCGGTTCTCCTGAGAGCATCGTGACTTCAATGCAGCGTTTGGAGTCGAGCAGTCGGCGGGCCATCTGCTGCACCTTGTCGGCAGTCATCTGCTCTACCATCTGGCAGTATCTCAGGTCGAAGTCGGCACTGTCATCCAGCTCGTGCCAGATGACATAGTCCCAATAGCCGTCATCAATGGCAAGCTGTGCATACTGCTTGGTGAGATACTGGCGAACCTTGTCCATGCTTGTGGCTGCGGGACCGTTGTCGGCAATGTGTTGCAGCTGCTTGTAGATGATGGGGTTAAGCTCCTTGTAGCGCGTAGGATCGGCATTATACGAAATGCGCAGCGAGGCATTGGGGCGCTCGTCGCGGTCGAGGTCGAAGTCTACACTCACACCATAGGTGCCGCCCTTCTCCTCGCGCACGGAGTCGGTATAGGCGATAGAGAGGCAACGCTTGAGGAAGTCCAGTTCCAGGTCACTCTGCGGGGTGAAGGGCACATCGGCGGTATAGTAGATGCTGACATTGGCCAGCGGGGTGGCCATAGGCTTGCGGAATACATGGGTAGATGCTCCGTCTATGATGCGGGGTATGCGGCTCCAGTCGGTGGTCTCGTGCTTGCCCGTGGTGGGCAGGGTGGCGAGATACTGGCAGAGTAGGGGGCGCAGTTCGTCGAGGGATACATGGCCGATGATGACGGTCTTGAAGTTCGAGGCATCACTGAAGCGCTCCTTGTATATCTGGAGGATACGGTCGTAGTCGGCACGGTCAATGACCTGCTGTGTGACAGGCTCCATGCGCGGATGATGTCCGTAGAGGATGGCACGTATCGAGTCGTTGTAGTCGACACGCGGTGATGCATTGCGGTTGCTCAGGAACGAGCGTGTGCGGTTGATGAGTCCGCGGAAGGCCGTTGTGTCGCGCCGGGGCTGTGTGAAGTAGAGGTAGGTCAGCTCGAACATCGTCTTGATGTCCTTCACCGAACCGCCTCCGCTGATGCTCTGTCCGCGCGAACTTACCGACGGATTGACGCGTACGGCCTTGCCCGTGAGCATCTTGCGCAGTGTGGTGGCATCAAACTGTCCCACGCCGGCCTCGGTAATGCTGCTCGAGATGAGCGAGAAGTTAGCGATGTCTTCGTCGGGATAGAGCGATGTTCCGCCCTCGGCCTTCATTGTCATCTGCACTTGGTCGGCGGTGAAGTCGGTAGAGCGTACATAGACCTTCATGCCGTTGGAGAGTGTCATCTCGGTGAAGCCGTGCTTAAAGGGCTTCTCGCTGATGATACGCCCAGGCTTGGGCAGCTGGCTGATGAGCTGGTCGGCGAGTTTCTTCTCGGTATATGCTTCGTATTGCTGTTGCTGGGCGGCGAGTACGGTCTGTTCGAGCTGTTCACCGGTGGGCAGTGTGACACCCTCTTTGTCGGGGGCATAGAGCACACACACCTGGTTCTTGTCACTGATGAGCTCACGGGCAGCGCGGTTCACCTCGTCGAGGGTGACCTCGCGGTCCAGTCGCTGCGACAGTTGCAGCTCGAACTCCTCCGATACTAACGGCTCGGCCGTCAGGAAGTGGCGCACACAGCGGTTGACGAAGTATCCGTTGCGGCGCTCGTTGCGCTCCTTGTGGCGACGCTCGGCAGCCGTCAGTGTAATCTTCTTGGCGCGGTCAAGTTCTGCCTGTGTGAATCCATGCTGTCGGGCACGCTCCACTGCGGCCACTGCTGCGGTGATGCCGCCTAAGATGTCGTCCTGCTTACAGCTCACCGACATGGAGAAAGCCTCCTTGGTGCGGCTGACGAAGAAGGTCGAGGCATGGCCCGAGGCACTGAGGAACGGCGGGTTGGCCTGCTGGCGCAGGTCACCTAAGCGCCCGTTCATCATGTAGCTGACGAGTCCGTCAACATAGTCGGCACGCAGATACTGCTCCGAGTTCTTCTGGTCATCGGGGGTGGCATCGCGCTTCATATAGAGGTGAGCCATGACAATCGGCTGTTCCTTGTCCTTGAGCACGGCGGTGATCATGCGGTCGTTGTCGGGCACGGGATAGTAGATGCGCTTGGCAGGATTGACGGGCTTGGGAATCTGCGAGAAGAGTGCCTTGATCTTCCCTTCCACCTTGTCGACATCAATGTCGCCGACCACAATGATGGCCTGCAGGTCGGGGCGATACCACTTCTGGTAGTAGTCGCGCAGGTCCTGATAGGCAAAGTGGTCTACGATGTCCATCGAGCCGATGGGCAGACAGTCCTCATATTTCGAACCGCGATAGATGATGGGCATCGCGTCTTCCTGCAGTCGCGCCATTGCCATACCGGCACGTCGTGTGCGCCACTCCTCGTGGATGACACCGCGCTCCTTGTCTATCTCCTTGTCTTCCAGTAGGATATAGTGGCTCCAGTCGTTGAGCACCAACAGACAGGAGTCAAGGATGCCCTCGCGCTTCAGCGGTGCCGAACCGATGTGGTAGACCGTCTGGTCCACCGAGGTATAGGCATTGAGGTTGGCACCAAACTTCACACCGATGGTCTCGCACCAGGGCACGATGCCTAAGTGGCCGTCCTTGCCGGAGAAGTGCTTCGTACCGTTGAAGGCCATGTGCTCCAGGAAGTGCGCCAGTCCGCGCTGGCGGGGCTCCTCGAGGATGCTGCCCACGCGCTGTGCAATATAGAAGTCGGCCAGTCCTGCCTCCTTGGCATTATGGCGCAGGTAGTAGGTCAGTCCGTTGTCGAGCCGTCCCATGCGGATGGACGGGTCGGAGGGCAACTGTGCCGCCGCCCCGAGGGGCAGCAGCACAAGAGCCAAAAGCTGTAACAGTTGTCTTTTCATCTTCATTTCAAAAGCGAGGGCTGAGCCTCGGGGGTGAAGTCGTTGGTCGAGTTGTTGGTGTCCACATATTTGCCGTTGGCATCCTGCTTGCGGATGACCGACTTGTTGTAGCGGGTCTGGTCGCGATCCACCTTGCCGCAGTAAGTCCATCCGGCATCCAGCGAGGCTGCGGTGACAATCCACTGGAACTCCGACTCGACACTCAGGTTGACGGCATCGAGTATCCAGCTGTTGGGCACCTTGTAGGTGTCGGTGGACATGGGGAACGAGTACTCGTTGAAGGTAAAGGTGTACTCAGCGGTGTAGGCATAGTCCTTCAGCCATGTCTCCTTGTCACCCTGCATCTTGGCAATGGCATACGAGTGGTAGCCGCGGTTGTGGAATCCGAAGATGCTGGCGGTGTAGCAGTACCACTTGTCGAGGTTGGGTGCCTTGCCGTCAGGGTCGGTGATGTTGGGGTTCGACGATACATCATAGAACTCAAAGTCGGCATTGCTCAGGTCGATGGAGTTGGCATTGGCCTCCTTGTGGTTGATGGCATTGATGGCCAGGGTGAGGCTCTCACCGGGAGCTACGGCCACGCTGGTGCCGCTGCCGGGAATCATGTAGACGGCCTCCACCGAGAAGGCTTCGTTCATCACGTCGGGTGTATAGTCCTGCTTGTCGGTGGTGAGGAACTGCGACTCGAGCACGGCAATGCTGTCGGCATAGAGTGTGACATCCGAGTTGTTGGTGATGATCATGTAGCCGTCACCGCCCGAATACTGCTTGCCCTCGGGCGTGGTGGTGCCGGTGTAGAAGATTTCGCTGATGACGAAACCGCCCTCGGCCTGGAACGAGTTGACGGCCATCTTCAGGGTGTTGCTCTTCTCAGAGACGCTCACACCGTTGTTCTGCACCTCAAAGTCGGTGGTGCCGGCCACTCCGCCCTTCAGGAACGAGATGTTACCCTTGGCCGAAATGTTATAGGAACCCTCTTCCAGCTCAGGGATGGTAATCACATAGTTGTTGCCGTTCTTGGTGGGGGTGGTCAGGGTGGTCACCTTGCCGCTCTGCACGTTGGTGGCGGTACCCGAGAAACTGTTAAGCACCACGTCGCTTACATTGATGGGCATCTCTAAGGTCACAGTGCCGTTTTTCACGATGGTGGGACCGTCATCCTTACTGCACGATACGAAAGCTGCACTCACGGCGAGGAGCATCAGGGCGCTCCGGAAAATGTTCTTTCTCATTGTTGTCTTGTTTTTTGTTATTATTATTTTTAGTGATGATAAAAAAGTTACTAAAACGTGATGCCCAGCATCAGTGAGGCCGACAGCTGGGTGGCCGATGCCGAGGAGGCGACGAAGCCCCCGGCAACCTGTGCAAAGAGCGCATAGCCCTGCATGCAGTAGTCACCGCGCACCCGCGCCGACAGTCCGCCGTAGTTGGCCTTGGCAAAGTCGTAGGTGTGGTGCATCAGCCGGGCGATGGCGGGTTGCATGTCGGCAAAGGGCATGGCCATCTCGTCGCTCACGCGAGCTGCATAGAAGCCTTGCAGACGGGCGGAGAGCAGCAGGCGGGCAGAAGCCTTGACGAATCGCTCGCCCTGGAGCTGTCCGTAGAGGTGGGCCGCCTTCAGCCGGCGGCTGGGATAGACATACTCCTCGCTGTTGATGCGATAGCCCATACACGCCTCGGCATGCCATGCAGGGGTGCCGTAGAGTGCCGTCAGCGATGTAGTCAGCCGGTGGTTCTTATACATGGTGAGCACCCCCATGTCTGGAAACGACGACGTGGCCGAGGTTCCGATAATGTGTTCGTCACCGCTGCGCTTCTGGTATTCCACATGGGCGAAGATGGCCAGCCTGTCTTCACGCTCGCGCTTCCATCCTGCTACACCTTGAATCTTCTGTGTATAGAGGTCGGTAAGTGGGAGCGTATAGTTTTCTACTATCAGGCGGTGGTAGCGGTGCTGGCCCCATGTCAGGTGGCCGTAGAGTCCGCTGCCCCCCTGCGGCTGGGCATCCAGCATCAGGCGCGTGCCGCCGCCCTCATAGTGCAGTGACCGCTTGTCACCCGAGAAGCGTGCATACTCCGTGCCCAGTCCTGTCATCTGATATTCGGGAATGACTCCCAGCTCGCGATAGAAGTCCACACTGTTGCGCTGCTTGTAGATGTTGCCCTCGAAAGCGGCAGCCCAGTAATAGCCCCCGGTCTCGTATCCGGCACCGAAGCGGAGGGTCAGCTCGTTGACAATGCCTCGCATGCGGGGGTCGACATCGCGATATTCGTGGTCGGCCCGGAACAGCATCTCGGCTCCTAAGAGCCAGCGGCCCAGATGGGTGGCATAGCCTCCCTCGAAGCGGTACCGTTCCCGCTGTGTGTCGCCGCCCAGGGTGTCGGCGAGCACATACGGCTGCAGCAGCCGGTAGTCGGTGGTAGAGTTCCATGTCACATCGTGCTGCTTGCCGTTCAGATAGGAGGCGTGTCCCCAGACAGCAGTGCGGTCCGACAGCCGCAGGTAGGTGTCGACATTGGCCGAGGGCAGCAGATGGCCCTTGCCTTCCTGTGGTACGAAAGCCTTGTTCGCGTGCTGCCAGTCGGCTTCGACATAGAGCTGTGAGAACGACGAGGCGAAAGCCGTACCGTGCAGGGCGGGATTCTGTCGGTGAGGGGCACCGACGGTCTGCCACATGTCGGTATGCTCCTGTAGGGCCGCCACACTGTCACTGCGTGTCGTGCTGCTGCCTTGGGCGGCTGCAGACAGACTGAGCATCAGCATCGATAATATCATGTAGTGTCGACTGTTCATCATTCCAAGAATATAATATCCAATACTGCCTGATTGCTGCCTTTCTTGTCCAAGGCTATATAGTCGCTGTGGGCACGCATGTGCCTGGTGTAGACCTCGCCGCGGGCATTGCGGTAGCGCACCAGTCCTTCTACATCGGCACTGTAGCTGCTGCGGAGCAGTGTCAGGTGCAGGGTGGCTACATCGAAGTCTGATGTCGTTGTCACCTGCTTCGAGTTGAGGTTGGTCAGGCTGGCTGTACCCTGTATGCGCTCAATGGTCACCGTGTCGCCGGCCGAGAGGGTGATGTCGGCAGCGGCAAAGATGTCGTCCTCGTCCTGATGGCAGGCACTGACGGCACAGCAGCCTATCATACCTATTATTATATATAAGATTCGTTTCATAGTTTCACATTCATTTCGAGTCCAAAGTAGGCAGTCACCGAGCGGCGGATGGTTACCCCGTTGCTCTCATAGTCGGGGGTATAGTCCCATATCTTGTTGCAGAACATGGCAATGTTCAGACGGTCGCGCAGCAGCTTCTTCGTGACTTTGAAGTTCAGGTTCATCGACATGGGCACGCGCTGCTTCTCAAACACCTCGTCTGAGTTTTTCCGCACCAGCCAGCGTAGGTAGGGGTCGCTCTCGTCGCCCTCCTGCCAGTCGTGTATAGTGCCGTCGGGGGCGATATACTGGTCGGGGTAGTTGCTGATGGCATTGCGCTGCGAGGTGGTGAACCACAGGAACTGTGCCGACACCGAGAAGCCCAGACGCAGCTTGGGCACGTCGGTGTCCAGGGTGAAGTTAGTATTCATGCGCTCATACACATTACCGCCATCGTCCTTGTACAGACCGACATATTGTATCTGTTCACCGTCGACCACCTGCGAGGGCCTATAGGTCTCGGTCAGCGAGTTGCGATAGGTGGTGCGGAAGTAGGCACCGTTGACGGTGAGTCGGGTCAGGATGATGGGGAAGCGCTTGGTCTCTAGCGTGTATTCCACACCCTGTTTCAGCGTCTGGCTTCCGTTGGTATAGATGCTATAGCCCAACAGTTCCTGTCGTTCCTCATAAGGGAGCAGGGCCACGTCGGGCTGGCTGGTCAGTGTCGCGGCATCAATGCCCGAGGTGTCGTAACGCTTGAAGCTGTATGGCTGGTAGCTCGACTGCGTACGGAAACCGGAGGACATGTTCTCGCGGAAGTAGGTGACCGAGAGGCGGTTGCCACCGACATTGACATCGGCCGAGATTTCCCACTTCTTGTTGCGGGCGGGCTTCAGCTCTGGATTATGGGGGTCGCGGATGTAGGTCATCAGTCGGATGCGGCGGTAGTCGGGGTTGTCATGATAGTAGTTCAGCTCCACCAGGTCCATATACACCTTGTCAGGGAACAGCTGCTCCATGGTAGGGTTCTTGGTGTGCATGCCCCAGCCAGTAGAGAGCCTGACGAAGGTCGGCAGCCCGCATAGTCCGAATCTGGGGAAGTTGAAGCCTATGTTGAAGCGGGGGTCGGCATAGAACCGTCCGTGCATGGCATAGTCGGAGGGCAGTCCCGGCATGGTGGCTGCACGCACACCGGCCACCATCTCCAGTGAACCGCCCATCATGGGCACCTTGAGATTCTCTTCTGCATAGAATGACAGGGTATGGTTGGCAGGAATGTCCGACAACTTGCGCTGGCGTGCCGACATGCCCGGGTAGAGTGGCAGCAAGGGATTGAACACCTGACCGTCACCATAGTTCTTGTCCATGTTCCAGTCCGCACCTATCAGCAGGCTGTTGGCCAGCAGCCGGCTGGGCACCTGCAGGGTGGCATTGGCTTTCAGGAAGAGGTTCAGCGGCTTGCCGTCGGCACTGTGTGAAGCGGTATAGGTATAGGGCAGGATGACGGCATCGCTCTCGCCCTCTTCACGGGTCGTTGCGGCTATCTGCAGACGCTGCAACTGGGTCAGCCGTGTGCGCTCTATGAGGTCGTGCTCGTAGGCTGCAGACAAGGTCAGGTTGGCCGACTTCAGCCATTGCTGCCGCTTCGTCTTCAGTTGCAGGGCTGCCATCAGTGCCATGCGGTTGTACTGCGACTTATAGCTGTCTTCTGCATGATTGTTCAGGTCGGGGTCTTCCTTGTCATTGTCGAACGAGCCCGTATAGTCGGCATGGGTCGACAGCCCCAGGCTGTAGCCGGCCTTTTCCCAAGTCTTGTGCAGCCGGGCTGAGAAGGTCACGCGCCGATAGTTCTCCAACCGGTTGCGGGGGTCGGCCTTGGCATCTAAATAGTCGGCACTCAGGTTCAGGCTCAGCCGCCGCTCCTTCCATTCCAGTCCCTTGGCGGCATAGAACAGCTTGGAGCCCATGTCGGCCTTCAGGCGGAAGTTCAGGTCGTGACCGCCCTTCTTGCGCTCTATCTTCACCAGTCCGCTGGTCAGGTCGCCATACTCCACCGACGGGATGCCGCGTACCACCTCGACACTTTGTATCTCGTCCGTTGAGATGCTGCGCATGTCGACACCGCTGTTGGTGTAGTCGCGTGTGGTGGCCTGCGTGTCCCAGGCACCGCTCAGATACTGCATGTTGCCGTTGGTGGATATCGGGGCACCGTCCATCACAAACTTCGTGCCCAGCGACGAGGTGGCATACTGGCCTCCACCCTGTGTGGCCTCGCGCAGGCTGATGGTGTTGGGAGCCGACAGGGATGGATTCTGGGTCCGACCGCCTGGCAGCAGCTCCAGCAGGTCGGTGAAGCTCGACGGCTGCAGGTGCTCCATGGCATGGCGCTCAATCTTTGACGCGGTGGCCAGCCCGTGGCTCTCCTGAGCCGTCACCACCACCTCGCCTATCTTGCTAATCTCCGACATCAGCTGGTAGCGGCCGTCCTTCGTCGGGGCGGTGACAAGCGTCTTATAGCCAATATAGCTGATCCTCAATAGTGAGTAATCGTTTTTAGGTATCTGGAAACGCCCGTCGGCTCCTGTCACGGCAAGAGGCTTGCCTTTCTTGCCGTCGGCAATGGTGGCTCCAATGATGGGCTCATGCGTCTCGCCGTCTGTCACCAGACCGCGCAAAACCGTTTGTGCCACAGCAGTTTGTAGGAATATCAGCAACAGTCCTATAGAAACAGTTCGTAGATTTTGCATTCATCTTTCAATTTATGTGCAAAGGTACTACGATTTGCAGGAAAACACAATACCTACTTTTTGTGATTTGAAGAACTTTGTGTCTTTGTGTTCAATTAAAACTATGCCCGCGTGGCGGAAGTCGGGCCAGCGGGATTTTATTCTTCGGTGGGAGCAATCTCACTCGCTTTAGGCTGCTTTCAGCCTGCTTTCAGCCTGCTTACAGCCTTACTCAAGAGTATGCCTATAAGCAGGCTATAAGCAGGCTATAAGCAGGCTGAAAGGAGGCTGAAAAGAGCCTAAAGCGTTCCGCTGTGCCGCTATTGCTGTTGTTGGCGCTTCCGCTGCTGCTTCTCGAGCTTCTTGCGCAGCTTGGCCTCGGCCTTTCGCTGCTTCTGGCGGGCCTTGAAGTCGTTGTAGACATTGAGTGCTCCCGGATAGCCGGCTCCTAAGGCGTGACGATAGCTCCAGTCGGCCTCGTCATAGCTGCCGAGCTTCTCGAACGACACTCCCATGAAGAAGTAGAGGTCGGCGGTGTGGTAGCGTGTGCTCAGGGCACTGTCACCGTATTGCACGGTTTTCACCGCATCGCCATCCTCATAGGCATCGTAGGCCAGGCGGCAGAGGCGCTTGAAGTTCTCGCGCCGTGCTATGGAGTCTTCGCGTGACTCATGGGTGATGGCGGCATCGTCGACATTGCGGGTGCGGGTCCAGTAGACTCCTCCGCCTCCGCTGAAGTTCGGATCGGCTGCTACGGTTCCATATTTGTTGTTCTCTTCCTGTGAGCGCAGGCCCTTGTGATAGTGGGTCTCCTGTGCGAGCAGGGTGCCTGTGACGGCCAGCAGCAGGGTTGTCAGAATCTGTTTCTTCATCTTTTGGTTTGTTTTTGTTTGTTGTCCTTTATACGCACCAACATGTTCGATGTTAAGTGCAAAGTTACGATTTCTTCGCTGTATAGACGCTCAACGGTGTGGCGAGATTACAGCGGCTTATGCTTTTTTAACGGTTTTTCCCCGTTTCCTTTGGTGTTGTCGCCAAAAAATACTAACTTTGCAGCGTTTTTACATATAACATATAATAATAAAGAGATAAAGCGATGCAGAACGAACAGAATGCACAGGGACAAATGCAGATAGAACTGCCACAGGATGTGGCTCAGGGTGAGTATGCCAACTTTGCCATTATCACCCACTCGTCGAGTGACTTTGTGATAGACTTTGCCCGCGTATTGCCGGGTTTGTCGAAGGCGATGGTGAAGAGCCGTGTGATACTGGCTCCGGAGCATGCTAAAAGGCTGTTGGGAGCCCTTCAGGAGAATGTCGTGCGCTATGAGCGCGAGTTTGGCCCGATTAAGATTCCCAACCAGGGAAGCCGTACGATTGCTCCATTCCCCGTGGGTAAAGGAGAGGCTTAAAAGGCAGGAATCGTAGTTAAGGAATATTAAAACGCTTATTTAATGTTAAAAAACATAGAATAGGCGTTTTTTTGTTCACTATATATTAGGTGGATTCGGGAAAAGTTTGTACCTTTGCAGCCCGAAAACGCCTTTTTGCGAGGGAGCAGAAGGTGTAACTGATTGAATTTGAATAAAATAATATATAATCAAAATTAAAAAACAATTATTATGCCTACAATTTCACAATTGGTAAGAAAAGGCAGAAGGGTGCTCGTAGACAAGAGCAAGTCGCCCGCTCTGGACTCATGTCCTCAGCGCCGCGGTGTGTGTGTACGTGTGTACACCACCACCCCGAAGAAGCCTAATTCGGCTATGCGTAAGGTAGCCCGTGTTCGTTTGACCAACCAGAAGGAGGTCAACAGTTACATTCCCGGAGAGGGTCACAACCTGCAGGAGCACTCTATCGTGCTGGTGCGTGGCGGTCGTGTGAAGGACCTTCCCGGTGTACGTTATCACATCGTGCGTGGTACGCTGGATACCGCTGGTGTTGCCAGCCGCACTCAGCGCCGTTCGAAGTACGGTGCCAAGCGTCCTAAGGCTAAGAAGTAATCGGAGAGGATTACAAGCCGAAAGGATTCGTGCATGGCGCTTTGCCGCCATGCCTCCAAAAAAGAAAAAAGAAACTGTTTTGCTGGAGATATTGTTACGAGACAGGTTGAGTAAATGCTCATGAGTGAGCGTTGAAGCAGAGACGAGAACAGCCCCACGCAGACAAAATTAAATTTCAAAAACAAAAATGAGAAAAGCAAAACCTAAGAAGAGAGTGATCCTTCCCGATCCAGTCTTCAACGACAAGAAAGTGTCGAAGTTTGTGAACCATCTGATGTACGATGGCAAGAAGTCTATCTCTTACGAGATTTTCTACAATGCGCTTGAGACCGTAAAGGCCAAGATGCAGAACGAGGAGAAGTCGGCTCTGGAAATCTGGAAGCAGGCTTTGGACAACATCACCCCCCAGGTAGAGGTGAAGAGCCGCCGTATCGGTGGTGCTACGTTCCAGGTTCCCACCGAGATTCGTGCTGACCGCAAGGAGAGCATCTCGATGAAGAATATGATTTCGTTTGCACGCAAGCGCAGCGGCAAGTCGATGGCCGACAAGCTGGCTGCTGAGATTATGGATGCCTTCAACAATCAGGGTGGCGCCTTCAAGCGTAAGGAAGACATGCACCGCATGGCCGAGGCTAACCGTGCATTCGCTCACTTCAGATTCTAATTTCAATTAGGTAAAAAGATAATAAGGAAAAGAAATGGCAAACCGCGATTTACATTTGACTCGTAATATTGGTATCATGGCCCACATCGATGCCGGTAAGACCACCACTTCTGAGCGTATCCTGTTCTATACAGGTAAAACCCACAAGATTGGTGAGGTGCACGATGGCGCTGCTACCATGGACTGGATGGCCCAGGAGCAGGAGCGTGGTATCACTATCACCTCTGCCGCTACCACTTGTAACTGGACATGGCAAGGCAAGCAGTACAAGATTAACCTGATTGACACTCCGGGACACGTGGACTTCACTGCTGAGGTGGAGCGCTCACTGCGTGTGCTCGACGGTGCTGTGGCTACCTATTCTGCTGCCGACGGTGTGCAGCCTCAGTCTGAGACCGTATGGCGCCAGGCCGACAAGTATAACGTGCCCCGTATCGGCTATGTAAACAAGATGGACCGCTCGGGTGCTGACTTCTTCGAGACTGTTCAGCAGATGAAGGACATCCTCGGTGCTAACCCCGTAGTCATCCAGGTGCCCATCGGTGCCGAGGAGAACTTCAAGGGTGTGGTAGACCTCATCAAGATGAAGGCTATCCTGTGGCACGACGAGACTATGGGTGCTGAATACGACGTGGAGGAGATTCCTGCCGACCTGAAGGACGAGTGCGACGAGTGGCGCAACAAGCTGCTCGAGGCTGCTGCCGAGTACGACGAGGCACTGATGGAGAAGTATTTCGACGATCCCAACTCGATTACCGAGGACGAGATCATGGCTGCTATCCGCAAGGGTACCATCTCGATGGCCTGCACGCCGATGATCTGCGGTTCTTCGTATAAGAACAAGGGCGTACAGCCCCTGCTGGACTATGTCTGCGCTTTCCTGCCCGCTCCCGTTGATGTGGATATGGTGATGGGTACGAACCCCAACACCGACGAGGAAGAGGGCCGCAAGCCCAGCGAGGACGAGCCTACAGCCGCCCTGGCCTTCAAGATTGCCACCGACCCCTACATGGGCCGTCTGGTGTTCTTCCGTGTCTACTCTGGTAGCGTGAAGGCCGGCTCTTACGTCTTCAACCCCCGTTCGGGCAAGAAGGAGCGCATCAGCCGTCTGTTCCAGATGAACTCTAACAAGGAGATTCCCATGGAGTCGATCGATGCCGGTGATATCGGTGCTGGTGTAGGCTTCAAGGATATCCGCACGGGTGATACCCTCTGCGACGAGGACAAGCCTATCGTGCTGGAGTCGATGACCTTCCCCGACACTGTGATCTCTATCGCCGTTGAGCCTAAGTCACAGGCCGACGTGGCCAAGCTGGACAACGGTCTGGCTAAGCTGGCCGAGGAAGACCCCACCTTCACCGTACGTACCGACGAGCAGAGTGGTCAGACCATCATCTCGGGTATGGGTGAGCTCCACCTCG